>JBCDAA010000426.1:0-7541 GCA_039186435.1 Myxococcota bacterium | reverse complement strand
TGTGGACCGGCGACGCCGCGCACGCGCAAGGCCTGGTCGACCATCTCGGCGGCTACCTTGCGGCTCTCGACCGCGCTCGCGAGCTTGCCGGTCTCCCCCGCGACGCGGAGGTCGTGACGATTCCGCGGAGGCCTGGCTCCCTTCTCGACTATGTGACCTCGAGCATTGGCGTGCGCGTCGAGGAGGGCGACGCCCCCAACGCGGAGGCGGACGCACCGATTCCAGACGCCCTTCGAAGCGCCGTGAGTCTGGGAGCTGCGCTCAGCAGCGGCGAGGTTCCGATGGCGCTGATGCCCGGAACCATCACGATTCGGTAATCGCGGGTCAGATGACCTGGTATTTGTACATCCGGACCGCGTACTCGCCTTCGCCGGAGAACACCCGCACACGGATTTCGTAGGCGCCCGGCGTCGCCGGACAGACCTGCTCACGAACCCCCAGCGACGCGCGCTGTCCTTCGTCGGTGTCGTGCATCACCGCCGCGCCGTTCGGGTCGAGCAGGAGCAAATCGAGATCCTGAACCCCGTCCGACGCCACGCCGAGAAACGTGTAGCAATGCGTTCCGATCAGCACGACCGGATGGTCCTCGACCTCGCCCCGCCGAAGCCGACCGCGCAGCACGATCCCCTCCGGCTCATGGCGCGGAATCACCTCTTGGCCCCACCCGTGAAGCGTTGCCCCGAGCGGGTCCTCCGCTGCGTTCGGGGCCGGACCGTGATCCGCTGGCGGACGTTCGTTCGGAACGCGCTCTCCGCAGCCCGCCATCACACCGATTGCTAGCAGCCATCGCCACATGATTCGCACCCTACCAGACGCCTTCCGCCCCGCGAGGTTCCGCACGCGCCGAGAAATCCGGAACGCGGCGGGTGGCTCGCGGTATGGTCTCCGCCGTGGGGACCGTACCGATCCTGATCGCCGTTGGCGTCTTCGGCGCGTTTCTCCTGCTGAAGTCGCGGATTCCTCTCTTCCGCGATCCGGCCCTCGTGCGCGCGCGCAAATCGATCGCCGCCGCAAAGCAGGAAGCCCGCCGTTCGCGGGGCCCGAAGCGAGCGTCCGCGTTTCGCCGCGCAGCGACCCTCGCCCTCGAGGATCTCGGTCGACCCGCACTCGCGGCATCCTTTGCGCGGCGCGCCGACAAAGCGGACCCAACGAGTCCCGAAAACGTGCGACTGCTGGCCCGCGCGATGCGGAGCGCGGAACGTCATCGCGCGCTCGAACGGCTCCTGTGGCGGCGCCTCGACGAAGCCTCCATCGACTCCGAGCGTGGAAACCGCATCTTTCAGGAGCTCCTCGGCCTCTATGAGGGCCCCCTTCGAAGCCGCGCCCAGGCGCGCGTGCTCCGCGCGCTCAAAGGCTACCCGCCGCAGCCACGCCAGGAAGAGGAATGACGCCCTTTCACCTCGCAATCCCGGTTCACGATCTCGAGGCCGCCCGGGCGTTTTACGGCGATCTGCTCGGCTGCCCCGAAGCTCGCTCGGCCGACCGATGGGTCGACTTCGACTTTCGCGGCCACCAGCTCTCCGTTCACCTCGCGGAGATCGCCGACGTGGACACCAACCACGTCGATGGCGACGAGGTGCCGGTCCGCCATTTTGGCCTCGTCCTTCCATGGGACGAATGGCACGCCCTCGCCGATCGCCTTCGTGGGAACGGAACCACCTTCCTGATTGCGCCGCGAATTCGTTTTCAGGGAAAACCAGGCGAGCAGGCGACGTTCTTTCTTCGGGATCCCTCTGGGAACGCCCTCGAAATGAAGAGCTTTCGGGATGCGTCTCGCCTCTTCGCGACCGCGTGACGCCTCGGAAGCGGTCGTGTACCGTACGAGGGAGTCGCCCGAGCTGCGGGCGCTGAACAAACTCGTGGACGTGCTTCGAAAAGCCAGCTTCCTCTTTCTTTTTCTTCTCATTCCCCGCATCGCGCTCGCCCAAGAGGTGCGCGAGCCGCCGGCGGAGGCCGTCCAGCTTTTTGATGAAGCACTGGCGCACTACGAGGCCGGCCAATACCCCGACGCGGCGGAGGATCTGGAACTCGCGCTCACCTTGGATCCGGGCTCGCCGACGCTGCTCTACAACCTCGCGCGGGTCTACGAGCTCATGGGAGAGCTCGACAAAGCAGTCGACTACGGCACCCAATACCTCCAGCTGATTCCCGAAGCGGCGAGTGACGAGCGTGCCGACGGCGAAGCGATGCTCCGCCGTTTGGAAGGCGCGCGCGACTGGCTTCGCCTTCGCGAGCAAGCCCAGCAACCCGACGCGCCTCCGGTCCTTCGTCAGCTCGCGCCGCGGGTGATCGTTCGAGACCGAGGCGTCGCGGACCTTCCCTTTTGGGTCACGCTTGGAAGCGGCGCGGCACTCGTCGTCGCTGGCGCGATCC
Source organism: Myxococcota bacterium (assembly GCA_039186435.1). Lineage (GTDB taxonomy): Bacteria > Myxococcota_A > Polyangia > Polyangiales > Houyiibacteriaceae > JALVDI01. Next base: position 5,168 of record JBCDAA010000426.1, on the reverse strand, counting down.
TGGGCGGCGTCACGCTCTCCCTCGAAAGCGACGTCAACGGAAGGCGCATTCAAGCGGGCGATTCCATCGAAGACTACGAACAATGTCTTCGCAGCGACGGCGACCGGGCCGACAGGTTCGCACTCACCACGGACATCCTCCTCGGACTCGGCGGAGCGGCTGTCGTATCCGCATTTCTGATGTATGTCCTCCGCGTGCGTACCTATGAGCGCGACGCGGACGTCAGTGTTGACGCCGAGGCAAGCGCCCAGGGTGGTCAGCTTCTTCTACGAGGTACGTTCTGATGCGCCGGTGGGTCGTCGCTGCGTTTTTTCTTACCGGCTGTTCCGTGCTCACGAGTCCCAACACAACGACTCGTTGCGACCCAGATGTCCCGAACCCCTGTCCCGATGGATTCGTCTGCCAGCCCGATAGCATCGGTGCCGCGGTCGGGCGCTGCGTCGAAAACGCGAGCTGCATTCCGACCAACGACGCCGGGGTCGAAGCCTGCAACAACGTCGACGACGACTGCGACGGAGAGATCGACGAAGGCCTCGAGCTCATCCCCGAAGTCTGCAACGGCGTCAACGACGACTGCGACGACGCGATCGACGAAGGGAACGACGAAGACGGAAGCCTCATGATCGAGCAGCACGAAACGTTTGACCGGGACGGGGACGGCTTCAACCGATGCGGCACCCAAGGCTGCGGCACGCCGGACGGCGAGTGCGAAGTCGACCTCACCATCGCCGACTGCGACGACATGCGCGACGACATCAATCCAGACGCTGACGAGCTCTGCGACACCATCGACCACGACTGCGACGGCACCGCGGTGCCCGACGCCGAAACGCCCCCGAGTGGACCGGAGTGTCGTGCACCGCGCGATGTCGTTTGCGAGTCGGGCGAAGTGTGCGAACTCGCAACCGGTTGTGTCCCGAACTCCTGCGCGACAGGAAGAGAGTGTCGCGCTTGCAACGACGGACAGGCATGCGAAGGCGAGGTCTGCGTCGAGACCGTTTGCGACCGGGAAGTGTGTGAACTGGATGGTCGCTTCTGCGACTCGAGCTCACCTGACTGCCAAGACCCGAGGGTGAACGGATCCGCCTGCAACAACGATTTCGAGTGTCAGAGCGGGTTCTGTGCGGCAGGCGAAACGCTAAGTCTCCCCATTGCGGGTGTTTGCTTCGATCCGTGCTGCAATGACGCGACGTGCCCGCTTGGGCAATTCTGCTTCGGGCCCGGAACAGGAGCCCGGTCTTGCGTTGCACCGACGCCGCCGATCATCGCCGCCACAGGCCGGGACGCCGTGGGTGTCGGCGCCCACGGTTCCTCGTGTGCAGGGAGTGGGGACTGTCGATCCGGGCTCTGCACGGGCGGGACCTGCGTGTCCTCCTGCGGCGCAGGGTCAGACTGCCCAGGAGACTGTGGAATCTCCCCGCGCGGGTTGGAGTGCGTTCCGTCGGGCTCGGGGGCCAACGTGTGCACGGAGAACGCCAACTGCCCCGACGAACCAGGAATGACGGGCTTTTGCCGATATGGCCGCCTCGACTTTTTCTTCGGGCAGGGGTGCTTCCAGACGGAGCGCGCCACCGGCAGTGCCCCTAATCGCCCCTATGGCAGCTCTTGTGTGAACGACTATTGCCGGAACTTGGAAGAATGCTGTTCGGGAATCATCGACCCACTTTTCGGGACCTGCGTATTCGGCAGCCCCCAGGACGGGTGCGATACAGGAGACTGCTTTGGTGGACGGTGCACCACGAGCTGCTGCTCAGACGATCGCTGTCCTGGTGTCGACGTTTGCCGGCCACAGCGCGCCGAGAGTACCGGTGATGGCACGACGTTCTTCCCGATGTACTGCGTTCCGCCGAGCTAACTATCCACATTTGTTGGCAATGCTGGCCGTGCTAGTCTAGCGGTCCCTCTCGATGACGCAGACCCACCCGGAACACGACCCTCTCCTGGGCCGCACGGTTGCGGACCGCTATGTCGTGCAAAGTCGCATTGGCAGTGGAGGGATGGGGACCGTCTATCGCGCGACCCAAACCGGCCTCGGTCGCGCGGTCGCGCTGAAACTTCTTCGCGAAGAAGTCAGCTGGGATCCCGACACCATCACGCGCTTTCATCGCGAAGCAAAAGCGATGAGCCTGCTCGTGCACCCGAATACGGTGCGGGTCTTCGATTTTGGGCAAACCCCCGACGGGACCCTCTACCTCGCGATGGAGCTCCTCGAAGGAGACCTCCTCACACAACGGATCGAAGCCGACGGTGGGATGTCACCGCCGCTCGCGATTCGCATCGTCCGGCAGATCCTTGCGTCCCTTCACGAAGCGCACGCCAAGGGCATCATTCACCGCGACCTGAAGCCCGACAACATCTTCCTCGCCCAGGTGGAGGGTCACGAAGACGTCGTCGTCAAAGTTCTCGACTTTGGGATCGCGAAAGTCTTCGAGGGCGAAAACCAATTCGATCAACTCGAAACGCAGGCAGGCACGGTCTTCGGGACGCCGCGATACATGTCGCCGGAGCAGGCGCAGGGGAAGACGCTCGACGCGCGAAGCGACATCTACAGCGTGGGTGTCCTCCTCTATCAAATGCTCACCGGCCTCGCGCCCTTTCGCGACGACGATGCCGTCGTCGTCATGGCCAAGCACATCCGCGACAAGCCGGAACCGCCCGTCAAAGTCGCACCGGAACGGCGTATTCCCCCCAGCCTGAATCGCGCGGTTCTCAAGTCGCTCGAAAAGGCGCCCGAGAAGCGCTTTCAGGACGCCAGCGCGTTCATCAAGGCCCTCGACAAATGCATCGAGGACGCGGTCGCAATGCAGCGCGCATCGCGCACGGGCGTCTTTGTCCGCACGACGGCGCAGCGCGCCCAGTGGCCGTGGATCGCTGCGGTGATCATTCTCGCCCTCGCAGTCGGCATCGCGGCGTACTTCGTGGGCTCCTCACCCGACCCCTCTCCCGTAGTGGTCGAAGCCGCCGGTCCGCCGGAGGTTCCGTCGGAGCCCGTGCTCGTCGACCCAAGCGAAATCGAGTTTGGGGAACTCGACTTCACGCCCACGGTGGTGCAGTCCGAACCGAGCGGCGCGGAAGTCTTCATCGACGGAGAACTCGTCGGCCGAACGCCCTACACCCACGAGCTCGCCGCCAACACCTTCGTTGAACTCGTTCTGCGACACGGTGACGAAGAGGCCAACCTTACGCTGACGCCGAGCGTTGAACCGCGAACCGTGTGGCTTCGCCCCGCCGAACCGGACGTCGAACAAACGCCGAGCGCGATGACGACAATGCGTCGAACCATGCGTGCGCGGCCGTCCCCATCGGAGGAATCGCCCCCCCCGAGGATGCAGAACGCCTACACGATGTTCATGTGAACCCTTGCGCGAGGGCGTTTGCGAACCCACCCTGCGCGCTGCGATGACAGCCAAGAGTCTCGAAGATTTGGAGTGGAGCCGCGTCGTCGACGCGGTCGCCGGCCGATGCCGCGGTCCGCTTGGCGCTCGAATGGTGCTTCCGATGGCTGTCACGCGGGCTGGGGCCGAGCGCGCGCTCGCCGAAACGGGCGAAGCGATGACCATTCTCGCGGAGGGCGAGCGCCTTCCGGTCGACGGAGCGGTCGAGCTCGAGCCTCATCTTTCGCGCGTCAGTCGGCAGGCGTCCCTCGATGGGCCGGCGCTCCGCGACGTGATGCGGACCCTGTCGGCGGCGCGCGCACTTCGGCGCTTCTTGGGTCGCTCAAAGGACCGCTTTCCTGCGCTCCACCACGCCTGCGCTCTCGATCCAACCCTCGACCGGCTGCACGAAGAACTCGCGGCCTGCATCGACCCCGATGGAACCCTCGCCGACCACGCGAGCCCCGAGCTGCGACGCCTTCGCGGCGAGGTGCACACCCTTCGCGCGCGTATCGTGCGTCGTCTTGAACAGATCGTCGTCGAGCGCGACTCGATCCTCCAGGATCGCTTTCACACGATTCGCGAAGGTCGCTACGTGCTGCCGGTGCGGCGCGACGCCCACGAAAAACTCCAGGGCATCGTCCACGGCACTAGCGCGAGCGGGCAGACGGTATTCGTCGAACCGCGCGCGCTCGTCGCCCAGGGCAACCGCCTCAAGATGGCGCAAAGCGAACTCGAGCGAGAGGAAGCGCGCATTCTCGCGGAACTCTCCGAACTTGTCCGGGAGCGACTTCCGGCGCTCGGCGCTGCGATCGAAGCGATCGATCACGCGGACCTTCGCCAGGCGTCGGCACAGCTCGGACGTGAGCTCGAGGGACGCGTGCTCCCGATGCATGACGACGCGTCCTTCGACCTCGAACGCGCCCGCCATCCGCTTCTTCTCCTCGACGGAGTCGATGTCGTTCCCTGCGACCTTTCGCTCCGGCCGGGCCAAGGGCTCGTCCTGAGCGGTCCCAACGCAGGCGGTAAAACTGTCGCCCTGAAAACCCTTGGACTTGCGGCTCTTTTTACCAGCGCCGGGCTCCCTTTTCCCGCTGCCGAGGGAATCCGCGCCGGCTTCGTCGAAAAGGTCCTCACGGACGTGGGCGACGACCAGTCGCTGCAGCGGAACCTGTCGACGTTTAGTGCGCACATGACGCACCAGGCGCGCATTCTTCGCAACGCGTCGGAGGGCACGCTCGTACTCCTCGACGAAGTCGCCACCGGCACCGATCCGGAGGAAGGCGCTGCCCTCGCCTGCGCGCTCGTCGACGCACTTCTTCGCCGCGGCGCCGGCGTCGCCGTAACGACCCACTACGAGCCCCTCAAGGCGATGGCGACCCGAGACGAGCGCCTTGAAAACGCGGCGGTGGGCTTCGACGTCGAAGCGATGGCGCCTACCTTCGAACTCCTTCACGGGGTTCCCGGCGCGTCGAGCGCCTTCGCGGTCGCGCGTCGCTTTGGGATTCCGGACGCGGTCCTTCAGGCCGCCGAAGAGGTTCTTCCGGAGCACAGCAAGACCTTCGACGAACTTGTGCGTAACCTCGAAACACAGCGCCGCGAGCTCGCCCTCGCCCGCGCCGCCCTCAGCGAAGAAAAGAACGCCCTGGTGACCCGCGAGGCCGTGATTGCCAAGAAGGAAGAGTCGCTCCGGGACAAGAAAGAAAACGCCCTCGATGCCGAGGCGGCATCGAGTGTTAACCACGTTAAGACCATGAGCTCAGGGCAGGGGCGTTCAAAAGCCGCTCCTGCCCT
>JBCDAA010000425.1:0-7551 GCA_039186435.1 Myxococcota bacterium | reverse complement strand
GCAGGTGTGGTTGTTGGAGGAGCCGAGCGCAATGCCGTCGCTCAGGCCCGTCACATCCGTTGGCGTGTTGAGTCTTCGTTCCGTTCCGTCGCCGAGCGCACCATCGTCGCCCCGCCCCCAGCACACCGCCTGCCCCGTTTCGCGGATCGCGCAGGCGTGCGCGTGTCCGGCGGTGATGTCGATCGCGTTCGTGAGCCCCAGCACGTCGCGCGGCGTTGCGCTTGAGCTCGGTGACGAACCATCGCCGAGCTGACCAAAGATGCCCTGCCCGAAGCATCGCCCCTGACCACTTCGTACGCGCACGCAGGTGAGGGTGCCTCCCGCGGCGATCTCCACGACGTCGCCCAGTCCGGGAATATCCGTCGGTACGAGTCGATCGGTCGTTCCGCTAAGACCGAGACGCAACCAGCTGTTTTCGCCCCAGCAGCTTACCGCGCCCGTCGCGTGCAACACGCAGGTGTGTTCGGTACCGGTTTCGACCTGCGTCGCGTCCTCGATTCCATCCAGGAGCGTCGGTCGAAGCCGCGGCGTGGTCGTTCCATCACCGACCTGTCCCGATGCATTGGGGCCCCAGCAATAGACGCGTCCGCCGCGCGTTCGGACGCACGAGTGCTGGCCGACGGAGACCTCCACGGGAACGTCGCACGCATCGCCGTCGCATCCCCAGTCGCATGCGTCGTCGCACGGACCGGCGTCGAGTCCGAAACCGGCGTCGGCGCCACCGTCGACAGCGCCTGCGTCGACAGCGCCTGCGTCGACAGCGCCACCGTCGACAGCGCTATCGGCATCGGTGCCGCTGTCGCTCTCGCCCGCATCGGATCCTGAATCGCCCGGCGCGCCATCGGTCGCCGCGTCGACGCCGACGTCCGAAGGGAGATCGCCCCCGTCGGCGGCCCTGGCATCTCGAGCGCCCGCGTCGAACGAGCCCGGGGGCCGTCCCTCGCCGGTGGCGCATCCGACAAGCGTGACGAAGCAGGCGAAGTTCCAGAGTCTCGTCATCTTGCAGCGCTCCTAGATCAGCACGGTTTCGCAGCCGACGCGGATCTCGAGGCGGCCGTCGGGTTGGCGGTTGACGCTCTCGCAGGTGGCCGGGCAGAGCGCGATCCCGTCAGGCATTTCGCCCTCTCCGCCGCCGCTGTAGTGCCATCCTCCGAGCGTCTCGTCGCAGCCCTCGGCGTCCTCCACGAAGGGGATCACGCTACGGCCCGTGCCGCTTAGAAACTCGACGTTGATCCGGGTGAGGTCGAGCGTCATTCCGTCGGGCGCTTCGGGCAGCTGTTGGTCACACGAGAAGCTCGCCTCCCGGATGCTCTCGAGGGCGGCGACGAGTCGTTCGGCGGCGTCGGCTCCGGTGCCCGAGATGAACGCAGTTTCGGTTCCGCCGGCTGCCGCGATGGCATTGAGGTTGGCCTGCGCGTCGGTGTCCGAGTCGGCGAAGACCCCAACGACATAGGTGGGAATTCCCGGGTCTGCGGCAAGGGCGGTCGAGGCGACGGTTTCGATGGTGGGAAGATCGCGCGGGGTGCATCGCCCGCTCGGAAGTCCATCGGTGGCGAGAATGACGGCGACGCGATGGTCCGGATTGGCGTCGGAAACCTCGCGCGCGTAGGCGTGGGCGCCCTGGAGCGCGGCCCAGGTTGGGGTGCTGCTGATGCCGGCCGGTCGCTCGGTCGCAAACGCGAGCATGACGTCGCTGCGAACGCTGGCGACGGGTCCGACCTCGATCGAAGGTGTCGCGTACTGCGCGACGTCGCAGCTCTCGGCGAGGCGACAGAAACTATTCGAGCGCGCGACGCACTCGCCGCCGGGGCCACCCGTGCTCGTGCATGCGGTGCCCCCGATCGGAAAACAGCCGAAGGCGTTGTTCGCGGCACACCAACCAAAATCGAGACAGGAAACACCCGCCGAACAGTCCGCGTCGTCCGTGCACGGACGCACACCTGCTTCCTGGCAGACCCGGAGAACGCACGGGCCCTGGGTGCCGCACTGAGAGTCGTTGACACAGGTATTCGGCACCCCGGGCACGTTTTGCGGAAAGACCGAGAGTCCAAGGCCGAGCTCGGCGGAGTCGTCGTCGAGAAGAAAGTCGTTGAGGGACCCGGTCAGCACGTCCCATTTGGCTTGGCCGGATTCCGTTGGAAAGAGCATCGATCCCGAGCGGTCCAGCATGAGAATGAGGTCGACAGGGATCGGTTCGGCGAGGGCGACTTCGCCGGCGCATTCGCCACCATCGGGAACGCTCGTGTCGCGTCGCGCGGCGTCCGAACCGGTGTCCACGCCGGTGTCCGTCGTGGCGTCGCGTGTCCCGCTATCGGCGTCCGTTGTGCGGCGCCCCGACGAACAGCCAAGCACGCCTGCGACTAAGATCACCGACGTGATCTCGCGAATTACCCGAGTTCCCCACACCATACACACGGGATACTAAAGCAACCGTGTTGCATTTGCACTGCGGACGAGGGCTGGAAGAGCTGACTCGCCTCATCGCGCCGACGTCAGCTTTCGGTCGCGGTTTCCGGTGTCGCTTCGGGGTCCGGCGGGAGCTCGATCTCGCGGAGTCGCACGGTCACGCGGTCGGGTCGCCGCACGTTGTCGAGATAGACGTAGAGCGCGCGCTCGTCGCCGAGACGATCGAGAACGCGGCGGAGCTTTCGTAGCTTGCGTAGGAAGGGACCGCGTCCCAGGCGAACTTCCATTCCGTCGCTTCCGACGTGGAGCGTGACGTCGTCGTTGTCTTGAATGTGAATCTCGGAGATCGGCTCACGGCGCCAGAGTCCCGCCATGCGGTAGTCGTGGAGGAGCGCGACCACTTCGACCAACACCGACGTTCGATAGGCGCGATCACCCACGAAGCGAGCGCGCGCAATGCCGGTCACGACGGGATGGTCGACCGGATCCCCGTCTTCGATGGCCTTGAAGAGGGTGGCATCGTCACCGACGAGGTAGAGACCGTCGTCCATGGAGAGAGCGGCGACGGCGTGGCGCTCTTCCACCTCGACGCGAAGGGTTCCTGGAAGGCGCCGTTCGACGACGGCGTTTGCCACCCAAGGGTGGGCGAGGAGTTGCTCGGTGGCTTGCTCCGGCGAGACCTCGAAGATGTTGTTGCCCGTCGCGAGTCCCGCGGTCTGCAGGAGCTCTTCCTCGTTCACGCGGTCGTGCCCCGCGACTTCAAGCGTCTCGATCGCGAAATGCGGCGAGGTATGAAGGTAGTTTCGGACGAGGCGGCCGATCGCGATCGCGCCTGCGGTGGCACCGAGGACCATCGCTGCCTGGAGAACCAGCACCACCGGCCGCCGAATCCGCGCCCAGGTTTTGGCGAGGCGCCGTTCCGAGGGAGGCGGCGGCACCGACGCGAGGGGAGTTGTCGCGTGGGCGAGTTCCTCCTCTTCGGGTTCCGGCGTTCGCAGGCGCCGGTTTCGCGGGGGCGGCTTGGCCACTCCCTCTTGTGCGATCACGCGGTGGTTTCGTCCACAATTCGGCAAAGATGACGGGCCGCTGGGCGCCTCATCCTTCGCTGCTCGAGTCGCTTCCCACCGCGTGGAGCGTGGGTGCGGTGAAGTCCTCGCTCGAGGTCGGAAGAAGGGAGTCGTTGGCCATCGCGGTTTCTCGGCTTCGTCCGCTCAGGAACGCGCCGTTGAAGACATCTCGAAACGCGGCGAGGGCCCGGTCGTTGAAGAGAACGAGGGTCAGTTCCTCCAGGTTCGATCCGCCGAGGCGCAGGTGGAGCTCGAGGACGTTGGCGATCGCCTGTGCACAGGCCTCGAATGCGACGTCGCCCTGGCCGGTTCCGATAGCGGGCATTGCGACGTGTTTGTGGCCCCCGCGCTCGGCGAGAATCAAGGCGCGATGGGTGGCTCGCGCGACGCAGGAGACCTTCTTCCACGCGGAGACGGTGTGCAGCACGACGTTGGCTTGGAGGTCGCCGGCGGTGGTCTCCAGGCACGTGCCGAGGGGCTGCTCTCCGCCCTTCATGGCTTCTTCCTCGATGATGTCGCCGCCGGCGTTCCGTAGCGCTTTGCCCACCCCCTTTTGCATCCGCATGCCCGCGTACGCGCTGTTGACGATGGCGTCCGCACGCACGTCTGCGATGTCGCCTCGAAGGATTCGAACCCGGCACTCCGAGACCTCGATCCCGTCGTCGAGGGCGTGAATGGCAAGGCGTGGCTGGAGTGGACGGCTGAGCCGAAGGAGCGCCTTGCCGGCGTCGAGGGCGGTGGCGGGGCGGGCGTCCGGGCGCGTCGAAAGCATCGAGGCCACGACGTGCTGAAAGAACGCTTCGTAGGGGGAGGCCGCCATGGGAAAGCGGGGTCGAACGCTACCGGCGCAGGCTTCCTTGCTGGAGCTGAAGGGCGGCATTCCGTAGCGCAGCGCGAACGCGGTCGCGCCGAGCGAGTAGACGTCCGCCCGGCGATCGACGTCCTCGCCGAGGAGAACTTCCGGCGCCATGAAGTCGAGTGTGCCGGCCGCTCGACCGGTGCTCGCGGTCGCGGCTTCGACGGCCACGCCGAAGTCTCCGACCTTTACCCGCCCGTCGCCGGTGAGGAAGAGGTTTGCGGGTTTGACGTCGCGATGAAGAACGCCCGACTGATGAGCGGCGTGCAGTCCTTGGGCTGCTTCGGCGATCCATCGCGCGACCGCCCAAAGCGGCAGGGGCCGCCGGAGGGCGGAACGCCGAGAGTTGCTGAGCTCGCTGAGGTCCACGCCGTCGATGTACTCCTCGACGAGGTAGGGAATCGCACCGTCGATTTCCCCGACGTCGAGAATGCGCACCGTGTGAGGATCGGCGATGCGGGCCATCAGGCGCGCGGCGCGAAACATCAATCCGCTGAGCGTTTCGTCGGACGCCAACTCGGGGCGCATCGTTTTGACGACCACCGGAATGCCGAGCTCCTGGTGCCGCGCGAGGTATACCTCGCTCATCCCGCCGCGCGAGATTCGTCCCCACACCTCGTAGTCGTCGATGACCTGGCCAGGCTTCACGGCCCTATCGTTTCACGGAATCCGGCTTGTGAGGACCGAAAGACGCTACCCCGCAAGGAGGGAGAGGAGCTCCGGACCGGTGCGAGTGATGTCCCCCGCGCCCAGGGTCAGCACGACATCGCCGGGACGCACCCGCTCGCGAATCGCTTCGGCGAGGTCTTCGCGTCGCGGAACGTGGGTGACGTCGCGGTGTCCGTGCGCCCGGATCGCTGCCGCGAGCGCGTCCGAGGTTGCTCCTTCGATGGGCGCTTCGCCCGCTGCGTAGACATCGGAAAGAAGGAGAACGTCCGCGCGGTTGAACGCCCGGGTGAGTTCGTCGAAGAGGTGGTGGGTGCGCGAGTAACGGTGCGGCTGAAAGGCGACCACGAGGCGCCGGCCGTACGCCCGCTGCGCCGCCTCGAGGGTGACGACCACCTCGGCGGGGTGATGTCCGTAGTCGTCGACCACGATAATCTCCTCGTCGCCGGCGCCGTGCTGGCCCACGATGGTGAAGCGCCGCTGAACGCCCCCGAAGGTCTGCAGCGACGACGCGAGCGCGTCCCAGGGCACCTGGAGCTCATCGGCCACCGCGACGGTCGCCAGCGCGTTGAGCACGTTGTGAATGCCCGGCATGCGAACTTCGAGTTCTCCCATCGGTTCGCCCCGTCGAAGGACCTCGAAGCGGACCGAGAGGCCGTTCATGCGCGGGTTGCGGGCGCGGTAGTCGGCCTGCGCGGCGAGCCCGTAGGTCGCGGTGCGTTTGTCGATGCGCGGAAGGATGTCCTGCACGTTCGGGTGATCGAGGCAGGCGACGACCAGGCCGTAGAAGGGAACGCGGTTCGCGAACGCGACGAACGCTTCCTTCACCTGTTCGAGGCCCCCGTAGTGATCGAGATGCTCCGGGTCGATGTTGGTGATGACGGCGACGGCGGGCGTGAGGTGGAGAAAGGAGCCGTCGGACTCGTCTGCTTCCGCGACGAGAAGGTTGCCGGCGCCGGACGCGGCCCCCGAACCGAGGACGTTGAGCTTTCCGCCGATGACCACCGTCGGGTCGAGCTTTGCATCACGCAGGACCGTTGCCACGAGAGACGTGGTCGTCGTCTTTCCATGGGAGCCCGCGATGGCGATGCCGTCCTTGAGGCGCATGAGCTCGCCGAGCATTTCCGCGCGGCCGATGACGGGGATCGCCGACGCGCGCGCCGCCTGAAGCTCCGGGTTGGTCGCCGGGACGGCGGAGGAGAAGACGACGACGTCGCTTCCTTCCACGTGCTTGGCGGCGTGGCCCTGGTAGATGCGCGCGCCTTTGCCGACGAGCCGCTCGGTGTAGTCGTTTTGCCGAAGGTCCGAGCCGCTCACGTCGAAGCCGGCGTCGAGGAGCACCTCGGCGATGCCGCTCATCCCGACGCCGCCGACGCCAACAAAGTGAATGGTGCGAATCCGTCCCCGAAACATGCGCGCCTTGTAGCCTGTTGCGCGGCGTAGCTCTAGCGGAGAGCGGAGTTTTTGAGAGGCTCGAGGGCATCCGCGGCAGATGCCGGAAGCAACTCAACGGAATGGTGGAGGACGAGAACGGACGGGAGAAAGGCGGTTCGCCTCTCTAGGGCTCGTCTTCCGGTGCTTCTTCAGGTCGCGCGCCCACCGCGCGAATGATTCGCTGGTGGCTGTTCTGCGTCGGGAAATTCGTGTGGTGGCAGTCCCGCGCTTCGCCTTCGCCGCAGCGCATATCCTCATCCACGAACCAACGACGGCGCCCGCAGCGGCGGCGATACGTCATCAGATCGCGGCAGTCGTAGGTGTGGTCGAGGCCGTAGGCGTGGGCGATTTCCTGCGCGGCGACCTCGCAAACCTCCCGGGCGAGGTTTCGAAGCTGCGTCGAAAACACCATGACGACGGGGTCCAGGATCATGTCGCCGTTGTAGGGCGCGAGACCCCCGATGCGTGCATGGCCATGGTCGTGGTCCTCCCCGAGCATCATCGCGCGCCCGCCGATCATGACCATCACGTAGCCCCGTTCGACCGGCCGCTGGTCGACGATGGTGACGTCGTAGGGTTCGAAGCGATCGCGCACGCAGTCGACGATTTGGCGCCACCGCGTGAGCGAGGACGAGAACGCCGGAAACTCGAGGCGCTCCCCCTCCACGTCGCGGACGATGCTCGACACGTTTTGCGTGGAGTCGTCGGTGCCGCCAGTGAGAATCGCGCCCTCGCGGTTGAGGTAGACCACCCGCGGAATGGGCGGCGGTCGCGGGTCGAGCACTTCCGGAAGCGGAAGCGGTGGCGGCACCGGAGCGGGAACGCTGCGAGTGGGATCCGTGGAGTCTGCCCAGTACGTCCAGAGAACCAGCGTGCCCAGCGTGAGGGCGACGCCGACCAGGATCCCAAAGAAGACGCGCATTCCTACCGAAGGGAGGCGTTACCGAGCGTTCCGTCCGGCGCTTCCTCGCGGAACAGGAAGTACCCGCCGACCACCGCGGCAACGACAACCACCACGCCGACAAGGACGCCGACCCACCACTTGGACGAACTCTCGGCCGGTTCCGTAATCGGATCCTCGACCGGGTCTTCGGTAAGGGCGCCCACCTGTCCGGGGACCGT
>JBCDAA010000424.1:0-7571 GCA_039186435.1 Myxococcota bacterium | reverse complement strand
TGGGGCGGCCGTGTACGTCGACGATATTCACCAGGCGGCCTCGAGCGGCGAGGTCAACGTCCCGTTCAAGCAGGGCGCGCTGACGGAAGACGACCTTGCGGGGTCGCTCGGGGAGATCGTCGCTGGCGTGCTAGCGCCGAACCACGACGGGGTGACCGTCTTCGACTCGACGGGGCTTGCCGTGCAGGACCTCGCGCTGGCCGCGGCTATCTATGATGCCGCAAGAGAGCGTGGCGTCGGGCTTGAGGTGGATTTTCTCGGGTCGACCGCAGGATGACGACTTGAAAGTGGACAGGGCTCTCGCCGCTTGCTTACGTGAGCCGCGGGAGAGGACCGCTCAGCGAGACGTTGGTGCCTGCGTACTGGACGTTACTGAGGCCGAACGACTGGCGGTTCGTCATGCCCATGGAATGCATCAGATTGACGTACAGACGCTCCATCGGGAGGCCTACGTTGCGGGTCGATCCCGTCCAGGCGACGTCGATGGAGTTGTTTTCCGGGAAGTGCACGTAGCGACCGGGCCGGAAGTATCCGGCGCCGCCGCCACCGATGACGATGGGTGCCCGATTGATGTCGTGCCCACCCGTAGCGAGCTCCGTGAGCCATACCACTGCGGTGTTGTCGAGCAGCGTGCCCGACCCTTCCTGCACGGAATCGAGCTGGTCTAGCAGGTATGCGAAGTGCTCGGCGTACGTCCGGTTGTAGTTGACCATTCCCTCGATGCCGGTCGTAGTTCCGCTCTGCTCGTCGGAGGCATGCGCGATGTCTTGATGAATGTCGATTCCGGGAGGTGCTCCGAAATCGGAACCCGGGAGATTCTGCGTCACCAATGTGACCACTCGGGTCAAATCACACGCCAGCGCCACCGAGGTGATACGCGAGAACTGGTCGATGATGTGACCCTGCGAGGAGAACGTCGGATCGCATCCAGAAGAGATCGTGGGCGGCGGCATGCTGAGCCCAATCTCGAGATCGCGCACCAGCGTTTGGTGCCGCTCGAGTTTCTCTCGATCGGCGCTGCTGAGAGACGGCAGCACGGTCGCGAACTCCTCCGCTGCCATGTCGAGAGCGCTGCCTCGGGCCGCACGAATCAGGTCGTCGCGGGTTGGCTCTGCCCCCGGCTCGGACGGCTCGGGCGCTAGTCCCATGATGTCGTTGAATGCCGTATTCGCGCTCTGCTCGCGAGGAGCCGGCTGATTCGGTCCGACGTAGTTGTAGGCGTGCTGATGGTTGAACCCGTAGACACGGCTATTCCACCGGCCCGGCTGCCCGACGGCGTTGCCGATCTCTTGGTCGATGGAGAGCGCGCCGCCGCGTGCCGTCCCGACGCCTTGAAGCGCCCAGTTGCTCGTGAGGAGGTGCGCCTGACACATGTGATGACGGTTGGCATCGCCGCCACCGAGGTCTCCATGGGCGATTCGGTACTCCTCCGCGTACGTCACGGCGCGCGAGAGGCCTTCGATGATCGTGAGCTTCTCACGGTGCCTGTGGAGCGGCCGCAAGATGTCGCTGAACTGGCCCTGACTGAGCCCGCCGAGGGCGAAGTCGTATTCCTCTTGGTTGCGCCCGGATTGACGCATGCTCCAGCGCCCAGGAACCGTGCCGTGGGGCGTGATGAAGAACACCACGCGTGCCGGCATGGTTTGCGCCGCGGCCGTTCGCCACCCGAGCGACGGCAGCAGCAATGAACCCGCGCCAAGACCGAGCGCCGACAAGAACCGGCGACGATTGACGATGGTAGGTGACCATCCCATCAGACTAAGACCCTCCCCCGCTACGCAATCGAAACTCCGGACGCGTGACCATATCCACGAGCATCTCGACGATGTTGCCGTCGTTGTCTCGGAAGGCGGTCTGAAGCTCTTCGACTTGGCACGTATCCGCCGGCTCCATGGTCCGGCCGTACCCGTAGGTAAAGAACTGGCGGACGACGCAATCCTCTACGGTCGGGCTTTCCGCGAGCAGCTCCTGAAGCTCGACCGCGCCGGTGAAGTCTGCGTCGTTTCCAAGGCCACTCGCAAAGCCGCTCGCGTCGACGGGAAGGCCGTTGTCGGTCGTCCGGTAGACGCCGGCAGCATCGTATTCCTCAAACCCGTACCCAAACCCGTCGATCCGAACGTGGCAGGTCTGGCAGTCGGCAGGCGCCACCCGCTCCTCGAAGAGCTCACGGTTGGTCTGAGGACCCGCGTTCGGGTCTTGCTCTGGGGGCGACAGGTCTGCGTCGGCCGGGGGCGACTGCCGCGGCTCGCAGAGGATGCGGTCCATCACGAAGACGCCGCGAAGCGGAGGTGACCCGTTCCCCTCGTGGGCATTGCCCGCGAGAAACGCCAATCGGGTGAGGATTCCTCCTCGCTCGGCAGGATCGAGCTGAACCTCGCCCCACGGCTCTGCCGGCGAATTCACGTTGTAGAGTCCGGCGGCAACGTCGTCGACGTAGGCCACGGTGCTCGTGAAGAGGTCGGCAACGGTTCCGCCTCCAAACACGACACCCTCGATGAACCTCAGGGACTCTTCGCGTGCCGATTGCTGCGCGGCGCCGCTCCAGAGCGGGAACTGCTCGGGAATCTTGTCTTCGCCGAGAACGCGGTCGAGGTAGAGCCACTGACGGGCGAAGTTCTTGACGGTATCCCGGGCGCGAACGTCTTCGAGCATGCGGCGCGCCTGTTGCTCCAGTTGGCCGGCGTCTTGAAGCGCGCCCGCCTCCGCGGCGTCGAAGAGCTCTTGATCCGGCATGCTCTCCCACAGGAAGTACGACAATCGACTTGCGATCTCGTACTGACTCAGCTCGAACTGTCCCTCCTGCCCGGGCGTGGCTTCGTCCTCCATCCGGTAGAGGAACTGCGGCGACTGAAGCATCGCGGCCACCGTGAGCTGGAGTGCAGCGTCGAAGTCGATCGCCGATCGCTGTTCTTCGAAGTACGCCGTCCATCGGTCGACCTCGTCCGCATACAGCGGTCGGCGGAACGCGCGGCCGCCAAAGCTCGTGACGAACTCGCGTGCGCAGCCCGCAGGATCTCCATTCGGGTCGCAAGGCAGCAGACGCGTTCGCGCGACCGAATCGTTGACGGCGTGCTCACCGAGGTCGAACGCGGCGGTCTCGTACCGCGTGATGCGAACGTCGGACGGGGCGAGTGAAAGCGCGTCATTCTCGAAGCTACCCTCGAGCACCGCGTCGGAAGGTTGGTCCGGAAGTGGCGGCATCGTCCCGCCGAGAAGATCGCGCACCGTGTTGTCGTACTCGACGTTGGTCAGCCGCCGGAGGGGCGCCGTGCCGAGTACGATCTCGCCCGGCGTCTCGCAGACGAACTGTTCCTGCGACCGACCCGGGCCATCGGACCCGCTGCCGTTGCCGAACACGTCATCGGGGCCGCCGGCGCCGCCGATGACCCCGTCACAGCCGAGGAGCATGGCAAGCGCGCATAACCACGCTGTTTTTCTCCCCATCGCACGCGACCCCACTTGGTGCATAGAGGATCAGTATTGCGACGCGCGCACTTCGATTGCCAGTCCTAAAGGGTTAATAAATTGGGTTAAATTCGGCCTAAAGGGTATTTATTTCACCCACTTAGGCCAAAAGTAAAAGATTGTCTAAAATCCTCAACAATTGCGTCGATCTAGGCGGGTTGTCCGAAACGCGCCCTCCGCGGACCGGCCGACTACCCTGGCGTCGTGATTCGCGCTGCTTTGGCCTCCGCGTTGTTCGTCCTCGTCGGGCCCGCGCTTCTGTTCGGACAGGACCCCGGTCCCGCGTTCTTGGGGGAGCCGGATGCACCACGCGTCGATGCGCTTCGAACCGGAACGATCGACGCGGTCGAAAAAGGTAAAGGCGGACGAAGCCTCGCGTTCAAGATTCGCCTCGACGACGGCACCGAGGGTTACTTCAAACCGAACCAGCGCTTCTCGGCGGCGCACTGGTACTCGGAGGTCGCCGCCTACTACCTCGACCGCGAGCTCGGACTCGGACGCGTCGCGCCAACGACCGGCCGCACCATTCCTTGGAGCGTACTCGAGAAAGCGGCAGGCAAAGACGCGCGGATCAAAGAGCTTCAACGAGAACCCGACGGCGACCTCAAAGGCGCCTTCATCTGGTGGATCCCGGAACGCCTCGAGCGCCTCAAGATGGGGCGCCGTTGGGAACGCTGGTTCCGCGTGCAGAGGTCGCTTCCCATCACGCCGTATCAGCGCCCGATCGACTACCGAGCCGACTTGAACGGCCGACCGGGCGTTCGGGAAGCCACGGATCCTTCGCGGCCGCTCGCCGGGGATCCTCCGGACCCGCGCCGTCCGGCCGAGCTCTCCGACCTCATCGTCTTCGACTACCTCACCCAGAACGTCGACCGCTGGGGCGGCAACTTCACCAACGTGCGAACACGCGAACGAGGCGGGCCTCTAATCTACCTCGACAATGGCGCCGGGTTCTGGCTAGGAGACCAACGCCTCGGCCTCATGGAAGCCCGTCTCGAAGCGCTGCAGCGCTTTCGGCGCTCCACCGTCGAAGCAGTTCGCGCCCTCGACGTCGACGCCTTCGCCGAACGATTGGCCTCCGATCCGCTCGCACCGGTACTCAACCAAAAACAGCTGAACGGCCTTCGCGAGCGCAGAGCAGCAGTGCTGGCGCACGTTGACAAGATGGTCGCTCGCTTCGGTGAGCAGGAGGTCCTGCCGTGGTAAGGTCCCGCGATGAAAGGGCGGATACGGATCCCCGCAGAGTGGGAAAGCCACCATCGCTGTTGGCTTGCGTACCCGCATCTCGCGGACGAATGGCCGGGCTCCCTCGAGGCTGCGCAGCAAGCGGTAGCGGCGCTGTGTCGCGGTATTGCGGGTGAAGGGGCGGAACCGGTCAGCCTGCTCGTTCGGGACGAGTCGCTCGAAAAAACCGCGCGAAACCTGATCGGAACCGATGCCGACGTGACCTACGTCATGGCGCGGTACGGCGACTGTTGGACGCGCGACACGCTGCCGCTCTTCGGCGACTCGGACGGGCAGCTCGGCGCTCTGCTCTTTCGTTTCAACGGTTGGGGGGAGAAGTTTCCCATGGAAGGCGACGACGCGATCGGCGCATGGGTCGTTGAGCGCGCGGACGCCGAACCGTTCGCGGTCGACCTGGTGCTCGAGGGTGGAGCGCTGGAGTTCGACGGGGAGGGTACGTGCCTCGTGACCGAGTCCTGCGCGCTTCACCCCGACCGAAACCCAGGACTCACGCGTGAGGCGTTCGAACTCACCCTCCGCGCCGTCGCCGCGGTAGACCGGGTGGTCTGGTTGCCGAGAGGTCTGTCGAACGATCATACCGACGGCCATGTCGACATGGTGGCCCGCTTCGCCTCACCGGACGTGGTGCTCTGCACCAACCCGTCGACAGCCGTTTCGGACGCCGATGCACTGAGCAGCATCGTGTCCGAGCTTTCCGACCACGGGCTGAGCACGAGGCTGCTGCCTGCCCCGACGGCGATCAACGCGTCGAACGGCACGCCGCTCCCCGCCAACTATTGCAACTTCTACGTGGCCAACCATGCGGTCTTCGTTCCTCAGTACGAGGTTCCCCAAGACGACGAAGCGCTCGAACTCATCGCCGATGCTTTCCCCGATAGAACGCCGGTCGGTCTCAACGCAACCGACTTGCTAAAGGGTGGAGGCGCGTTTCACTGCGTCACCCAGCCTGAGCCACGCCTCCTATGAGCCTTCCGAAGCTACATCTCGCCGTCGTCCAATGCGCGCTCAGCGACGACCGCCGCGACAACGTCTCGCGGATCGAAGCATGGGTTCGTGAAGCCGCATCGCGCGGTGCGGAGGTCGTACTCACCCCAGAGCTCTTCGAGGGGCATTACTTTCCTCAGCACGAGCGCGAGGTGGATCGTGATCGCGCGCAGCCGGTCGAAGGCCATCCGACGCTCGCGCGGTTTCGCACACTCGCGCGAGAGCTTCACGTGGTGCTCCCCGTGTCGATCTACGAAGCCGAAGGAGACGCCCGCTACAACAGTCTCGTGCTGATCGACGAGCACGGGGAAGAGCGAGGGGTGTACCGGAAGAGCCACATCCCCGATGGCCCCGGCTACGAGGAAAAGTTCTATTTCGACCTAGGAAATACGGGGTTTCGCACCTGGGAAACAGGGGCGGGGCACCTCGGAATCGGCGTCTGCTGGGACCAGTGGTTCCCGGAAGCAGCGCGCGCGATGGCGCTTCGAGGCGCAGAAGTGCTCTTGTACCCGACGGCCATCGGAACCGAACCCGCCACACCGGCCGAGGACAGCCGCGACCCGTGGCGAAGAGTCATGATCGGTCATGCGGTGGCCAACGCAACTCCAGTCGCGGCGGCCAACCGTGTTGGGACCGAGGGGGAGATCACCTTCTACGGGAGCTCGTTCATCTGCGACCATCGCGGTGACGTCGTAGCCGAGCTCGGGCGCGACGAGGAAGGGGTCGTGGTGGGTGCGATCGATCGGGACGCGCTCGCGCGCTACCGAGCCAACTGGAACTTCGCGGCAGACCGACGGCCCGATCTCTACCAAGAACTCACGCACGATGACGATACCGCCTAGCGCCCTCTACGCCATCATCGACCCGGAAGTCGCGCAAGACCCGGTCGCTCTGGCGCGGCGCGTGCTGCAGAAGTCATGCGGAACTCTGCAACTGCGCGCGAAGCGACTCCCTGACGTCGAGCTGCTCGCCCTGGCGGAGACGCTTGCGGCGCTCTGCCGCGATGCCGCCGTCCGCTTCTTCATCAACGACCGCCCAGACATCGCCATGCTGGTCGGCGCTGACGGCGTCCATCTCGGACAAGACGACATACCCATCGGGCAGACTCGAAAACTCTCCGCGTTTCAGATTGGGGTCTCGACGCACAGTCTCGCACAGGCCGAAGTCGCCGAGCGTTCCGGCGCGGACTACGTCGCCTTCGGGCCCGTGTTCCGAACGGCCACCAAGGAGAACCCAGACCCCGTCGTAGGCCTGGAAAACCTGCGACGGGTGTGCCGGGCATGCTCTCGCCCGGTAGTCGCAATCGGCGGAATTACGCCCGAAAACGCGCCCCAAGTACTCGACGCCGGCGCTGCCGAGGTCGCCGTCATCTCGGCGCTCCCGCGCTTCGTCGGCGCCCTCGACTGAGTCCGAAACCGGCGCGATCTCGCCGCGCGGGCGCGCGTGCTCAGCGCTGGCCTTCGAAGTACTGAATCGCGGTTTCGATCGCACCGCCGAGCGCCTGGTTGATCAGGTTCGCGGTTGCGTCCTCACCGCTGCGGAGGGCTTCGTAGTATCGCTGCCGTTCGGTCGCGTGAATCACGACGGGCGGAAAACCGGCGCGCATGAGGATTAGGTTCATGACCAACCGCGCCACCTTGCCGCTGTGTCGCGGGAAGGGATAGATCTGCAAGAGCTGATGATGCGCCTTGCTCGCCATCCGAACCGGGTGCATCGACTTTTTGGTTTCGGGGTCGGAGAGCCACTGGACGAGCTGCCGCATTCGGTAGCTGATTTTGTCGGGCTGCGCGATCTCGTGAAAGTAGAGGCGGTGCAAGGGCATGTCCTTGCGGTACTTCGGCGGCCCCTTGCCTTCGAGCTCCTCGGGCGCGAGCTGC
>JBCDAA010000423.1:0-7587 GCA_039186435.1 Myxococcota bacterium | reverse complement strand
GGCAAGTCGAGCAACGACCTCCTCCCGCTGCGCGACTCGCGCATCGAAAAGCCAATCCTCAAAGTAGGTCGCACGCGCCGTGCGGATCAGCAGCTCGAGGCGATCCACTTCCGAACGCCCGTTCAACGAATATCCGCCGTGCTCGAGAGCAGAAAGCCCCATGAGGACAAACGCTCCACCGTAGGCGCGTCCGGAGATCGAGTAGACATCTGCGTCCCGGTAGCGGAGGACCCAGGGCTCCTCGAAGCTCACGCGATAGCGCGCGAGTTCCTCGAGGGTGATCGCGCCTCCTGCGGCTTCCACCGTATCCCGGAAGCGCTCGGCGAAGGCACCGGTATAGACCGCGTCCGCGCCCTCGGCTGCAAAGCGTGCGAGAAACTCAGCCAGCACCGGCTGACGAAAATTCTCCCCGGTACGCCGCGGCTCGCCCGCCGCATCGAAGAAGGTCTCGCGGCCGTACTCGGTCCGCTCGAGAACATCGCGCCGGCTCGTGATCCCGAAAGCAAAGTTGCGATCGATGACGAACCCCTCCTCCGCAATGCGCCGGGCGGGCTCCACCACGTCCGCCCACGGAAGCGTCCCGTAGCGCTGCGACAGCGCTTCCAGCGCACGGGGCGCACCGGGCACGAGCGCGGTGTCACCGATCGTTGGCGCGGCCGGATCGTAACGACCCTCGGGACTCTCCGGCGCATTCATGTTCGCCTCGAGCGAAACCACCTGACCGTTCTCCTCGACGACGAGCACCCCGAGCGGCCCCGCCAACGTCGTCACCCCTGACGGCGCGATCACGTACTCCACGAGGGTTGTCGCGATGAACGCGTCCGCCGCCGAGCCCCCCTGCTCGAGGATCCTCGCGCCCGCCTCACGCGCCAGCTCGTTGTAGGCGACGACAAACCCGGGCGACGCACCACCGGACTCGGCGTCTACGCGATCGGGGCCGGCATCCGCGGGGGCAACACCGGGCGGGCTCGTCTCACAGCCGAGCAAAAACGCAGTAAAAACGAGGAGAAGAAGCTTCGTCGGGCGCATTCACCCACCCTAGAGCGTCTCGACGGACTCGCTCTGTGAAACGATGTGAACTAGCGTTTGGTCGTGGTCCCGCGGCGCGTTTCTCGAGAGCTGATCGGGCGTCGTCACGCGGCGGATGCGCTGGCCCGCCAAGCCCGTCGTCCGGGTTGGATCGAGATCCTCGGACCGCCCGGGATTGGAAAGACGCGGCTGGTTCGCGACGCGCTTCGCCGGGCGCCAATTCTGGAAGGCAGTGCCCTTCCGGACGGCCGCATCGCGATCGTGGAGCACCCTGACGAAAGCCAAACGAAGCGTCTCGATCAGTGGTCGCGGGCAACGGGCGGGTGCATCGTGGCGACGGGGTGGATCTCCCGGCTGACCGACCTCGGCATTCCCGCGACGCGACTCCGCCTTAAACCCCTCTCGCAAGCGCATGACGAGCGCTCGGAAGCCGCACAGCTTTTTTCGGCAGCGGCGGACGTTGACGTTCGTGACCTACCGCCCACGCTTCGCGACGACCTCTTGCGCGTCGTCGCCCTTTCCGACGGAGTTCCGATCGTCCTCGAGTGGCTCGCTGCGCGATCCAAGGGCCGGTCGTTTCGCGCCGTTGCAGACCAGGGCCTTGCGCCACTTCGTCCCGCGCTTCGAAAACTCTATCGTCCATTCTTCAAGGACACGGGTTTGGACCGAGCGATCGCGTCGTTTGCCGCCATCGAGGGAGCGCTCACCGACGAGATTCGGCGCGAGGTCGTTCCTGCGTACGAGCGGCAGTACTCGACGCTCGTTGCCGTCGGCATCACCCGCACGGAGATTCCCTGGACCCGCCACGTGCGAACCTCGCTGCTCGCGCCGGTTCGAGTCTCGGTGCGACCCGCCCCGCGCGCACGGACGAAGCTGAACGCGTGGCTCATCGATCAGGCAAAGCAGGCGCTTGGATCCGCCGGCGTTGGCCCCTCGGGCGAAGAGCGCGCGCGTCTTGCCGCCTGGACCCGCGACATCGAACGCTCTGCCGAAGTCCATCCCGCCCTCGCCATCTGCCGCGCTTCTCTTGCCGGCGTGGGAGCACCCACCGGTGGCGCATGGCGCGACGCGCTCGAAGACACGGCTTGCGGGAACGGCCTCCTCTCGGCGCGGGCCACGATCGCCAAAGGCGACCTTGCGTATTTTGAAGGACGCGCGGCAGAGGCGGTGGACAAGTACCGAGACGCGGCCGAGCGATCCACCGATGCGATGAAGGCGCTCGCACAAATCCGTCTCGCGACCCTCCTCGGAGATTTGGGCAAGACCGACGACGCGCACGCCGAGCTCGATCGCGCGAGCCCCGTCCATCCCATGCTGCGGGCCTTGGCCGCGGGCATACGTGCACGCGTCTTGCGGGCGGCGCGACGCTCGAAAGAAGCCGAGGCAACCTGCCGGGAGCAGCGCCGCCTTGCGCGCAGGGCGAGCGACCCGTGGCTGATGGCAAGCGCTGACGCCAATCGTTCGACCTGTCTGCGGGACCTCGGTCGTCCCGCCGAGGCGCTTCGCGTCCATCGACGCGCGCTCCGTGAGATGAACCGGATCGATCCGTATTGGGGAAGCGTGATCGAAGGGTACCTCGGCGTGCTTCAGCTCGAGGTTGGCGACGCGCGGAACGCCGAGCGAGCTCTTCGGCGTTCGATTCGCACCGGACTGCTCAGCCCACGCTTTCGCACGCTCTTTCAGCTGCAGCGGGCGGCAGCACTGGTCGCCCTCGGGCGTTCGCTCGAGGGAGCCCACCTCCTCGAGCAGATCGACGTCCCAGATTCGGACCCCGCCCTGGAAGCGGTCTTCCTCTACGCCAGCGCGCTCGTCGACGGTACGCCGCTTCCCGCGACGTCCCCCGATGCGGTTCAGGAAGACCTTGCGCCTCTCCTCGCCGTCGGGCGACGCGTGAGAGAGGGGACAGCGCCGACCCGCGTTGCGCGGGACGGTAGCTGGTTAGAAGTTCGGGGGATTGGGGTCGACCTCGCCAATCGCCCGACGCTTGCGCGAGTTCTTCGCGCGCTGCCGCTAGGGGCTGCGCTCTCGCGCCAGAATCTCGCGAGCGCAGTGTGGCCTGCTTCTCCGTGGAGCGCTTCCCTCGACGCGCGAACGCGCAAAGCCATATCGCTCCTTCGACGCCTGGGCCTCGATGACCTTTGCACGACACCGGAGGGGTACCGGCTTGAGGCAGAACGCGCCGATTGAAGCCGATCCCGGGCGGTGTTAAAGCCTGCCCATGACTTCCTTGGCCGAGCGAATGTCGCAGCTGAAGCCCTCCGCGACGGTGGCGATCTCCCAAAAAGCGAGCGAAATGAAGGCGAAGGGCATCGATGTCCTGAGCTTCAGCGTCGGCGAGCCCGACTTCGACACCCCCGCCCACATTCGCGAAGCGGCCAAGACCGCCATCGACGAGGGAAAGACGCGCTACACCGCGGCGTGGGGCATTCCGGAGCTGCGCGGGGCGATCGCGAAGCGCAGTGAGGAGCGCCGCGGCGTCTTTCACAAACCCTCTTCGGTCGTGGTTTCGATCGGCGCGAAGCACACGCTCTTCAATCTCTCCCTGGCGCTCTACGGACCGGGCGACGAGGTCATCATCCCGGCGCCCTATTGGGTCAGCTATCCCGCGCAGGTTTCGTTGGCCGGCGCCGAGCCCGTGATTGTAACGACGACCGAGGACGCTGGGTTTAAGCTCACGCCGGAGCAGCTCAGCGGCGCGCTCAACGAGAAAACCAAAGCGATCATTCTGTGTTCGCCGAGCAACCCGACGGGCAGCGCGTACTCCGAAGACGAACTGCGCGCGCTTGCGGACGTTCTCAAGAATCACTCGTGCTGGATCATCATCGACGAGATCTACGGTGAGCTCGTGTACGGCGAGTTCGAACAGAAGTCGATCCTCACCGTCGCGCCCGAACTGAAGGATCGCATCATCATCGTCGACGGCGTCAGCAAGACCTACGCGATGACCGGCTGGCGCATCGGCTGGATGATCGGACCCGAGCACGTTGCGGCCGCCTGCAACAAACTCCAGGGCCAGTCGACGACGAACCCGACGGCAAACGCGCAGTGGGCGGCCATCGCGGCGATCAGTGGGCCGCAGGACGAGGTCGCAAAGTTCCGCACGGCCTTCGCCGCTCGCCGAGAGCGCATCGTCGCCGGTCTTCGCGCCATCGACGGAATCTCGTGCCGCGTTCCCGAAGGGGCGTTCTACGCGTTCGCGAACGTCGAGGCCCTCGTCGGAAAGCGCGCCGGCGATACGGTGCTCGAGGACGACCTCGCTGTGGCGTCGTACTTCCTCGAGGAAGCAAAGTGCGCGGTCGTACCGGGAACCGCGTTTGGTTCGCCGGGGTTTGTGCGGATCAGCTACGCCTGTTCGGAAGCGCAGATCGACGAAGGGCTGAAGCGAATCGGCGAAGCGATCGCGAAGCTCGGGTAGCTACCCCTGCGGCGGGCGGACCTTCACCGGCTCGATGCCCCAAATCTCCTCGGCGTATTGCCGAATCGTACGGTCGCTCGAAAAGGTGCCGACGCGCGCGATGTTCTGCACGACCCGGCGCTGCCACTCCGCGGGGTCGCGGTACACGCGGTCGATCTCCTCGTGCGCGGCCACGTAGGAATCGAAATCCGCGCAGTGCTTGTAGGTGTCCCAGCCGGAGACCTCGTTGATCACCGGCCGAAAGCGCTCGCGCTCGTCGATGCTGAAGTAGCCGTCGCGAATGGACTCGATCGCGCGCTTGAGGGGCGCGCTCTTTTCCACGTAATCCCACGCGCGATACCCCTGCGCGTCGAGCTCCCGCACCTGCTCCGCCGTCAGCCCAAAGAGGAAGAAGTTCTCGGCGCCGACGCGCTCGCGAATCTCGATATTTGCACCGTCGAGCGTCCCGATCGTCAGCGCGCCGTTCATCGCAAACTTCATGTTGCCGGTGCCGGACGCTTCCTTGCCCGCCATCGAAATCTGCTCCGAGACGTCCGACGCCGGAATGATCCGCTCCGCCAGAGAAACGCTGTAGTTCGACAAAAAGACCACCTTCAGACGCCCCTTCATCGCCGGGTCGTGATTGATGGTCGCGCCCAGGTCCCCGATAAGCTTGATGACGAGCTTTGCCATCCAATACCCGGGCGCGGCCTTCCCCGCGAACAAGAAGGTTCGCGGCACCATGTCGAGGTCCGGCTGCTCCTTGAGCTTCCAGTAGAGCCACGCGATGTGCAGCGCGTTCAGCAGCTGCCGCTTGTAGAGATGAATCCGTTTGATGTGCACGTCGAAGATCGAGCTCGGATCGACCACGACGCCTTCTCGCTCCTCGATGATCTTGGCGAGCCGCACCTTGTTCGCGTGCTTGATGCCGCGGAGCTCCTCGTGAAAGCCCGCGTCGTCCGCGTATTTTGTCAGCGACTCGAGCTGATCGAGGTCCGTGATCCAGCCGTCGCCGATCCGCTCCGTGATCGCCGCCGCAAGCGCCGGGTTCGCGCCGTGCAGCCAGCGCCTCGGCGTCACGCCGTTCGTCTTGTTGTTGAAGCGCTCGGGCCAAAGCTCCGCAAAATCCCGAAGGACACGCTCGCGCAGAAGTTTCGAATGAAGCTCGGCAACGCCGTTGACGCTGTGCGACCCGACCACCGCAAGGTGCGCCATACGGATCTGCTTTTCCTGCCCCTCCTCGACGATCGACATCCGACGAAGCGTCTCGGGGTCGCCCTGAGCAAAGACGTGCACCTCGCGCAAGAAGCGATGGTTGATCTCGTGAATGATCTCGAGATGGCGCGGCAGGAGCTTTCGAAAAAGGGACTCCGGCCAGCGCTCGAGAGCCTCTGCGAGAAGCGTGTGGTTCGTGTACGCGACGGTTTCCCGCGTGATCGACCAGGCCTTGTCCCAGCCGAGCCCTTCCACATCCACGAAGACGCGCATGAGCTCCGCCACGGCGATCGCCGGATGCGTATCGTTGAGCTGAATCGCAACTTTCTTCGGAAACTCGTCGAAGGTCGTGCGCTTGCGCTTGTAGCGACGAAGAATGTCCGCGATCGAACACGCCACGAAGAAGTACTGCTGCCTCAGCCGCAGCTCGCGACCTTCCGGCGCGACGTCGTTCGGGTAGAGCACCTTCGAGATGGTCTCGCCGATCACCTTCTCTTCGACCGCCGCCGCGTAGTCGCCCTCGTTGAAACGCGCGAAATCGAGCTGCTTGGACGCGCGCGCGGACCAAAGGCGAAGCGTATTGACGGTGTTGTTGCCATGACCCGCGATCGGAAGGTCGTAGGGAACACCGAGCACCTCGTGGCCGCCCACCCAGCGCGCCACATGCACTCCGTCTTCCTGGCCGTGCTCGACGTGACCGTAAAAGCGCACCGGCTGCGTGTACTCGTGCCGCGGGATCTCCCAAGGGTTGCCTTGCGCCGCCCACGCGTCGGGCGACTCGACCTGCCAGCCGCCGCGAACGAGCTGCTCAAAGATGCCGAACTCGTAGCGGATCCCGTAGCCCATCCCAGGAAGACCGAGGGTCGCCATCGAATCGAGAAAACACGCCGCCAGACGACCCAGGCCGCCGTTGCCAAGACCGGGGTCGTGCTCCTGGCCGAGCACATCCGAGAGGACGAGGCCGTACTCCGCAAGCCCTTGCTCGGCGACGTCCCAGAGGCCGAGCTTGCGCAGGTTGTCGCCCAGCGCGCGCCCGAGCAGAAACTCCGCCGAGAGGTAGTACGCGCGCTTGACGTCGCGCTCGGCGTACACGCGGCTGGTTTCGATCCAGCGATGCACCAGGCGATCGCGAACCGCGTGAGCCATCGCGAGATACGCGTCGTGCGTGGTCGCCGAAGGAAGGTCCTTCGCCAGCGTAAAGTTGAGATGATCGAGGACCGCCCGCTCCAGGGTGACGCGGCTCATGCCGCGGCGATCGTCCTCCACGTAGATCTTCGCGTCGCTCACTTGCCGACGGTACCAGAGTCTGCCTGCGTTGCGGCACGCGCAGCGAGGCCCGGAGCGGGGGACCCGCGGGGATTCACTCCTGGTGGGGGGAGGTCTAGGCATAAACCTCTGGAGAATCCGGCACGCTCGCACGGTGTTCGACGCCGCACCGGCAACCCTCGGTCGAGCCCGGCACAATGACGTTTATGCTTCGATCGCTTCCGTTGATGCTGCTCGCAGGCTCGTGCGCGACGACCTCTTCCCTCAACGACGTGGCCGAACCGAGCGTTCCGCGCGGCGACCCGCGAATCACCTCCCCGGCGCTCTCGGAACTCACCCCGCGCCGAGTTCAACTCAGCGCCGAAGGATGCGTCGACGAAGCGTGGCTTTGCCGCGACCGAAGCTGCGCCGGCGTCACGAAGTCAGTGCAGGTCACCCAGGGCCGCGGCGCCGTCGAGCTCGAACCGGGGGCCTGGTTGGTTCACGGTCGCTGCGACGATGGCCGCCGTTCTCCCGCAATCGCCTTCCAGGTCACGGCAACGGGATTCACCCGTCCGGCGGGAATGGACGTCAACGGAGACGGCTACGCGGACCTCGTGGTCGGGGCCGGTACGTTCGGGGAACCCCTTCCGGGCGCACGTCGTGGACCCGGTGCGGTCGCCGTCTACTTCGGCGGTCCGAGC
>JBCDAA010000422.1:0-7589 GCA_039186435.1 Myxococcota bacterium | reverse complement strand
CGGCGCACGAGCGCACGGGCAAACCCGCGGACCCCTTGGGTCGCCGCGGTCGCGCGAACGATCGCCGCGCGCCGCGGACGAAGCGACGCCACCGCATCCGATCCCCCCGCGATCGCAACCTCCGCGTGACCGGCTTCGATCGCCCGCGCGGCCGCCGCCACAGCGCGCAATCCAGAAACACACGAGGCGTTCAGGGTCACGGCCTCCGCGGAGAGAAGCCCAGCGCTGATCGCGACGCGTCGCCCGAGGGGGATACTCCCCGCGGCGGGCTCCGACGCGCCCCAAACGACCGTGTCGACAACGCCTCGCGGAACCCCGCGCAGAACCTCCTCCACCGCGGCAGTCGCAAGATGCTCGGACGCGCCGAGACCCAACCCGAAGGGCGTTCGAACCGCCGCCACCACGACCGCGCGACGGGCGCTCCGCGACGCGATCACCGGCACCCGCGACAGCTTCTTCTTCGCGGACTTTTTCTTCTTCTTTTTCTTCTTTCGGCGCGGTCCTTCCATGGGACCTGTGCCGTGGCCCACCCTCGCCTTTGCTTTCTTGCGCGACGCCACTGCTACCGACCGATGAGTGCGCCGCCGCAGACGCGAAGGACCGATCCCGTCACGCCAACGGCGGATGGACTCGCCAGGAACGCGACCGTCTCCGCCACGTCCTCCGGGCGGCCTCCCTGACCGAGTGCGCTGAGGCGCCGAGCCGCCTCGCGAATCAGCGCTGGCATCTTCGCGGTCATGCGCGTTTCGATGAACCCGGGAGCGATCGCGTTGACGGTGATTCGCCGCGGCGCGAGCTCCTTCGCGAGCGCTTGCACGTAGCCGACGATCCCCGCCTTCGCTGCCGCGTAGTTGCACTGCCCGGCGTTGCCCGCGAGACCCGCGACCGACGAAAGACAGATGATGCGACCTCCCTCGTGCACGGCGTCGCGATCCAGGAGGCCGCGCATCACGCGCTGGGTCGCGGCAAGGTTCACCTCGATCGTAAGCTCCCACTGGGCCTTGCTCATGTTGGCGAGCGTCTTGTCGCGGGTGAGGCCCGCGTTGTGAACGACAATGTCCGCGCCACCGAGCACCGTGAGCGCATCCGCGATGCGATCGGGCGCGTCCACGCCGGTAATGTCCTGAAGAAGGGCAACGCCTTGATACCTTCGCGCCACCTCCGTGCAGGCCTCTTCCGCTTCCGGGCGATCCAGGCAAACGACCTTGGCGCCCTCCGCCGCGAGCACCGCGACCGTCGCCGCACCAATGCCCTGCGCCGCGCCCGTCACGAGCGCGACCTTTCCGGCAAGGGGCCGATCGTGACGCGCATCTTCGTCGCTCTCGACGTCGGTCGAAACCTCGAGAACCTGACCGGTCACAAACGCCGAGCGCTCGCTGAGAAGAAAACGAAGCACGCCGTCAATGCGCGCCTCGGCGCCCTCGCGGACGCGAACAAGCTGCGCCGTCGAACCGCGGCGCCCGAGCTCCTTCGCGAGCGAGCGCACGAAGCCTTCCAGCGCACCGCGCGCCGCGGCCTCCGAAGGAGTCTTCGCGGACTTGACCGGGCGACCGATCACCACCACGCGACCACTCGGTGCGAGACGGCGAATCGTCGGCTGAAAGAAGTCGTAGAGCCAGCGCAGCGTGACGGGATCCGCAATAGCGCTCGCGTCGAACACCATCGCATCGACGGGCCCCGCGTGATCGTCGAGGGGTACGACGCGCCGCGCCCAGGCTTCAGCCGGCGCCGCGAAGACCTCGTTGCGCTGGTAGGCAACGACGTCCGCGCCCATCGCAACCACGCTCTGCGCCAGCGCCTGACCGATCGATTCGCGCAGGCTACCGCCCACCAACACCCAGCGACCCGAGAGAGGACGCTGCTCGCGCGGACCGCTGGCTCGCTGAAGGCTCGGCGGCGTCGGAACGCCAAAACGCTTGAGGAGAGCCCGGGCTCGTGGGCTCTCACCGAGTTGGAGAAGAAAATCGCTCACCGCTACCTCAGTCGAGAAGAGGAGCGAAGAGTACCTCGACATCCGCCTCGCTTAGGCGCTCATCCGCAGGAAGCTGCCCGGCCAGGATCGCGTCCGCGAGCCGACGCTTTCGCTGCTGAAGCTGGAGCATCCGTTCCTCGACGCTTCCGGCGACAAAAAGGTCGTACACAAAGACCGGCCGCGTCTGGCCAATACGGTAGGCGCGGTCGGTGGCCTGCTCCTGCGCCTGCGGATTCCACCAGGGATCGTAGTGAATGACGGTGTCGGCGCTGACGAGGTTGAGACCGACGCCACCAGCCTTGAGGCTGATGAGAAAGACATCCGCCTCGCCCGCCTCAAAGCGATCGCAGAGCTGCTGCCGGTTCTTCGTGGCCCCCGTCAGCATGAAGTGGCGGCGTTTCTTTTCCTTCAGCCCCGCCGAGATCAGCCGAAGCATGCTCGTGAACTGCGAAAAGATCAGAATGCGATGCCCGCCGTCGAGCTGCTGCTCCACGAGCTCGAAGAGCGCCTCGTACTTCGCGGACTGCCGAACGAAACGCGCCGCGTCCATCTTCACGAGGCGCGGGTCGCAACAAAGCTGCCGAAGCTTCATGAGCGCGTCGAGGATCGGCACCGTCGACGCCGCAAGACCTCGCTTCTTGATCGTGTTGCGAACCTTCGCGTGCGCGGAGAGACGAATGCTCTCGTAGAGCTCGCGCTGTTTGCCGCTGAGCTCGACCGGCTTCAGCAGCCGCGTTTTCGGAGGTAGCTCCGTCGCAACCTCTTTTTTCACGCGGCGAAGAATGTAGGGCGCCACGATGTCGCGGAGGGCCAGAAGCCGCTCGTCATCGCCGTATCTTTCGATGGGCGTTCGAAACCAGGTGCGAAAACGAAGCTCGCTGCCGAGCAGCCCTGGCTCCAGAAAATCAAAGAGCGACCAGAGCTCGCCGAGGTGATTTTCGACCGGCGTTCCAGTGAGGCAAAGGCGATGGCGCGCCTCGAGGGCCTTCGCCGCTTGGTGGACCCGGCTGCGGCGGTTCTTGATGGTGTGCGCCTCGTCGAGCACCACGAAATGCCAAAGCTGGGCCGCGAGCTCTTCGTCGCGAATCAGGATCGGATAGCTCGTCAGCACCACGTCGGCGGTCGCGATCTTCGACCGCTGCGCAGCGCGTCGAGGTCCGTGGTAGGGCACGACGTTCAAACAAGGCGCGAACTTCTGAATCTCCCGCGCCCAGTTGCCCATGAGGCTGGTCGGCGCGACGACGAGCGTGGGACGGTCCATTCGCCCGTCGGCTTTTTCCGTTGTGAGATGCGCGATGGTCTGGAGCGTCTTTCCGAGCCCCATGTCGTCCGCGAGAATTCCGCCAAAGCCGCCTTCGCGGAGCGCCTGCAACCAGCCGAGACCTTCGCTCTGGTACGGACGCAGGGTCGCCTTGAGTCCGACGGGCTCCGGCGCCTTGGTCGTTCGCGACACCTGCGTGCGAGCGCTTCGCGTGCGAACCCGCGACGGGTCGTCAACGGTCAGCTCTTCCTCACCGAAGACTTCGCCGAGCGCTTCGAGGGCCCCCGCTCGCTGGAGCGGAAAGAACACGCCCTCGCCCTGTCCTTCGTAGAGCTCGATGAGCACCCGAAGCAGCGTGCGGAGCCGCTCTTGCTGAATCGCCACATGCTGCGTTTCGCTCACCGGGAGCGCGTAGAGCTTTTGCACCCCGCGACGAAGGCCCGCCAAGGTCTGCGCGCCGCCGTCGAGAAGATCGAGGAGCACCGGCATGAGCGAAACGCGTTTGCCGCTCACCTCGACGCCGAGCTCGAGGGCGAACCAGTCCGGTCGTTCCTCGTCGGGCTCGATATTCGCGTAGTAGCTCGGCTCTCCCCCGACGACCTGAAAAGGGTATTTGTCGTCGAGCTCGACCTTCCAGCCGAGACGCCGAAGCTGGGGGACCGCGTACGCCGTGAACGCGCAGCAATCGTGCACATCGGCGTCAACCCGCACCATGTAGTCCGCGTCGACATCCGGAGGCACGCCAACGGAGTCGAGACACTCCACGTCGAGGGCGCCAAAGCTCTCCAGCACGCGTCGCGCATCGAGCTCGGCGCTCCGGTTTCGGTGGACGGCGCGAACGCCTCCCGCGGAGGCCGCGTAAAAGCGCTCCTGGGGGTCGCTCGCTCGAACGCGCTGCCGAAGGGTTGGGTATTCGAAGCTAAGTTGAACCAAGGGCGCTTCCACTTCGACGAAGTTCGCGCCGTAGCCTTCGCGGTCGATCATCACCTGTTCGCCAAAGAGGCGAATGCACGGAACGACGTCGAGGCTCTCCGTGTGCTCGGCCGCCTCTCGGCGCTCGTCTTCCTCCGCCGCAACGAACTCCCGAAGCGCCTGCTTCGCAGAGACCTTTCGTGACCTCACCTCGTGGGGATCATGCGCGCTCCTCGCGCTCTCGTTCGATGCCACCGCGAGGTTAGATCACAGTGGCGATCGCGTGTCACGAGTTTTGATCGACGAAATGCAGCGCCGCGCGGCAGCAGCCTACGCGACGGGTGTGACAGCGTTCCGCCTGGCACGGACGCAGCTGGAAACGGGGGACCTCATCACTTCCTGGCTGAGCGCGTCAGATCCAACCGAATCTACTGTTAGTGATTGTTCAGGGAAGCCTGGTAGTTTTGGCGGGTGCGATTTTGTCTCGTCGTTCTACTGCTCGCTGGAGCAACCTCTGCCGACGCAGACGTGCTGCGGCTTCGTAACCAGGAATGCCCTGCCGGGTCGTACGCGACAAACTCGCACAGCGGTTCCTGGTGCGTCGTCCGAGCGTGCGAACGGTGTCGGGGACGTTGTGCACCGATGCGCATATGCACCCAATCAGCGACCTTCACAGTTCGTGGACGCTTTGGGGCCCTGAACGGGTATCCAACGCGCGAGACGACGATCGTCGTGAACTCCTGTGGGCCCAACGAACGCTGCAACGGAGCGCTCGGTTCCGCTGGCTCCGCGACGCCGACAGGACCGATCTCCTGCTCGGTTCAAGACGTGTGCCTCGTCAGCGATGAACACCCCGATCTACCGGCGCCGACCAAACGCCAAGTGCCAACACTCTCGATGGTTGAACCACTCGCCGATCAAGAACGTCAAGACCCGCCGATCGTTGAGGCTTCCCTCCCTGAAACACTCGAGACACCCGAGACGCCGACCGCCACGGTGGCAATGTCGACGGAGGATTCAGGGGGATGCGGCGGTTGCCAGGTCTCTCCTACCACTGGGTTCTCCTGGTTTTTTCTTCTCGCGCTACGAAGGCGATGCGTTCACTAGCGACCCTCAGCGCGTTCGTTTGCGCATCGGCCGTTGCCCAGACAACTCCGTGGCAGCGTGCGGACGGTCTCGCCGGCGGGTATGTCGCCTGCGCCGACGATCGCGCGTTTCACGTGCGCACACATCAGCTTGGGCTCGAAATCCAAGTCTGGAACGGCACGGCCTGGTCTGAGACACCGCCGCCAGCACTCGCCTTGCCAAGGCGGCAACCCAGGACCCTCCAGCCACCCGTCGCAACCCCGGACGGCAGACTCCTGTTTGCGTACACAGGTCGGATCTTGGCCTGGGATGGATGGGAGTGGACGTCGTACCAGGCCCCACCGGGGGCAAAGGCGCTTTGGGCCCCCGCAGCCAATCACGTGTACGCCGTGGGAGCGCATTCGATCACGATGCTGCAGCCTGTGGACGATCGAATCGCGTTCGTTCCTTATCGCGCTCCGACCTGGATATCGCTGAGCGGAATCGGGGGCGCATCGCCAGAGGAACTGTGGATCGGTAGCGCCGACGGTGGCCTCTTTCGCCACCGAGAGGGTCAGTGGGAGTCGCATCCTCTTGGCGTTCGTGAAGAGATTCGGTCGGTTCACGTCGCTGATGACACGTGGGCCCTCACAAGCGAAGGCAGGCTCTTCCGGTTCGACGACGAATGGCGCGAAGAGCGCGACCTCCCGGGTCAGGTGGCTGCGATTGGCGGCGTAACAACCCACATCGTCGGCAGCTTCGGAATCGCACGAAGAACCCAAGGGGCCTGGGCTGTTGAGGACCCGCTTGGCGGAGTTGCCATTGAAGACGCGTCAGTCTGTACAACCGACCATCACGTGATTGCGAGCGCGACAGCTGGAACCTGGGTTCGAGAGCGCGAATGATGCACAGGCTCGCTGTCACCCTCTCCCTCTACGCGGTCGTCCTCGTGACGACCACCGCGCACGCGCTCGTCTGCCCCGCTGGGTCAACGCGAAGGGCACTCGGCGACGGCGCCTACGTTTGCGAGTTCGAGGTTTGCGACCCCGTGGTTTGCCGCGGTTGCACCTACCGCAACGTTTGTACGCGACGAGCCGTCCATGTCGACCGCTCCACAGTCGTCGACACCGTCGTCTCAACGTGCCCTGCTGAAGCTTCGTGCGAAAACAAGACGCCCAAGTCTCCAAGACTACACGTGACCCCGGGACCAGCTCAGTGTCGCACGGTGCTCCTCTGCGAAGACAGCGGGACGCTGGGGCCCGTGCCCGTCGGAACTCCTCTTCCGGCAGCGCGCCCCCTTCCAGAAGTGCGTCGCCGCCGAAGCTCGCCCCACGAGACAAGCGTCGTTTGGGAGCAAACCCAACCTTTTCCCCATGAGGAGCGCCTGGATGCGCCCACCTGGGTGGCCTGCAGCGATGACCGGGGCTTCGCCGTCCGAAACAAACACGTTGCGATGTGGGATGGAGCCGCGTGGTTCGAGGTCCCGACCCCCGCGACCAACGATATCCAGATCACAACGGAGTTCGGCGCCGTCGCGCCGGTCGCGGACTCGTCCGGGAGGCTCTTTGTGGTCGCCGGCGACTCCAGCAACACCCGTGTGCTCTTCTGGGACGGGTGGGCCTGGTCCGGTGCACAAGTCATTGAGGATATCCGTGGTTTCACAACGCTAGGAAACCGAGTCTATGGGGTAACGACTCGGGATTTGCTCGTGCTCAACGGCTACCCCGAGGAGCCGGTCCCCCACCTGGATCGCCACGCGAGTGGCACGATGTTTCGTCTCAACGCGATTGCTGGCCGACACAACGAGCTGTTCCTTGGCGGGGAGAGCGGGGTCGTCATCCACTACAGCAACAATCCTCGCCGCATTCGAATCGACCCACGCCTACCGGTCGTCGCGTTCTCTGTGGGAGCGCGGGTTCTCGCCCTTCTCAAAGACGGAAGCGTCTTCGCGCGAACGGAACACTTCTGGCGAGCGGTATCGATCCCGCCGACCTTTGCGCTTACCGAAGAGTTCGCCGTGACAAAGCGCGGTTTCATGGTGTGGGCCAACCAACGATGGGAGCTCGAGAGTGCCCCCGAGTCACGCAGCCGGTGGACCCATGGTTCCGTCTGTCAGACCCGAGAGCACGCCCTCATCGGGACTTCCCACGGCGCATGGATTCGTCGACTAGGTCGCTAGAAGCCCGAGGAGGCAGCCGCATTCGAACGCGCTTCGGGATCCGGCGTTTCCACTTGGCATCGAGCTCGAGAACCTTGAGCGCTGGATGCCCAATCAGGCGAACCAGCGAATGGGGATCGATCGCGGTGTTTCGAAGCACGAGCTCCCGAAGCCGAGGCAGATCGGCAAACGCGCCAAGACGGACGACCGCACCTCGGCGG
>JBCDAA010000421.1:0-7601 GCA_039186435.1 Myxococcota bacterium | reverse complement strand
CGTTCGTCCGCCGGATCCGATGGAAGACGACCTCACACGGCTGCTCGACCGCGCCGATCTCTTCGCGGAAATCGCCGAAGAGCAAGAGCGGGAAGGCAGTCCGGACGGCATCGAGGAGGGCACCGAAGACATGGCGAGCGCCGGCGATGTCTACCGCGGCCAGCTCTACGTCTTTTTCAAACGCGGCTGGTCTCTTGCGACGACCATCAGCGACGAAGACCGCCGAAGCCTCTCGGTGGAGGCGACCATTGAGGTGGCCGACAACGGCCGCATCACGAACTTTCGGCTTCGTGGCGAAAGCGGGAACCCGGATTTTGACCAGTCGGTGATCGATCAGCTCGAGCGGCTCCGTCGCGAGAACCTGGAGATTCCCGAGCCGCCGATGCTCGAGCGGGATCAGTGGATTGGCACTCCCTTCACGCTGCACTTTCGCGGCCGCGACGCGCGATAGAGGTCGGATTCCGGACGACCGTCGAAGTCCGCCACCATCAACCCATTGTTTTCAAGGGGTTAGCTCGCACCAAATTTTCTGACCGTCTAAATCGAAACGTACCTGGTACGGAGCCGAGGCGCGGTCCAGATGCGGGCATCACCGAACCCCGCGACCATCAACCCATTGTTTTCAAGGGGTTAGCTCGCACCAAATTTTCTGACCGTCTAAATCGAAACGTACCTGGTACGGAGCCGAGGTACGGAGCCGAGGCGCGGTCCAGATGCAGCAGGTTCACGAGCGCGATCGCCGCAACATCCAGTGATTCCAAACATTTACTGAGAACTTCCCCCCATGACTGAAGTCGCCTGGACGCGGGACGTCTCAAGAGGTGATCCTTCCCCCGCATGCGAGGTCCCATGAAACGACGCCTCCCCGCGGCCATCGCCGCTAGCGTCGCCGCCTGCGCCATCGCGCTGGTCGCACTCCCCGGTCATTCCCAAAACCAAAGCGAAGACGACCCGCTCCCCGAGCGTGGCGCCGTGGTGGAGATCGACTCGCCGGAGCGCTCCCTCTACAAGATCGCGGTTCCGAACCTTCGCGGTTCCTCGATGGGCGCAGCCGGCGCCGAAGTCCTGCGAGGCGACTTCCGACTGGTGTCCCTCTTCGAGGTACTCGACGCGCGAAGCTTCATCGCCAACCTCGATCAAGAAGGTCTCTCCATGGTGCCAGCGGCGTGGACCGCAGTTGGCGCGCAGGGCGTGATCAAGGGCAACGTTCAAGAAAGCGGCGGACAGATCACCGTCGAGATGCGCCTCTACGAGCTCGCCCACGGCGCGAACGCAACGCTCACCCGCACCTACCGCGGTGGCCGCGGTGAACTTCGCGACTTCATGCACGAGTTCGCCAACGAAGTGCTTCGCAAACTCACCGGCCAGATCGGCGCGTTCAACAGCCGCATCACGTTCGGCCGCCGCGTGGGTCCAGGCCGAAAGGACGTCTTCGTCGCCCACTGGGACGGTCACAGCGTCGGGCGCGTGTCGAGCGGGGAAGGCGTGAACATGCTCCCGAGCTTTGGGCCCGGGGGAATCTGGTTCAGCCGCCTCACTGAGACGGGCATGTTCATCACGCACTCGAACGCGAACGGACGACGCATCATCGACGGCGACGGCCTCAACATGGGTCCCACGATCTGCAACGGACGCGTCTACTTCACCAGCACCCGCGACGGCAATAGCGAGATCTACAGCGCGTCCACGGACGGCACGAACGTCCGGCGCATCACGCGGCACCCCGCGATCGACGTGAGTCCATCCTGCGGTCCCGGCGGACGCATCGCGTTCGTCTCCACGCGTCACGGCAGCCCACAGATCTTTGTCATGAACGGCAACGGCAGCGGCGCGCGTCGCGTGACCTTTCGCGGCTCCCACAACCAGACGCCCTCCTGGTGCATGAACGGCCGCGAGCCGCTCGTCGCCTTCACGGGCCGCAGCGGCGGCATGGACATCTTCACCGTGAACATCGCGACGCAGGCCTACACGCGCCTGACGCAAGGTCAGGGCACCAACAAAGACCCCGCCTTCTCGCCGGACTGCCGCATGGTCGCGTTCTACTCGTCGCGCGGCGGCATCTTCATTTCGAATCCCGAGGGGCTAAACCAAAACCTCGTGATTCGCGGCG
Organism: Myxococcota bacterium; assembly: GCA_039186435.1. Classification (GTDB taxonomy): domain Bacteria; phylum Myxococcota_A; class Polyangia; order Polyangiales; family Houyiibacteriaceae; genus JALVDI01. The sequence goes on along the minus strand of JBCDAA010000421.1, from coordinate 5,491 downwards.
CCGCGGAAACGCTTCGCTGGCGCTGATTCTTCGCGCATCCATCGCCGGATTCCCCCGCATCGGTGCGGGATGTCCTCGTTCGCACTTCGCTACAGGTACGTCATGAGCTCAGATCTCCTCGCCACCATTTCCCAATCCCTCGATGCCTCAAAGATCGCTGAGATCAGCCGGCAGATTGGCGCGGAACCGTCGCAGACAAAGAGCGCGCTTTCCGCTGCTCTCCCCATGCTCGTTAGCGGTCTCGCAAAGAACGCAAGCTCCACCGAAGGTGCACAGTCACTCGCCGGCGCTCTCGACCGCGACCACGACGGCAGCCTCCTCGACTCCCTCGGCGGACTCCTCGGACAACAGCAGCAGGGAAGCTCCGGTGGCCTCGGCGCGATCCTTGGGCAGGTCGCCACGATGGTCACCGATGCGCCCGGTCCGGGTAGCGCAAAGAGCGCCGACGGAGCGGGAATCCTCGGCCACATCTTTGGGTCGAAGCAGCAGCCCGTGGAGAACGGCGTCGCGAAAGCGAGCGGTCTAAGCGGCAGTCAGGTCGCAAGCCTCCTCGTCACCCTCGCACCGATCGTGATGGCGGCGCTGGGACGCACAAAGCAGAAGAAGGGCCTCGATGCCGGCGGGCTGACGGACCTGCTGCAGCAGGAGTCGTCCACCATGGGGGGCGGCGCGGCCGGTGGGATCCTCGGATCGCTTCTCGGCGGCGACAGCGACGACGGCATTGCGGACGGTGTGGCGAAGGCGGGTCTCGAAGCGGCCGCAAAGAACATCCTCGGCAACCTCTTCGGTTAGATTTCGTCAGGCGGGTTGCGACCCGAAGTACGACGCGAGGAAGTGATAGACCTCCGGTAGCGCGTCGCGCATCGCAGGTCCGCGATCAAAAAAGTGCTCCGTCGCCACGGCAAACGCCCGCTGGTGATTGGGCACGTACGCGCTCGGATAGCCGCGAACGAACGCCTCTACCCGCTCCGGAGTCACGATGTGCCGCCAAAGAGCCGCCAGGTGCGAGTTCGTAAGCGGCGGAACTCCATCCACCTTGCCGGAAGCGCGATCGAGTGCTTCGGCGATGTTGTGCGCCACGATGTTGTCGCCCTCGCGGCCGATGCCCCGAAGCATGCGATCGAAGGGAATCAGAATGGCGTTGTCCACGGAAACCTGCGGCTCGCCGTCGCGGTAGCCCCGCACCGGACGCGCGGTCGTCGGCGTGAGCACGAGCTTCGGCAGCTGAAGAATCGTGCGATTGTCGAAGTTGCGAAGCGGCACCGCCGCAAGGATCGCGAGCTTCAGAAACGCTTCGTCTTGAAACGTCGCGCCCCGCGCCCCGTGCACGCAACCATCGAGGAGCAGGAGAACGACCTCTCGCATCCGCGCCTGCTCGGGCTCCGGCCAGTGCACGAACTGTGGGACGCACTGCTGCACCACAAGCTCCCACGCATGCGGAAAGATCGGTGCGCGAGAACGCGGCGCGACTCGCGGGACAGAACGCGGACGGTGGAGCGCAAACGCCCCGACGATGATCGCGCCAACAAGAGCGACAACGAGCTGCATTCCGTGAATCGCTGCAACCGGTGTTCCCGCCCGGATGTCCTCGAGACCTCAGAAAATCGACGTGCCGCTGCGAAGAGCGCGCATTTGGCCGCGGCGTTTCGCTTCGCGGTCTCAGCGGGAAGGAGCACTTCCGTGCGGGTTTCACGACGCTCGCTCAGGGCCGCCTCGCCCAGCGGATCTCTTCGACGCGCGCCGCGTGGGACCTCGCGTGCTTCGACGCGCGCCGCGTGGGACCTCGCGTGACCCAGCTAACCGAAGAGCTCGGTGAGCCGCTTCGTAATCCCATCGAGCGGCAGCACCTCGTCCGCGAGGTTCAGCTGCACCACCGCCCGCGGCATGCCCCACACCACGCTGCTCGCTTCGTCCTGCGCAAAGACTTTGCTGCCGGTGGCTTTCACCGCGCGGCATCCGAGCGCGCCATCTTTGCCCATCCCGGTCATCACAACGGCGGTGACGCGACTTCCAAGCGCCCGCGCGGCTGCCTGATAAGTCACGTCTGCGCTCGGGCGACAACCGTTCACCGGCGCCGTCTCGGTAAGCTTCACCCGCGACGCGGCGTCAAAAACCAAATGCCGATCGCCGGGCGCAATCAGCACCTGTCCGGGACGCAGCTCGTCGCCCGCGGACGCTTCCTTCACGGCGAGTCCGCTCACGCTGTCGAGGCGCCGCGCGAGCGCTTTCGTAAACGCCTTCGGCATGTGCTGCACCACCAGCACGCTCGCTTTGAGGTTCTCCGGCAAACGCGGAATCACACGCTCGAGCGCCGCTGGCCCCCCCGTCGAAATCGCGATGATCACCACCGGATCGTTCGCGCTCACCGGACGCGGCGGCGGTTTCGATTCCACCGGACGAACCTGCCGCGTCGCTTCCGCCGCGGGCGTCGCCACCTCCGGCTTGCTGAGGGACGCCGCGCGGATCTTTCGAAAGAGCTCGTCCTTCACCACGCTGAGATCGGTTGAAACCTCTCCGTCTGGTTTGGGGATGAAGTCGACGGCGCCGGCGGCAAGCGCATCGAGGGTCTCCTGCGCACCAACCTGCGTGTGCGCCGAAATCATCAGAATCGGTACGGGACGATCGGCAAAGATCGCGCGAATGGCCTCCACACCGTTCATCCGCGGCATGTTGAAGTCCATGGTGACGACGTCGGGGCGAAGCTCCTTCACCTTCGCCACCGCGTCCGCACCGTCGCGCGCCTGCCCGATCACCTCAATTTTCGGATGACTCTCGAGCGTGCGTTTGAGCGCGGTTCGCATGAACGCGCTGTCGTCGACCACCAGCACCCGGACCTTTTCACTCACTACCAACCGTCCCATTCATCTTCGTCGTCGGCGAAACCCACCACCACATAGCCCGTCACCGGCGTGTCGATTCCCTTGAGGCGAAGTCCGTCCAAGGGCTCGACGCGAACGTGGGCCTCCACCAGCGCGTAGGTCTCCGCACTCATCAATACTTTGCCCTTGGGCGCGTTGGACTCATAACGCTGCGCGCGATTCACCGTGTCGCCAATTACGGTGTAGTCCCGGCGAACGAAGCGGCTGCCGATGTCGCCGCGCACCGCCGGACCCGAGTTGATTCCGATTCGCATCACGAGCGGCGGCCCCTCCACCGTCGCATTGTAGATGTCGAGCGCGCGCTGCATTTCCCACGCGGCCCGCGCCGCCCGGAGCGCGTGTCCCTCGTCGTAGGCCGGGTCGTCCTCGAAGACCGCCATGATCGCATCCCCGATGAACTTATCGATGTCGCCGCCGCGCGCCTGAATCACGGGGCACATCGCGTCGAAGTAGCCGTTGAGGATCTCGACGACTTCCGGCGCCGTCATCGACGCGCTCATCGACGTAAAGCCCACCAGATCGCTAAAGAGCACGCTGATGGATCCCTCGCTGGCGCGAAAGGAAAAGAGCTCGCCTTCGGCCTGCTTTTCCGCCGCGCGCACCGCGGCCTGACTGATGTAGAGACGGGAGGCGTCCTTGTACGCGCGAAGGCGACGTTCCGCGAGCATCCGCTCGACCATCGCCACGCATTTGTCCGCGCTGAAGGGCTTCACCAAGTACGCGGTAAGACCCGCCGCCCGCATCTGGGCGCGGTCTCGCCGCGTGTCGCGCGCCGTCAGCATCAACACCGGAAGGTCGCGGGTCTCCTCGTCGCGCTTCAGCGAATGCACCAGCTCGAACCCGGTCATCCGCGGCATGTCGTAGTCGGTCACGACCAGCTCGAAGGGCGCGGGCGCGCTACGGAGCGCTTCGAGCGCCTGCTTGCCGTCGTAGGCGGTGGTGATCTCGAACCCTTGGCGGGTCAGGGCATCCGCGACGAGGTGTCGTATCGCGGGTGAGTCGTCCACGACCAGCACGCGCTCGCGTCCGCCGAGGGAAACCTCCGCCAAAAGATCGCGCACGCGGGAGAGGAGATCCTCCGGAACGATCGGCTTCACCAAGTAGTCGTCGGCCCCCGCGTCAAAGCCGCGCTCCAGATCCGTCGCTTCGCCGAGGGAAGAACAGATCATCACCGGCACGTGCGCGCTTCGGCCGCTGGTTTTGAGTTCCCGGCAGACGACATAGCCATCCTTCCCTGGCATCTCGACGTCCGTGATCACCAGGTCGGGATGTGCCTCTTCCGCGATCGCGAGCGCCTGGTCGCCGTCGTAGGCGTGAAGCAGCTCGTACTCCGTCTCCTCGAGGATCCCTGTGACATGGCGATGAACGAGATCGCTGTCGTCCGCGATGAGAATGATCGGACGCGTGCGCGTGGAGATCCCCAGCGCCGCGAGGACGTCCGACTTTTGAAAGGGGACCTGCAAGAACCCGGAGAGCCGAGCCGCGCGCGCTGCTTCGCGATCGTTTGGATCCGTCGACACCAAAATGAGCGGCACCGAAGACGACATGTCGAGGGCGTCGCCACCAGGGAGTCGCCGCGCAACAAACGCGGCTGCTGGCGCTGGGCTCGCCTGAAGCGCCGCCTCGAGGGCACTTCGGGAGTCGACGTGGCGGAGGGAGTGCCCCGCACCGACGAGGGCGCTCTCGAGGGAACGCGCGAGTGTTCGCGTGGCGGCGGCGACCACAACTTCCATCGCGCGGAGGGTATCAGCATGGACGCCGCGAAAGATCCTCGGTGCGAGTCGACGCAGAGCAGTCTATGATGGGGGCGTGAGAGCCCTTGTCGTCGACGACTCCGCGTCGATGCGTCGATTGTTGGCCGAGCACCTTGCGGAGCGGGGATACGAGGTGCGAACGGCGGGTTCTGGGGAAGCTGCCCTCGAGCAGCACCGGAAGGATCCCTTCGACCTCATGCTGGTCGACTGGACGCTTCCCGGAATGTCGGGACTCGACCTTTGCCGTGCGGTGCGCGCTGAACCTGCCGGCGAGGACGTCGTGCTTCTCGTCATCACCGGCCGAAACCAGCCGCAGGATCTTCACGCGGTGCTCGACGCGGGCGCGTCCGACTACCTCGCCAAGCCGGTCGATCCCGACGTGCTGCGAACGCGGCTCCTGGTGGCGGCGCGCCAAGCCGACGCGCTTCGAAACCGCCGCCTCGGTCGCGAAGCCCTCGAACGCGCCGAAGAGGCCTTTGGACGCTTGGTCGAAGCCGCCCCCGACGCGATCCTCGTGCTGCGCGATCACAAGGTCGCGTACGCCAATCCGCGCCTGGTTCGCTTTCTCGGCTACGACTCGGCCGGGCAGCTCACGGGAACCGCGCTTCGGCGACTGCTCCACCAAGACGAACCTCTTTCTCTCCTCGAGCCCCGCGATGGACCCGCCGCCCCGCAGGAGGTTCGACTTTTGCGGCGCGACGGCGCGGTGGTCACCGGCGAAGCCATCGCCGTTCGCGTGGCGTTTCAGGGGGAATCGTCCCTCCTCGTGATGATTCGCGACGTTTCTGAGCGGAAAGAAATGCAGGCGCGGCTTCTTCTCGCGGACCGGATGGCCAGCGTCGGAACCCTCGCCGCGGG
>JBCDAA010000420.1:0-7621 GCA_039186435.1 Myxococcota bacterium | reverse complement strand
TGCTTCCGTCTCTTTGGCTGCTGGGGTTTGGCTTCTTTGCGGTCGGCAGTCGTTTCCGCGTGCGTCGCGGGGCCCGCTTTGCTCGCTTCGCTCGCTTTGCTCGCTTCGCTCGCTTTGCTCGCTGCTTCCGTCTCTTTGGCTGCTGGGGTTTGGCTTCTTTGCGGTCGGCAGTTGTTTTCCGCGTGCGTCGCGGGGCTCGCTTTGCTCGCTTGCTTGCTTCCGTCTCATTGGCTGTTGGGGTTGGCTTCTTTGCGGTCGGCAGTCGTTTCCGCGTGCGTCGCGCTTTGCTAGCTTCGCTCGCTTGCTTCCGTCTCATTGGCCGCTAGGGGCTTCTTTGCGGTCGGCAGTTGTTTCCCGCGCGTCGCGGGGTCCGTTTGCTTCCGTCTCTTTGGCTTCCGGGGTTGGCGTCGGCGCGCGCTCGCTGCTTCCTGGTCGACCCTCTTGCAGTCGGTGATGTCGGGAGGCTGCACCGCGCTGCCTGGAATCGGCTATGTTCCTGGCGGTGCTTCGCTTTTTGGCAGTAGCGTTGGCGATGATCGCCGCGCGCGGCCTCGCCCAGTCTCGAACGGTCGATCAGATTTCGACTGCGCAGAACGACGATGAGCGAAGTCATTGGCAGATTCAGACCGGCAGTCTGATCGTCGCCTACGCGGTCCGTTCCCCTCGCAGTCCGGTGACCTGGGAGCGCCGACGTCTCGTCCAGCAGGTGGGGCTCGACCACGCATTGCTTCTCGACGATCCGCGGGACTCGCGCTGGCGCTTGATCTCCCACCTCGATCTTCGCCTCGACCAGGAGTTCGGCCAGGTCTGCCGTCGCAATGCCGAAGGGTGTCTTCGCGAAACCGACGTCGACGCGCGCCGGGAGTTTCAGCCCCTTGTCGACGACAGTCGGCTCGACATGCCGGCCGCGTGGGTCGGGTTGCGGGGGCCGCTCGGCCAGGTGTCGCTAGGCCGGGTCCTTGTCGTCGATGCGACTGGCTTTGCGCGCCTCGACGGAGGCCGCGCGGTGCTTCGTCCCTCGCGCTGGTCTTCGATCGAGGCCTACGCCGGTCGGCAAACGCGCGATACGAGCTTTGCGTCGGGACCCGGCTTTGAAACGCAAGGATCGATTCGCATCGATCTTCCCGACTCCCTGGCGCGCGAGCGCGTTCCCTGGATCGAGGAGCCGAGCCCGACGTGGATGACGGGCGGCAAGCTCGCAATCGGCGCGGAGCGCATCGTGCAGGCGCGGCTCGCCTTTCGAGAGGTGCAAGATCGCGACGGGCTGGTTGCGCGGCGCGTTGCGGTGGGGCTGACGTCCCGGCCTGTGGCCGCGCTCGCGCTTCGGAGCGACATCGTCTGGGATCCAACGGACGGCACGGTGGTCGACGCGTTCGGTGAAATCGAGGTTGCGCCGATTCGCCCGGTGCGCTTGCGGGCGCGAGTCTCTCACCACGAACCGCGCTTCGACCTCGGTAGCATTTGGGCGTGGTTCGACCTCGTACCGGTGGACCAAGGACGCCTCTCCGCACGATGGAAGGGAGAGCGTGTGGAGCTCGGTGGCGCGCTCGCTGGTCGAAGGGCCGTGCAGCGCGAGCGAACGGAACGTGACATCGGCGGGGAAGGGTGGGTTTCGATCCGCCGAGGCGGGTGGCGGAGCTCGCTGCGCGGGTGGATGTGGGCGGGGGACCTCTCGCCGGTCGCGGCGGTTCTCCTGGATCTTCGGCGTGTGCTCACCGTCGTCGAACTCTACCTTCGGGCGTCCGTGTGGCACTTCGATCAGCCCTTTCAGCAAGAGCTCTACGCGACGTCCTTGACGTCGGCGCTCGGCGTCGCCGCGCAGCTCACGGACAACACTCGGCTCCGCTTTGAAATCGAGTGGGCGTACAACCGCATCGTGGGCCATCGCGTGCGCGGGCTCGCGTCCGTTGTTCTGAAGGCGTGGCGATGATGCCGCGCCGTGCAGAACGACTGACGGGATTCTTGCGGAGCGCTCTCGTCTGCGGTCTTCTCTTCGCGTCCATCTTCGGGGGCGCATGGTGGGCGAGCGGGCAGTCGCGCGGGCGGGAGCTCCGCTCTCGCGTCGTGTATCCGCCGCAGCGAATCAGTCTTCGCATGAATCATCGCCATCCCGCCCATCAGCGTCTTCGCTGCGAGCGCTGCCACGAGGGCACGACCGAGAGCACGCGAAGCAGCGACCTTCTCATCCCCGAAGAGCGACACTGCAACCCCTGTCACGCGGAGCAGACGCGCGAGGCCAGCGACGGCGACTGCGCCTACTGTCACGTTGGCGCGGAGGGAGGCGTGATTCCCGCGTCGACCTTTCCACCACCACGACTGACTTTCGATCATCAACGCCATGCGCGTGAGGGAGTCGCCTGTCTCGACTGTCACGAGGGCGTCATGAGCGCCACGGTGGCGACCCGTAGTCATCTTCCGACGATGCGATCCTGCTTCCGCTGCCACGACGATGACGACGCGAGCAGCGCGTGCGATGGCTGTCACGTAACGGTGCCGGATGGACGCCTTCGAACCGCGTATCCGGAAGGCGAGATGCTTCCGCCGACGTGGCTTTACGGAATGGATCACGATCGCGATTTCTTGGTGCGGCATCGCTGGATCGCCGCGGATCACGGAGAGCTCTGCGCGCAGTGTCACCAGGAGCGGGAGTGCGTCGCCTGCCACGATGGCCGAGGGCAGGTTCGCCGTGTTCACCGAGGGGACTTCCTTACGACCCACGCGCCGATGGCAAGGCGCGATGAGCCTCGGTGTGCAAGCTGTCATACGACGCAGCGCTTCTGTACTGAATGCCACGCGCGCCTCGGCCTTTCGACGGTGTCTTCGGTGGAAGCGTCAGCGGGGACGCGCTTTCACCCGCCACCGAGCATCTGGGTAAACAGCCCTTCCGGTCATGCGGCGGAGGCGCGGCGCTCAATGACGCAGTGCACGAGCTGCCACACGGAACGAGACTGCGTGGCGTGCCACGGCGCGACGGGGATCGGCTCGGGAATCTCGCCGCATCCCCCCGGCTTTGCGGGTCGCTGCAGCGGCGCCCTCGAACGAAACCCACGGGCGTGCATCACCTGTCACGGCGACGTCTCCGCGCTTCGTTGCCGCTAACTACTTCTCCGGCGGATCGACCTGCGTGATCGATCCCTCGAGAGCGGGACGGGGTTGCCGCAGGGTGGCCGGATCGCGATCGCGCATCATCGGGGTGGGCTCGTTCGGAAGCGGTGTTGGCGCCGAGGGGATTTCCTGCAAGCCCGTGATCGGCGCCGAACCTTCCCCGTCGCCAAAACCATCTTCCCACGCGTCGTAGCTCTGCGAGCCGGGCGCGAGCATCTCGTACACCTCAGCGATGCGTCGTCGACGCGCGCCGCTGCTGAAGCGCTGACGGACGCGCTCGTAGCCCGCCTCCATAATTGCGCGTCGATGATCCACGTCGCGCGCGAGGGTGAGGATCGCGTCAGCCAAGGTGTCCTCTTCGCCCGGCGTGTACAAGAGTCCTTCGACCTCGTCTCGAATCACTTCGGCAACGGCGGGCACCCCCGCTGCCACCACCGCGCGGCGACACGCGAGATACTCGAGGAGCGGATCGGGGAGTTCGCCGAGCTCCTGAAACCTGGGCGCGGCGCTCGCGGTCACGAGCGCGACATCACACGCGGCGATCATCGACGGGATCGCAACCGCGCGCGGTTCCCCCCGCACCGTCACGCACGATTCGAGTCCAAACGAGCGTACAAGCCGCCGCGTTTGCGCGCGTCTCTCGGGAAGCGGTTCGCCGGCCAGGAGCACGCGAATCGGACTGTTCTGGGCAACTGCGCGGAGGGCGCCAAGCAGCGTCGGGACGTCTCGGTCCTGCCCGAAACTCCCGAGGTAGAGCAGCCGAAGTGTGTCGGTCGCAAAACTTGGCCACCAGTCGTAGGCGTCCACGTCCACGCCGGGAGGAACGACTGCAACCTTGCCCGCGTGTCCCTGTTCGCCCAGCGCGCGTGCAGCCGCTTCGGCGCCGACCAGAATCAAATCGGCATGTTCCAGGCAGCGCGCATGTGCTTCGGCCCAGGTTCGTTCCGCAACCGGACCTTCTGCTTCATCGGGAAACGTCGCCACCTCGTACACAAAGCGAAAACCCATCGAAGCGCGGTGGCGGATCGCAACCTCACCTTCGGTGGCTCCGCGTACGTGGACGACGTCGTAGGCCTCGGCCTCCAGCTGTCGATTCACTGCCCGTGCAAAGGCCGCGTGCTTTTCCGCCATCTCGTCGCTGGTGCGAACGCGAAAGAGACGGGCGCGACCAAGGCGACTCTGGTGGGCGAGCGCGGAGGTCTTCAGCGTGACGAAGTCGAGGTCCCCGCGAAGCGATTGCGCCATTCCGAGGAGGGCGCTCGAATGGGCGTTGGGTCCGGGAACGGTTCCAAACCCAGTCACCAGTACGCGAAGTCGCCCCGCCACGTCGCTAGGGTACCGCTCCTTGAGCGAATCCCCTTGCTATTCTGAGAATATCGGGACTACATACGCCCACTCGACGCGCCTGGAGACGGGCCACCCCAGCTCAGAAACACCCCGTGAAAGCGGGCGGCGCGGCGATCAGCGGCAAGATCCAACGGAGGCTCACGGTGAACCGGCTCGCGCGCTACCTAGTCGAACATATCTACATCGACTTCGAGGGGGGGATCGACATCGACGATGTCCGGAAGATGCTCCGCGAGGAAGACACTCGGGAAGCGCGGGCGCTTCTCTCGAAGCTGATCGAAGACAAGGGGATCGACGATATGATGATCACGGTCGCCGAATGCCTGAAGGACTACATCCGCAGCGGCATCAACGAAGACGTGGTGCAAAAACAGCTGCAGTCCTACAGCGAGTCCTGATCCTCGTCCTCCTGGGCTGCGACCAGGGGGGTCTCGATCTTCGCCCGCCACCTGCCATGCTGGTGGATTCCAGCCCAGCCGATGGCGAGGTCAACGTCGACCGTCGGCCTGTCTTGCGGCTTCGTTACGACCGGCGCCTGGCGCCAACGACCGTTTCGCGAGGGACCATTGCTCTTCGTTCCGCGGGAGTGGGGGTTCGGCTTTCCGTTCGCTACGACCCAGTTCGCGGTGAAGCGATCGCCGTTCCAACCTCGACGCTGGTCGAGGGGGTGGTGTACCGGCTCCAGGCCGAGGGCTTTCGTGACCTCGACGGAATCGAAGCCGAACCCGCGCGAATCGAGTTTGTGACCGGGGCGAATGCCGACGGCACCTACGAAGTGGGGACGACTTCGTGGGAGGACGTGCGTGAGTTCTTTTCCACGCGCTGTGCATCCGCCGGGTGCCACACAGGCGAGGCGCCGCCTCTCGGCCTCGACTTCTCCAGCGCCGAGGGAGTCGAGCGAACCGCGCTGGGGACGATCGCCGTGCAGACGGGAGGTCGAGAGGAGTTTCCGATTCGCGGTCTTCGGGGGTTTCCGATCGTCGACGTGATCGCGGGAGGTGGCCGCCCGTCGACCAGCTACCTGATCTACAAGATGCTTGGAGACGAGCACATTCAAGGTGATCCCATGCCGCCCGAGGGCGCCGACCTTCGGGAAATCGAGCTCGTCGCTGACTGGATTCTTGCGGGCGCGCCCACTCGATGACCATTTTGGCCAAGGAAAAGCATGGGCCTTCCTGCTAGGCTCGCGGCGTCATGAAGCCCCGTGCGGCAGTCCACGCGCTGAGTTGTGCCCTCGTTCTCGTCGCCTTCGGATGCGAGGAAGACGACGTCGAAGAGATCGAGAACGTCGTCGTCAACGCCCCCGAGGGGGACGACCCAGCCGAGGAGTTGATCGAGGAACTCCCTGGGGTGGAGACCTACGACCTCGAAGGCGCTGAACGTCGGGCATGGGTACGCCTCGTCAACCAACAGCTCTCCCCCTGCGGTGAGCCCGTCAGCGTTGCTCGATGCGTCACCGAAGAGCGCGCCTGCGGAAAGTGCAAGGTCGCTGCCGAATACATCGCGCGTCTCTTGGCCGAGGGGGCAGAGCCGAGCGAGATTCGCGAGCTCTACCGAAACCGCTACAGCGAGGAGGCGATCTACGCGATCGACATCGAGGGAGCCCCCGTCCGCGGGACCCCGATGGGCGCAGCGGTGACGATTGTCGAGTTCAGTGATTTTGAGTGTCCTTATTGCGGACAGGCGCACCCGATGCTGCAGCGAATTCTTCGCCGGTTTGAAGGGCGCGTTCGCATGGTGTTCAAGCACTATCCCTTGAGTGGCCACGAACATGCCGTGCCGGCGGCCCGGGCGGCGGTCGCGGCGATGCGACAGGGGAAGTTCTGGGAGATGCACGACATGCTCTTCGAGAACCAGGACGCCCTCGAGCCCTCGGACCTCGTGCGCTACGCCGAGCGGATCGGTCTCGACGTCGCCCGTTTTCGTGCGGATCTCGAGGCTGACGAGACGCAGGCGCTGATCGACGAAAACCGCGCGCAGGGCCAGGAGGCGGGGGTGCGCGGAACCCCCTCGATCTACATCAACGGGCACAAGTTCGAGGAGCCCCTGGAGAGCCTCGAAGAGTACGTCCGAGAGGAGCTTGAGCAGACATGAAGTCCCCGAAGCGAAGCCGACTGAATCTTCCTGGCCGGTCTGCGTCCTATCGAGCGATGCCCTCCGCCCTTCGTTTCGCTGCGGCCGCCGCCGTTCTCGCTCTTGCCGTCGCAGCTCCCGCGGATGCGCTAAACCGAGGCTCCCGTGCGCCGGACATCGGCCTTCGCGATACGGACGGGCAGCTCGTTCGAATGAGCGGCCTTCGGAACAAGGTTGTGCTGGTGGATTTCTGGGCGTCCTGGTGTCGTCCCTGTCGGGAGGAGATGCCGGTCCTCGAGCGTCTTCACCAGCGCTACAAGGACCATGGGCTCGTCGTGATCGGCGTCAACATCGATCGTGACGAATCGAATATGCAGGGCTTCCTTCGGCGCACGCCGGTGAACTTCCGCATTGTTCACGATGGAAACCACCAGGTGGCGGACCGCTACAATCCGCCTCGCATGCCCTCCTCGTACATCATCGACAAGCGGGGCGTTGTGCGACACGTCCATGCTGGTTTTCGCGCGCGCGACGCCGCCGCCCTCGAGCGCGAGGTTCGTGCGCTCCTCGAAGGATAGGTCTGCGCCGGGTCGCGATTTACGTCGCGCACTCGGACTGTTCCTCGCGCTCGCCCCAATCGTGTTCGCGACCGCAGTGTCCGCGCGGTGGGAGTCCGCGCAGTGGGAGTCCGCGCAGTACGCCGAGCACTACCAGCAAGTCCTCGAAGCGGAGCGAGCGCGGACGCGAGTGTGGTTTGGGCTCGGCGGCTTTCTTATTGTGGTGATCGTCGCGGCGAAGGTTGTCTTTCGTCGACGCCGTCTTGAGGAAGACGAGCGATGGCGGGAGCGCGAAGGGGAGAACGCTGGCGGGGCGGCGCTGCGCACATGTCCGGCCTGCGGCGCGCAGAATGAGCTCAGCTGGAAAGTCTGTGACGCCTGCGGCGCAACGCTGAAGCGCTAGATAGAAAGGATGAAGTGGCCCGCCCTCTTCACGGGGTCGTCAATACTGACGCCTCAAGAATAAACGCGATCTATGTCGCAGGAAGAGAGACGGGCCGTGGAGTACATTGGCATCGATCTGGGCAGCCGGAAAAGCC
>JBCDAA010000419.1:0-7626 GCA_039186435.1 Myxococcota bacterium | reverse complement strand
GCAAGACGAGGTTCCCGCGCCACGTCGGTGCGGGCTTCTTCGATCACATCGGTCGCACCCACGCCAGCGGCAGCCAGCAGGATCGCATCCGGTGTCGTTCGCGTTGGAAGCGGCGCGACCGCGTAGGTCAGGCCGCCAAAGGTCGGTACGGAAGTCGCCACCCCAACCGCACGACACACAAAGCGCGGTCCAGGAACACCGTAGGCGGACGTCAGCACGTTCGCCGCGGCAAAGACGTCCATGGGTCCCGCCACCGCCGTCGAGAGCCCTCCCGGCATCACGACGACAGCGATTTTCCGCGTTGTCGTTTTTTGCACGATACAAGTCGTAAACGACACCTGCGCCAGACGCAATCCTCCCCAGAGTCAGGGCATGGACTTTCACGTCACCTACATCGGCACCGCCACGATGCTCCTCGAGATCGATGGCCTTCGCCTCGTTACCGATCCGGTGTTTGACCCCGCGGGTTCGGAGTACCGCATCGGAAAGACCCGCCTCGCGCGCTACATCAACCTCGATGGGCCCGCCGTCGAAGCGGACGCACTCGGACCGATCGATGCGGTGCTTCTTTCGCACGACCAGCACCGCGACAACCTCGATCGGCGCGGGCGAGAGCTCGTCAAAGATGCCCCGCGCACGCTAACCACACCCGAAGGCGCGGGACGACTCGCAAGGCATGATGGCGAACGGGCGACGGGACTCCGCCCCTTTGAGCAGACCGTGCTTCGGGCGCCTTCGGGTCTTGAAGTCCGCATTACCGGCATGCCCGCGCGCCACGGACCACCCGGAACGGAGTGGCTCACGGGGACGGTCACCGGGTTTCTCCTCGAATGGGAAGGGCAGCGCGAAGGCGGCGTCTACATCTCCGGCGACACTCGCTACTTTCAAGGCATTCACGACATTGCCGCTCGCACCGAGATTGGAACCTGTTTCATTCACGCCGGCAGCGGCTGCTTTCCAGCAACCGGTCCGATTCGTTACTCCATGGATGGTGCAGAGGTGCGTCGCACAGTCGAAACCCTTCGCCCCGCGCGAGTCGTTCCCATCCACTTCGAGGGGTGGTCACACTTTTCCGAAGACCCGAATGAACTTCGCGAAGCCCTTCGCGCGACAACGCACGACGTGCGGTGGCTCCCTCTCGGCAAGCGGGTCGCGCTGCCGGCGTAGATCAACGGCGAATGCGAAAGAGGGTTCGCGGGGTCACCGGGCGTGGCTGCGCCGTATCCCACTCACCGCTTCGGGGCTTTTCGGGCGGAGGCGTCGTGTCTCGCCGCGCAAGACTCTCGAGCCCCTCTTGAACGCTCACCCCGTCGATGCGCCGGCGAACCACCGTCGCCATCTCCGCGCACTTCTCCCCGGCGATCATGGTCGCGAGACGGGCCGCCTCCGCCGCGTGGGCACGGGATGCGTAGTAGCCGTCATCCGCTTCTGCATCGCAGGCAAACGCGGCCGCCGCGCAGGCCTCCATCAGCTGACGCTGGGTCGAATCCTGGATGTCCCGCGCTTCGGACGCGGCACGAAAGCCCGCCGCCCAGGTCGTCCGGCCATCCGTCTGCCCGCGGCTCCAGTTCTTCGCGAGCGTCCACGCCTCCGGCATCGGAAGATCACCCCGCGCGCGTTCGATGCAGTCGCACACGACCGCCACAACTTTGACGCGATCCACCCCTGCGACGACCGCCATTGCCACCAACCAATCCGGTCGCTCGCAGTCGGTCCACATCTCTTGGAACGACGCATACGAGAGCGCCGACCGGCGGAGTTCCTCCGGGAGATTGGACAACGCGAGCCACGGGGTTTCGGGCGTCATCGACTTCGCAGAAAAGCTTGCAACAGCCGTACCCGCAAAAAGCACAGTGCTTTCGCTCACGGGCGGGGGTCCGAGAACCCATTTCACCTCGTAATGGGGGTGCGCGGCCTCACCCCAAAAGTGGCCGTATCGCGTTGAGCGCCGCCGTCAGCTCCGCGGGGGGAACGCTCGTAAAGCAGACGCGAACCCAGCTCCCGTAGGCCTCCCCGCACGAAGCGCCCGGGGTGAGCAGCACACCGCGATCCAGGCAGCGGTCGAGGAAAGGCATCGCGTCGGTCTCTCCGTCTCGAAAGTAGCGCTCTGCGTTCACAAGGACGAACGTGCCTCCCGCGGGCGGTTCGATTTCGAAGGCGGCCGCGACTTCCGCCCCTGCCCGCTGGTATTCGGCCCGGCGCGCGGCAAGCCACGGGTCGCCCTCGCGAAGTGCTCGGACCGCCCCCCACTGCATCGGCTTTGGCGCGCAGTACGTGGAAAAGGTCTGAACGCCGCGGATGGCCTTCATCGCTTCCGGCGCACCGTGGGTATAGCCGATGCGTGCCCCGGCGATGCCGTAGCTCTTGGACAAGGTATGACACGCGACGTAGCAGTCTTGAACGTCATCGCGCGCCCATACCGGCGCGGGGCGTTCGCCGAAATGAAGATCCTGATACGCCTCGTCGGTGAGGATCCAAAGCTTGTGCTTTCGCGCGACACGCACCATGGCGGCGATGGTGTCCTCGGAAAGCACGCGGCCCGTCGGGTTGTGCGGCGTGTTGATGTAGAGCGCGACGGTCCGCTCCGTCACCGCCGCTTCGAGGACTGCCTCGACGTCGAGATCGCCAAGCCGATCGAAAAAGGGAATCTGCACCGGGACGGCACCGCGGCTCGCGATGATGCCGCGGATCAACGGCCAAAAGGGCGCCGGCAAGAGCACTTCGTCGCCTGGATCGAAAAGCGCGTTGCAGACCACGCTGAGACCCGACGTCGCGCCGCTCATGATCTGAATCTGGTCCCGCAGCACGGCGCGCCCCACGATCGCAAGACGCTCGGCGACCGCGTCCAGAAGCGGCGGAATCCCGCGGACCGGCGCGTATTGATGAAGGCCGGGGTGGTCTTCGGTGCGCTGCGCCTCGGCTCGCGCGGTGATGTGGGGCTCGTGATAGGTGTCCCCCACCGAGAGCGCGTGAACGACCTTCCCTTCCGCGCGGCGAGCCTGTGCCTTCACAGCAAGCTGACTAAAGACCCGCGTTGAAAGCGTTGAGGTGGTGGCGGAAACCTGGGGGAAGCGCGGCATGGCGGCCCGAGCTTGTCGCAAAACCGGGCGCCTTCAAAGCCTTGCTCTAGATTGCTCGTCGCTTAGACGGATCTCGTGATCGCGCCGGGCTCGGCGTTCCTCGCCAGGCGCGAAGTCGATGGAATACCAGTGGTATTTCAAGACGAGCAACGCCGCGAGGGGCGGCGAGAACAAGCGAGCGCGGGGTCCGTTTAAGCAGAGAGCGATCCAAATCGGGTATGGTCCCGGCCCATGACTCGCCTACTCGTGCTCGGGCTCTCTCTCCTTTGCGTCCTCGGCTGTGAAGAAACCGAAGAGGTGGAAGCTGAACCGGAAACGCCTGGCGTCGGCGTGATGGAGCTCCCGATCTCCTTTCGGCACGACGGCTCTGGACCGCCGAGCCCAATGAACATCGAGGTGACGCCGAGCGAGCTGCGCGTCGATGGTACCTCGGTTGTTGGCCTGGAAGGCGGGCGCGTTCCGGACGCAGAGCGCGCGGGCAACCTGATCACCAAGCTCGCGACGAATATTCGCACGGGTCCCGCGAGGCGAGCCGCGTCGATGCGCGTTCACGCGAGCACGCCCTACCTCACGACGGCGTTGATTTTCAGTACGTTGAAGGAAGCGAACATTCACGAAGCCGCATTCGAGGTGCGCCAAGGATCGGGCACCGAGGTGGGCTACCTGAAGCTCGCGCGCTTTGACGTTCGCGAGGAGACCGAAGAGTGGGCGACCTTTCCGGCAAGCCATCAGCGAAACTGGGATGAACTCGCGCCGCACTGGGAAGCGATGACGACGGCGTGCCGCGAAAACCACTCCGTCGACTGCGCCTACAAGCCAGAGAACATCGCAGAGGGCGGACAGCTCCAGCTAACTCTCTTCGCGCGCGGGAACGCGGTGAAGATCGAGATGAACCGCTTCGGCGGAGAGGATCCGGAGCCCGCTGGGAACAACGGACCAGCGCTGATCGAGGGCATCGCTCCTGCGCCCGCCGCGCAAGAGGAGGAAGCACCTCCGGCCACCGACGCAGTCTTTACCTGGCGCTTTCAGGCGACGACCTCCGAGCCGTCGCCGGTTTCGAATACGCTCCGCGAGCTTTGCGGCGCACAGGGATGCGGCGCGGTGGTCACCGCGGAGGGACAAACCTCGACGATGCGCATCGTGAGCTTCCTTGGCGCCGCGTTTCCGAATGGAAGCCCCGCACCGCAGATCATGTTTCAGATCCCGCCGCGCTAGGTGTGGTGCATCACGGCTAGGGGCCCCTCGGCGTGATGCACCTTCGGGCGCGCCGATAGCTACAAAAAGAAGAGCTGCAGGATCGCGATGGTGATCGCGCCGACGAGCACCTGCAGCGGCAATCCCATGCGAAGAAAGTCCGTGTAGCGATAGCCGCCCGGACCCAACACCATGATGTTCGCGGCGTAGCCAACCGGCGTGCTGAAGGCGGTCGACGCCGCGACCATCACCAAAAGACTCATCGGCAATAGCGGGATCCCTTGGGCTTCCGCCACCGTCGCCGCGATCGGAAACATCAGCGCAGCCGAGGTCGCGGTGTAGACTGCCGCTGCGAGAAGCGCGGTGGTCCCAAAGAGCGCCACAAGGAGCACCGTCTGCCCGTAGGGCGCCACGAGCGATGCGACCGACTCCCCGATGACCGTCGCTGCGCCACTCTTCTGAACCGCGAGGCCGATGCCGATCGCAGCGGCAACGGTCACTAGCACCTGCACGTTCAACGCACGCCGCGCCTGGTTTCCGTCGAGGCAGCGCGTCAGGAGCATCGCGCCCGCCGCAACGATCCCGGCAAGCAAGAGCGACACCACCCCGGTCGCAATGGCGACCACCATCGCGCCGAGGATGAGAATCGCCAGGCCGGCCTTTTCGTGGTTCGGCGGCGCGCTGTCCTGCACCTCGCTGACGAGGGCGAAGTTCGGATCGCCGCGATGCTTCGTCACGAAGGTCGACTGCGCTTCCATCAGAAGCACATCGCCGGCCTCGATCTCGATATCGCCCACCTTCTGCTCGATGCGATGCCCGCTGCGACAGACCGCGATGATCGCGGCGTTGTAGCGGGTTCGAAAGCGCGCGTCCCGAACGGTGCGCCCGACAAAACGCGACTGCGCCGCGACGACGGCTTCGATCCAGCGGCGCTTCCCGTTCAGGCTGTCAACGTCGTCCGCTTCCGGAACGAGGCGGAGCTTTCGAAGGTCGACCGCGCTGTCGACAATCCCCGCAAAGCGAAGCACATCCCCCGCGCGAAGCTTCGAGGTCGGGGCGGGAGCGGCGTACACCTCACCCGCGCGCTCGAGCTCATAGAGGAAGAGCTGCGGTAGGTTTCGTAGGCCGGCGCCTTCGATCGTCTGCCCCACGACCGGAGAGCCCTTTTCGACACGCAGGGCGATCGTGTACTCGCGCGCGTCCGCGAGAGACGCACCGACGCCCTTCCGGTCGCGCAGCAAGATGCGCGAGAAGAACACCACGTAGAGCGTTCCCGCGAGCAGGCAGGGAAGCCCGATCCAGGTCACGTCGAACATCCCGAGCTCCACGCCGCGCTCCCGCGCGAGCCCGGCGACCAGAAGGTTGGTGCTCGTCCCGATCAGCGTGCAGGTGCCGCCGAGAATCGCCGCGTAGCTCAGCGGGATCAGCAGCATCGAAGGACTGATGCCGGTCTGCTTGCCCCAGCGTTGAAGGAGCGGAACGAACATCGCGACCACCGGCGTGTTGTTCATGAACGCCGAGAGCATCCCCACGGGGAACATCACCCGCATCTGCGCGCCGGCGAGGGCCCGCGGGGTGCCGAGAATGCGGCGCGCGATGTAGTCGAGGGCGCCGGTTTCCCGAACGCCGGCCGCAACGACGAGCATCGCCGCAATGGTCACCACCGCCGGGTTGGAAAAGCCCGTGAACGCTTCGCTCGCGTCCACCACGCCGGCTGCAAGAAGACAGGTCAGCCCGGCGACCAGGACGAGGTCGGAGCCAGCGAGGTTCAGGAACATCGCGACGATCATCGCGCCCACAACCCCGAGGGTGGTCCAGCCTTCGCCTGTCACTCCGCGTGTCCTAAAGCGTGATCCAGGACTCTCGCAAGTCCTGGCTTGTCTTGGCCCCCGATGGCGGCGTTTCTCCTCATCGCAAGTCCTCGGACTTCCTCGTCGTCGCGTCTTGCCCTCGAACGCCAATCCAGCGCCATCGCCTTACGATTGTCCTGGATCACGCTCTAGCAGGCTCCCGCGGGGGGGCGAACGGGCGTCGCCCGGCCTCGACCCGGAGCCGTCTTGCTCGCGCCGGGGTGCTCGACGATCGACCGGGCGTTGACCACGATTCGCGGCGACCGTCGAACGGATGGCGGATTTCCAGCAGCGCACCCTTGGGTGGATCCGAGGGAAGCAATCGCCTTCGCGACCCCAAAAAAGGCCCAATTGTGTCGAAGTTTCAGGGCTTTCGTGACGAAACGGTCACGAGAGCCAATCAGCGATCGATTCGCCACGGAACGAACTCGGTTCACCTTCCTCACGCGCCGAGTCGTGCCTTTGTTCGCGCGAGCGTCCCCAACTTCGATCAGGGTGCGCCGCTATGAACGAAACCCACGGCATCACCTCCATCGGCCTCGCCATCCCTTCCCGCTACATCGACGTCCGCGACCTCGCAGAACTCCGCGGGATCGATCCCAACAAGTTCACCAAGGGACTCGGCTGCCATGAGATCGCGCTCTGCGACGAAACCGAAGATGTCGTGACCCTCGCCGTGAAGGCCGCGCGCCGCGCGCTCAAGCGCTGGGGCGGAAAGGTCGAGGACATCGGCCTCATCGCCGTCGGATCGGAAACCGCCAAGGACATGAGCCGCCCCCTCAGCGCCTTCGTCGCCGAGGAGCTCGAGCTCACCGGCGCCGTTCGTTCCTACGAGGTGAAGCACGCGTGCTACGGCGGCACCCTCGCCCTTCGACAGGCCCTCGAGTGGCGTGCGAGCGGCGCCGCCCGCGGCAAGGTCGCCCTCGTGATCGCCTCGGACGTTGCGCTCTACGCACCGAAGGATCCCGGTGAACCCACCCAGGGCGCCGGCGCCGTCGCGATGATCGTCGGCGACCCGCGCGTCGCCGAGATCGACCTCGAGTCGCACGCGTACGCAAAGCCCGTCTTCGACTTCTGGCGCCCGGTCGGCGAGAGCTTTCCCCGCGTCGACGGCCCGCTCTCCCTCGGCTGCTACAACGAGGGCGCGGAAAAGACCTTTGGCAGCCTCGCCGGCAGCCGAAGCCTCGAAGCGACCCTGAAGGACTTCGAAGCGGTCTGCTTTCACGTCCCCTTCCCGAAGATGGTGAAAAAGGCCGTGATGCACCTCGGCGAGACGAGCGGCTGGGAAGCGCCCACCACCGCCGCCTTCTTCGAGACCAAGGTCATGCCGACCATGGACGACAACCGCCGCATCGGAAACGCCTACACGGCGAGCCTTTGGATTAGCGTCGCCCGGGCCCTCGTGGGCCTCGACGAAGGCAAGCAAATCGCCGCCTACTCCTACGGCTCGGGCTTCGGCGCAGAGCTCTTGACCCTTCGGGCCGGCAAGGACGCGCAGGACG
>JBCDAA010000418.1:0-7696 GCA_039186435.1 Myxococcota bacterium | reverse complement strand
CTGGCGCTGCGAGTTGACGATGGGCCCCGAGCTCTCGCCCTCGTCGACAAAGGGCGCGCCGCTTGCCGCCTCGAAGTTCTCCATGTTCGAGAGGTTGATCGCCGCTCCGCGCATCAGCGCCCGGACCATGCGATCGGCGACGGCGTCGTTGCCTGCCTGTGCCGCCGCGCGCAACCAATAGGCGTCGACAAAGGGCCACTCGCCGCGGTTGTGATAGATGGGTGTGAACTGTTGCTGCGGCCAATGAACCGACGTGGCCGGCCCGTAGTGCGGGTACGACGCGACAATCCGTGCGGCCTGCGCGTCCGTGGCGACGCCAAGAATGACCGCCAGCGCGGATCCGAGAAGGTCGAAGCGACGCGTCGCGGACGCGTCGAGAGTCGTAGTGAGAAAGGTCGAAAAGAGGCCTTCGTCCTCGAGCCAAAACGAGCGCTGAATCGCCATCTCGTGCGCATCGGCCCAGGCGCGGTAGCGATCGCGGAGCGCCGTCTCACCGCGTTCCTCGGCGAGCCTGGAGGCTACCCGCATCGCGTTGTTGTGCAGCAGGTTCGTGCTGAGCGCCTTGCTCATCCCGAGGTGTACGGTGTCGCTTTGCGTCCACTCGGGGTAGCTCTGCTCGCGCCAGTCAAGGAACGACTGTTCGCCTCGGTAGAGACCGTCCGTTTCGTCGAAGGCGATTCGGCGGTCGTGCTCGAGGGTGTTGCGGATCGCGTCGAAGGCGCGCGCTGCGAAACTCTCTCGCTGGGCCCCCTGCAGCTGATGGAGCAGCGCTTCCGCGCCAAGGGCCCAGGAAACGCGGTCCGTGGAGACGGGATAGCTTCCGCCGGATCCGGTGTCTTGAACGATCTGCAGGTCGCCGCCGGTGCGGCGTTCACTGATCTTTCGCTCGAGGGAGTTTCGCGAGCGGAGTGGGTCGAGGGGCGCGAGGCCGAGGTCGACCGAGTACGCGGTGTCGCGGGTCCACACGTAGTGCCAAAGACGTCCGGTTTCGAAGCAGCCGCCTTCGCCGCAGTCGAGCGGTGCTCCGTCGTTGAAGGCTCCGTCGCGAATCTGATCGACTGCGCACTCGCGAACCTCTTCGAGCGCGAGCGCGTGAAGCGCGTCGAACATGTCGTTTCCGGTGCGGGTGGTCGGCGAGGCAGGGTCCTCAACGATGACCCGAGGGTTGTCCGGTTCTCCGTCCCGAAGGGAAGCCGTCGACGTAAGCGTGTAGGAGCGGTGACAGCGATCGCGATCGGTGACGACGACCGTCGCGCGGCCGTTTTCATCTTCGATCACGTCGGTTCCCGACGCGTCGTCTCCGCTCGGCCCGCAGGTCTCCACGCCCGCGTCTTCGCCTGCATCCACGCTGGAGTCCGCGCCCCCATCCACCGCGCTGTCGACCGCCGCGTCCTCGCCGAGCGGCGCATCGATCGCGACGTCGGTCGAGGCATCGCGTGGGCCGCTATCCGGGGCGGATCCGCCGTTCCCACAAGCCAGCAGTCCGGCGATCAAAAGCGTAGTCCAATTGTGAGTCACGGTAGCGCTCAAGCTACAATAGAAACGCGAGCTGAGCCACGCGGTCTCAACGCATGTATGTGAGCGCGCTCGATTATGCTAGCGAGCGGAGGCGACCACGGTTCGAAGAGCCTGCGCGATCGCCGCGCGACCCGCCGCGTTGAGACCGCGACGAAGGGGGATCTCTCGGAGGGAGCGACCCGACGCGAGATCGCGGATCACAGCGACGCGACGTTCGATCACGACCGCAAACCCGGCGCGCGCCGACGGCGGCTCCGGCGCGACTCGAACGTTTACGTCCGCGCCGAGTCGCTGCTCCAACATCCTCGCCATCGCGCCCGAACGACCGACGAGGTAGACGTCGATCGTCGCGTCCGCCGCGGCGACTCCGGACGAAAGCACGAGGAGCGCGGCGGCAAGTCTCATCGAAGACGCCGACTCGCGATCGTGGCGGCGGGTGTGTTGGGAAAGCGCTGGAGGATCGAGCGCCACGTCTGGGTCGCATCCTCGCCTGTGCGTTCGAGCGCCTCCGCGTGGCCGACTGCTGCATCTTGCGCCAGCGCGTCGCTCGGATGGTGATCGAGGAAGGTCGCAAACGCAGCGGCCGCCTCCTCGGGGGCCGCAAGATCGTCGAGGAGAGTCCGTGCGAGGGCAAGGCGTGCGAGGCGTGCGGCGTCGCTCCGGGGGTAGCGACGGATCACGCGCCGATAGAGTCGGACCGCGCGCTGTGTGGCACCGCGGTTGTACGCGAGCTCTGCTCTCGCAAAGACCTGGTTCGCCGAAAGGGGTGGCGGTGATTCGGTCAGGGCCTTCGTCGCAACGACCGGAGACGCCGAGGGCGGATCGCCCACGAGGCCGCGCGCGGTCCAGCCGGTGCCGATCGCGAGAAGAACGACCGCCGCAGAAACCCAGCGCGTCGAGCGTGCCGAGCGCGCCCCCACCAGCGCGAGCCACTGCCGGGTCGTCGTCTCCGGCGCGATCGCCTTCGCCTGTCGCGTGTCGAGCGGAGCTGGGCGCCCATCCGGACGCGCGAGAAGTGCTTTTGCACGGCCGTCCGAAAGCGAGTTCATCGCAACGGTGGGCGTCTTGGCTTCAAAGCGCGCGAGGACCGCCTCGACGAGATCATCGACGTCGTCGTCGCCGGGCACTTCGTCCCGAACGTCGTCAAAGAGGAACATCCACTCCCGCTCGAGGGCGACCGGCCAGTGGTTCTTCAGCACGAGCTCTAGCCGTCGCGCGGTCGGTGCGTCGAGGGCCCCTTCGCGTTCCGTATCGATCAGCTCGAAGCTGTCGGTGTTGGGATGGCTCATATCCACCCCTCCAAAAGATCGCGCGCCTCGTCGTCGTCTTCGATCTGTCGACGGAGCGACTGCCGCGCGAGACGCATTCGGCTTCGCACCGTGTTGGTCGGCGCGTCGGTCGCCTGCGCGACTTCGTCGAGACTCATCCCGAGACAAACGCGAAGCGCCATCGTCTCCGCCTGCGGCCCCGGAAGCTCGTCCAACAGACGTCGAAGCACGTTGCGCCGAAGGATCGCAACCACGTTTTCGGTCGAGGCCGCCTCGGGGCTCCGCAGTCCTTCGGGGCTCTCGTGGAGCTGCACTCGTTCCTGCCTTCGGCGCATGCGTCGGCGCTCGGCAAGACACGTTCGAACCGTAATTCGATAGGCGTAGTGAAGGATCGTGCTGCGCCCTTCGAAGGATCGAAGCGCGCCGGCCACCGCGAGGAGCGACTCTTGGACGAGATCGTCCACGTCCGCGTGATCGCCGCCAAACACAGCGCGCGCTGCACCTCGAAGGCGGGGTGCAAGGGCACGCATCAGGTCGCCCAAGGCTTGCCGATCTCCTTGCTTCGCGCGCATGACCAAACCGGCGTAGGGATCCGGTCGCTGGCGAATTCGCATCGAGGAATCACGCCGCGTACGAACGTGCGCCTGAAAACGAAGCAAGCCTGAGTCGGACTCGTTCATGGGACTACACGATAAAACCATCGCGGCTTCCGTGGGCTTTCAATCGAAACGTGTGAACGAGTTTCTTGTGCGGCATCAGTACAACGTTCCGTTCGCGCGAAATCATGAGCGTCATCGTTCGCAACCTTGGAACGCGGCGTTGCACGCAGTTGGATCTTCGAACGTTTCTTCACAGTCGACGCCATCACAGCTGCAGCCGTTGACGGGTTCACATTCGGTACCCGTCCACGCGTACCCAAAGAACGCGCCGCACGGGCCAATGCCTTCGGCGCTCATCGCCTCGCAGCTTGGCGCTTCACACGACGCGGCGGGGTCGACGACTTGTCCAGCGAGCGATGCAACACACTCGTTGCAGTAGAAGACTCCGTCGCATCCGCAGACGCCCGGGCAATCGGTCGGGCAGGTGGTCGGTCGTGGCGCGCAGGTTCCCGCGCCAGCGCAACCCTCCTCGAATACGCAGTGCTCGTCGGGTCCGCAGTCGGCGGAGAGGGACTCACCGTCCCCCACACAAAACGCGCGCGGGAGCCCACCATCGGGGGTTCCCGCGTCGCATCCGACGGCCGGACAGGCTTGTCCTTCCGCTGCGCAGAGGCCGCATCCGCAGCAGCGTTGCCCCACCTCGCAAACCTCGGTCCCGCAAAGCTCACCCATCATGTTGGGGCTCGCTTCGCATGCGACCAGGATTGCGAGGAGGGCGATCGGTCTCACGGCGTGTCCAAGTAGAGCGTGTAGTCGCCGGAGCCTTCCACCGTCCACACGAAGAAGCCCGAGCCCGCAGAGTGGGCGAGGTCGGCGTTCGGACCGGCGCCGCCGGCGGCTGCGACGTTGACCCAGCCGCGTCCGTTCCACTGGTAGAGACGAATCACGAAGTTGCCGCCGCTCGCGCGGACAAAGCCGCGGTGGATGCCTGCGTCGGCGCGGTAGAAGTTGCCGTCCGGTTCGATGGCCCGGCCGCCTGGCGCGAGCGTTCCGGTGTAGACGTCACATCCGGTGCACGGCGCGGGGTCGGGTTCCGGCTCCGGATCCGGCTCGGGGTCGGGCTCTGGGGCGGTGCCGATGAACGCGGTCTGAAGGAAACGGTTTGCGGTGCCGCGCGCGTCGCTGATCTGTCCCCCGACCGCGTTGGCGATCAGCGCGTCGCCGACCTCAGCAGGAGTGGCATCGGCGAACTGGGAGAGGTAGAGCGCCGCGGCTCCGGCGACGTGAGGGGACGCCATCGAGGTGCCGCTCAGCCGGGAGGCGCCGGTGTCGTTTTGATAGCTCGCGCTGGTGATGCTGCTGCCCGGCGCGAAGATGTCTGCGCAGCTTCCAAAGTTCGAGAAGCTCGAGCGCGCGTCCCGTTCGGTCGTCGACGCGACGGTGATCGCGGTGCTCTCGCGCGCGGGAGAAACGTTGCAGGCGTCCTGGTTTTCGTTGCCCGCGGCGACCACGGCGACGACGCCGCTCGCCACGAGCCGCCGCACCGCGGAATCCATTGCGGTCGACCGTCCGCCGCCGAGGCTCATGTTCGCCACCGCCGGCTTTTCAGCGTTCTCGGCGACCCAGTCGACGGCAGCGATGATGCCGCTGGTGGATCCGCCCGAGCCGCAGCCGAAGACGCGCACCGGGACGACCGTCGCATCCTTCGCAACGCCCCAGGTCGTGCCTGCAACGGTTCCTGCGACGTGCGTTCCGTGGCCGTTGCAGTCGCCGGTGCCGCGACCGTCGCTCACCGCGGTCACACCGTTTTGTACGCGACCGGTGAACTCGCGATGGGTCGCGCGAAGTCCCGAGTCGATCACGTACGCGGTGACTCCGTCACCTGACGCTTCGTAGGTGTACGTGCCGTTCAAGGGGAGGCGTTCCTGGTCGATGCGATCGAGCCCCCAGGTCGCCCCGGTTTGCGTGACGCTGAGGTGCACGACCTGATCGGCCTCGACGTGACGGACGCGATCGTCCTGCCGAAGTGCTTCCAGCGCGGAGGCCGGGGCGTTTTCCGTGACGAAGCCTTCGATCAACGAAAACGTTCGCGCGACCTGGAGTCCATGGTCGGCGGCAATCTCTCCGATGGCGGCGTCGAGACCGCGCGCGATCCCGGCCGAACCCGGATCGACGGTTCCCGGCGTTGCCTCGTCGCCAACGATCCGGCCCGAGACGTCCTCGGCGATGAAGGCCTCATCGACCAGGACGATGAAGCGTCCTTCGATGATTCCGCTCTCCGGCAAGAGCGCGGGATCGGGCAGACCTTCCAGCAAGGTGTAGTTGAGGGCCGGTGCCGCCTCTTCTTGGACGGGCGAGGCACAGCTCGCTAGGGCCACGAGCACAAACCAACTTCGACGCACGGGAGCCTCCTTCGCTGCGGGGTGTTCGCAGACGGAATTCGGGGAGCGGGGTGGAAGAGCGGATCCGCCGCTCTCACCCCCCTTGTGGTTTCGCGCTCGCCGAAGCGATCACCGCTTCCGTACGTTTTTAGCGCATCGTGACGATTGTGGCTTCTGAAGAGCTTCTTGTGAGTCTATTCTGTCGCTCCCGTTGGGGTCTTGTCCGCGTCCGGAAGGGACTTACAACCCGACCATGCCCATTTATGCGGACCCGGATTTTGCGGCGCTCACGGACCATCAGCGGGAGGCGGTCGCCTGTTCGTTCATGTGCGCAATGACGACGAGCGCGCATGGGGTTACCCCGCTGCAGCGAACCCTCGCGCACGCGTACGCCCACTCGCTTCTCGGTCTCGATCACGACATTCAAAAGCTCGACGACATGGAGCCGGCGTACCTCGGCAAGGTACTGGCGGATGTGCCGCTCGAAACGCGGCAACGCATCGTGCAGCTCTTGCTCTCCCTTGAACTCGTGGCCGATCCGCTTCCACAGGATGTCGTCGAGCGCGTCGAAGCGTACGCGTGCGCGCTCGGGGTCGAAGAAGGGCTTCTCGCGATGGCGCGCGACTACGCGGGTCAGGCGTACGGGCTCGCGCTCAAGGACCTTCAGCGAAAGGGATACTTTTCAACCTGGGACGATCACGGACGCGTCGAAGAGCGCATGCACGTGCACCAACATCTGACGCGCCCCTTCGAGGTCATCGATCACGATCCCGTCCTGGAGGCGGAGTGGAAGTCTCTCGAAAACCGTCCCGCCGGTACCTTGGGTCGGCTGATTTGGGAGTTCTACATCGGGCGCGGGTTCGTGTTTCCCGGAGGCGTCGGAAGCGTGAGTCCAACGCTTGCACAGCACGATTGGGTGCATGTGCTGGCGGACTACGGCACGGTCATCGAGTCCGAACTCGAAGTCTTCGCCTTCATTGCTGCAGCGATTCCAGACCCCAAGGGTTTTTCGTTTTTTGCGGCGGTCATCGGTCTCTTTGAAACGGGTCGAATTCCCGAAGCGGCCGGCGGTGTGCTTCAGGCGGACCCTGGGCATTTGAGTCAGCCCGGCATGGCAACGCGCGTCGCCGACGCACTTCGGCGGGGCCGGATCTGCCATCAGGACGTGCTCCACGGCATCGACTACTTCGAGTACGTCGACCTCCCCATCGAAGAAGCGCGGGCAGCGCTTTCGATCGTTCCAAAGGGGGACGATGCACTTTCGGCAGGCAGCGCCGGCGTCTGGGAGTCTGCGGGGATCACCGCGTACCAGCGCGAGCATGGCGACCCGCGCTTTCAACCCCGGCCCGAGTAGTACGTTCCTTCCGAGGACCCGTTGTGTCATCGTCGCGGGATGCGACTGCGTTGGGTGTGGGTGGGTCTGTTCGCTTTGAGCGTTGGCTGCGACGGCTGCCAGGAATCCGAGGAGGCAACCGCGCCCCCAGCGCCTGTCGTGGAGGAGCCGCCTCCTTCGGAGTCGGAAGCGACGAGCGAACGAGCTCCGTTGGCAGCGGCGCCAGAAGCGCCTCCTGCGCCTGAACGCAGCGCCGAGATTCCGGCGGAGGTGCGCCGTGCAGCGCGCTTGCTCGGAGAAGGGCGCCGGCTTGCGCGCACCGGCAAATGGCCCGAGGCGGTCGCAAAGTTCCGGGAGTCGCTCGAGCTTGCGACGAATGCGCGAACGCTTTGCGAACTCGGATGGGCGCTCTACCAAACCGGCGCCTACGAGGAAGCGCGGGGCACCCTTACGCGAGGTGTCGGACGTCTTCGCGGTCGCGCAGAGCGACGGCCGGACGAAGTCAACACCCTCGGCGCGTGCCTCTACAACCTTGGGCGCGTCGCTGAGGAGTCGGACTCGGTCGCCGCGGCTGCACTTTATGCGGAGTCCGTCTCG
>JBCDAA010000417.1:0-7710 GCA_039186435.1 Myxococcota bacterium | reverse complement strand
GAAGACGAGTTGGTGTTGGTCGTCAAAGTAGAGAACGGGTCTCGCGAGACGCCGGCGCGTTGCTTCGAAATCGGAGGCGTCGAGTTGCGCGAGGGTCTGGCGCGCGAAGGTCAGCGCGGTGGGGCAATCGTAGCGACAGGGATAAAATGGATAGATCTTGGTGCGCAGATCGGCGAGCTCCCAGGGCCACATCTCGGCGTCGGTGCGCTGGGCGGTCGCGTATCGATTGAAGCTGTTGTTGCTCCGGTCGGTCTGCGAAAGAAACGCGTCGATGCAGCAGCGCGGGTAGCCGAGAAGCGTTCCGATCGCGGCGGCGTGCTTGCTGGGGTCCTCCTGCTGCATTGTGGCGGCGCGCTCGGCGAGGCTTCGCTCGCGGGACGCAAAGACCGCAATCCGCGCAGCTCCGGTGCGTACTCGTTCGTCTTGCGCGTTGCGGGATTCCGCGAAGGAAAAGCGAACGCTCTCGACGTCGCCCAAACTCGCGAGCGCGGGCGCGATGTCGCCCTCGTCGTCAAAGGTCCAGTACACGACGGGTTTAAGTCCGGCGCGAAAGGCGAGCGCTTCCCACTGCGTGGCCAAGGCCGTGGTGGGTCCGGCGAGCGGCGCCGGAGCGAGCGGTGCAGGCGCGCGCGATGTTGGCGCGGGCTCCTCCGCCTGGAGACCGAGGCGCGCCAGTCCGGTTCGAGGCAGGCTGTCTCGAAGGTCGGAGAGGCTCGCGAGGCCGAGCCGCGGATGCGCGCGGACTACCGAGCGAAGCGTTTCGAGCGCGTCCTCGACCTCCGACGCGTTCGCCAACCCGGCCGGATGGAGAAGGGTTCCGAGCACCCGCTCCTCAAGGTCCGAGAGCGGACGTTCGGCTTCGTTGAGCGCTTCTCGGTTGAGCGTGACGTCCCACGTCCAGGACTCGCGTCCGCGCCGAAGCTGCGCGTGCAGCCGTGGCGATCCGATCGACCACCGAAGGGAGATCTCGTTTCTTGCAGTTCCCCACACGAGGGTGTGACCGCGATCGTCAACGCGTCGGAGAGCGCCGCGGGGACAGAGTCGCCGAAGCAAGAGCGCGGCCTGCACGAGGATCTGCGTCGGCGCGCCCGAGCCCTCAAAGGTTCCCGAAAGGGCGATCGATCCCGCGTCCGCACGTCGCTGGGCTCCCCGCGTGAGAAGCCACCCCGCGGCAAGCTGCGCCGCGGGAGACCATGGCGATCGAGTGTCCACTGGCGCGGCGACGATTCCGCGTGTTCCTCTGCCTACCTGGATCTGCGTGCCCGCACTCGATGCGCGAAGGCGCGGCGATCGAGCGACCAGGGCGCGAAGGCGAGTGCTTCGCGCGTCCTCGCCCACGACGTGAACCTCGGTGGTCACTCGCCTCGCCGCATGCCGCGCGAACGGACGCGACGCGGCGCACTCTTGTCCCAGGGCCCCTCGAGGGCGTCGAGAAGGCCCTGCGTCCAACGCAAGGTTCGTGGTCCGTCGGACGCCGGCACCCACGGAGCGGTTCCGAAACGCGCGGCGTCCCGGAAGTCCACGAGCATGGCGTCGACGTCGCTTCCGGATTGAGGTTCATCGTCCAGAAGCGTCGACGCTCCCTCCCGCAGAAGGCGATGCGCGCCGCGGGTCACGAGGAGTCGGTCGTCTTTTCCGAGTTCCCAGACGAGCATGCCGCGCGCGTCGTCTCCGGTGAACGTCGCGCGAATCGTACGCGGCCGATCGGTGCCCTCCCATCGCGCTTCGATGCGCGGCGTGCCTTGAATGCCGCTGCGCACGAGGATCGAAACGAGGTGGTAGAGCGTTTGAAAGACGCTCGTGCGACTCCAGCGCGCAGGCGCATCCGGCGCGCTCGGTGGAACTCGCCGATGCACGCTCACGTCGCCTTCCTCCGCGAGGACCACCTTCAGCCCCGGCGTGTGCACGAGGTTGTGAGCCGGGATCAGCCGCGCTTGCGACTCCGTCGCATCACGGAGCATCGCTTCGGCGTCCTCTGCGCTTGGCGCGATCGGTTTTTCGACGAGCACGGTGACGCCTTCCCGAAGAACGGCCTGCAGGACTTCCGCATGCGATTCGGTGGAGGATGCGATCACGATCGCGTCGGGGCGCGTCTCGTCCGCAAGCTCCGTCGCGGAAGCGAAGCGCGGTGTGCCTCCGATCGCGAGCGTCGCCTCCCGGACATGGGGGCTCGCGATGGCGGCCAGCCGCAACTCCTCGGTGGTCTGGAGCGCGTCGAGGAGCCTTCGCGCGCGATGGCCGGAGCCGATCATGCCCACTCGTGTCTCGCGCCCGGTCTCGCGTCGAAGCACCGGGAGCGCGCGCTGGGGAGGAGGCGCAGGTTTCAGGGCCGCGCCTTCGGCTTCGAGGTCCGGGTAACGCCAGAAGGGGGCAACCTCCTCGAAGGAAAGGTGGACACCCCACGGCGCCTTCAGCGGAACACGCCGCGCGCGCTCCAGATCTTCGTCGGTCCACGGAGTGCCGATCGGGGAAAGCTCGCCCGTGCCGTAGCGCTCGACGTAGGGTTTCCAAAGTCCGGTGCACCACTTGGCGTAGCGGCACCGATCGCAGGCCTCGCCGCGTTCCTTTTGCATCGCGTCCTCGGCCCGGGATTCCGAGGTGACGTGAATCAGGTCGGACCACGCTTCGAACTCGCCGAGCAGGCACGGCGGAATCCCTTGGCGCGAGCCCACCGCAACCGGCTGGCCGAGGCGCACGGCTTCGTGAAGGGCGGCGCGGAGGTAGGGCCAGACGTCGGTGATCCGCGGCATCAGGTGCGCGTGATCGAGGGCGCGATATTGCGGCGTCACAAAGGCCAGCGAGATTTTCGTGCGCCCCGCGTAGCGCGCGTGAACCAACCGGACGAAGCGCACGAGGTGTGCGTAGTTTCGCGCGTTGATGACGTGGTTGATGACCGTCACTACGCCCGCCTCGACGAGGTTTTCGATCCCTTGCGTCGTTCGGGCGAAGTCGCCGATCTTTCCGGTCTGGGCGCGGGAGAGCGCTTCGTCGTGACCGTGAAGCGACACGAACGCGTGGGTGAGGCCGGCGTCCACGAGCGTTTGAACGCGCCCTGGCTTGGCGAGAAGGACCGCGTTGGTGACGAGCTCGATCGTGCGAACGCCCGAGCGCTGCGCAACCTCGACGAAGGCCGGCAAGTCTCGGTGAAGCGTGGGTTCCCCGCCGCTGAACGACACGCGATCGACGCCTCGCTGCGCCGCCCGCACAATGGCGCCCATCATCGCCCGGCTGTCTTCCCAGACGTTCTTCGACGTCTCGTTGGCGCTGCAGAAGTCGCAGTCCTGATTGCAGTGCACGGTCGGCCGGAGGACTAGCATCGAAACCGTTCGTGCCGCTTCTCGGCGGGCGTCGTCCCACCGCTCCCCCGCGCGCGTTTTCTTTGTGAGCGGCACTACGCCGGCTTCGCCGTGGTGGTCGCGGTAGGCCTGCGGAAGACCCACGCAGCGGGGCGCCTCCGCGCAGGTGCCGCACACCGAAAGCTGCGCGGCGCCCTCCAGACGCGGGCGACGCGGCCCAAAATACCGCGCGGCCGGTGGAAGCGCGCAGCCGGGAACGCCCGAGGGGTTGTCGAAGGGCGCTTCGATGTCGAGTTCGCCCGCGACGCGAAGGGCTTCTTGAAGCCGCTCGGTGATGACGTTCATCGGCGGCGGAGCGACCCGGTCGGGAACGCTATGCCGCGGGATCAAAAACCGCACGGCCGCGACAAAAGACGACTGACGAAGGATCGCGCCGAGGTCCTGAAGGTGCGGGGCGAGGAGCGGGACCTCGAGCTCGATGCGCACGCCCTCGCGGTGAAGCATCTGCGCTGCGTTCCGGGTTCCCTGGTGCGCTCCGCTGACGCCCGCGATCGCATCGTGGACGCGGGCGCGCTCGCTGAAGAGCGGAAGGATCACGGTGTCGACGCCTCGGCGTAGCAGCGCTCGCGCTGCGTTCTGCGTTTGAAAGGCGAGCCCGTGCGTCCGTAGCGCGATGGTGTCGAAGCCGAGTTCCGTCGCGCGCTGAAGGAGGGGGTCGAGGTCGCGAAAGGAACGCGCGCCGCCGCGGAGTACGATTCTCCGCCCGGGGTTCGAAAGCTCACTCGGTTTCGTCGGCTGCGCGTGGTGACACTCGCAGACCGCGCAGCGCAGGCCACAACGACCGGGAAGGGTCGCGTGAACTTCCGAGCCGCCGCGATGTCGTCGCTTTTTGGGTGACGACGCCGTGGATCGAATACGCGCCGCGAGCGCTTCCGGGCTCGGGCGTTCGCCGACCTCAAACGCGCGGAGCATCTCTTCCCAGAGTCGTAGCTCGTCGCGTCCGTCGAGGAGTTCGAGGGCGCGGGTCGCGCAGGAGGCAAACGCCGCGACGTCCGCATTTGCGAAGGTCCACGGCGCCGCCGGAAAGTAGCCGTAGCGTGCGGAGGAGTCGTCCCAGCTTGGGAGCGCTTCGCCCGTGAGCAGTCCATCGCGCGCGGCGAGGTAGTAGAGCGCTGTGTCCGGGTAGAGCCGCGCGCGACTGAGAAGAAAGTGGCCTCGAAACTCGCTGAGGTCGCTGCGCCGGACGGCGTCGAAGTTCAGTCGAAGATCGCGAAGCGTGGTCCACGGCGTGAAGAGCACGAAGCCAAACGCCGCTTCCGTGAGGTCCATCGCGGGAAAGCGGTGGCTCCACTCGCGAAGCTCCCTCAGGAAACGCTCGAGGGTCGCCGCCTCAACGCCCTTGTTCATGCGGTCCAGCTCGTCCTGGGAGAAGTTCTCGATCCCGACGAGAAAGGGCGCGATTCGAACGTCGGCGAGCTCGGCGATGCGCAGGGCCTCTTCGAGACGCGCGCCCGCGGCGAGGAACCAGTCGGCGCGGGTTTCGAGCATGAGTTTGAAGCCGCCGAGCTCGCGCTGCCGGATCGCTTCGAGAACGCGCGGGAGGTACGCGAAGGGATTTTGATCCTTCAACACGAGGCGCGTGCGCGCTCTTGCGTGGGTTCGAACGTACGCGAGTTCGTCTGCCACTCGCGCTGCGGTTTCGCGATGCGGAGTGGCCTCGTAGTGGTTGCCGGTCACGCAGAACGCACAGCCACGACCCACCCCCTCCGGAAGAGCAGTGCCTTCGTAAAGCGGGTTGTCGCGCGCGTCTTCCTGGTAGGGGCAGCCGCGGTTGCCTTGAATGGAGAAGCTCGGATGGGCCGGAAGCGCGCCGATCACGGTGGGGTGGAGGTCCGGCTGAAAGGAATGCTCGGCTCTAGCGGCAGGCTTCGCCGAAAGGCCCCATTCCCAGGTTCCTTTGCGCCGCTCCGCGACTTTCCCCGGCAGCGGGCCACCCTCTTCGAGGTAGCGAAGAAGCGCGAGCGCGGTGTCTCGCGGCTCCCCGCCACAGACGTAGTCGCAGGGTGGATCGCGAAGCGCGTGTTCCCCGGAGAGGTGAACCCAGTGGACGTTCGGAAGGCGCGCCTGGAGCGCGCGAATGAGCTCTTCGTCCCAGATGCGCTCAAAGAAGACGACCTCACGATCTGCGATCGCGTCGGCGAGGGCGTTGAGATCGTCGGGCCCTTCGACCAGTGCGACCACCCAACGCTGATCCCAACCCGCCGCGCGAAGATCCCCGGAAAGAAGCGCGAGCTCGCGGTCGTCGAGAAACGATCGGTCAGCGTGGCTGTGGACGCTCAGTATCGACGTTCGCATAAGCCGGCGTGAGGGGACACGCTCGATGGTACCATCGACCCGCGCATGGAACCCGCACCGCGAATCCCGTCCGACCTGCTCGAGTCCGACCTTGAAGACGGGTCCATGCGACTCCGGATGTCGACCTCGCTCTATCCGGTGGACGCGCTCTACGCCGCGGCCTTTCAGTTTTTGGACCGCTGCTGGGTGCTCCTCGACCAGGAGGACGATCGCTACGTCGTCACGCTGGTGCCCAAAGTGGGCAAGGCGCCCTTCGATGCGCAGCAGAAGGACGCGGTGGCGGGAGAGTTCGCCAACGCGGTTCTTGCGGCTGCCTGGCGGGCGCGTCTCACCACCGCCAATCGAGGACCGATCGAGCTGGTGATGAAGACGGCGTTCGCTGGGGCGGTCGGTCCGCCGAGCCTGGACGAACTTGAGGAGTTTGATTTCTCGGACGAGCCCTTCGAAGACCCCCTCGGAATCGCGGAGTCCTGGGAATCGAAGTACGGAAAAAAGCCGAAGGCGGAGGAGAGCGAGTGATCGAGGTTCGCTTTCACCAGGGCCTCTACGCGGGCGAAGCGGTCGACGCCGCGGTATCGACGCTCCGCGCGTACGGAACGCTCGCCCAGAAGGAAGAGGGCTCGTACTGGGTTGTTGCCGTCGAGGCGAGCACGCCGGAACGCACCCTTCGATTGAGTCGCGAGCTGATGAACTACGCCCTCGGCCTCACCGTGGAACGTCACGTGGAGCAGGGATGAACCTCGCGACGCTCGGGGTTGGACCGCAGGAGATTTGGGACGGCCTCGCCTACTTTCGTATTCGAGCGATCGGCGATCGCTTTCTTCTCACGAACGTCGAAGGGCGCTGGGTGCTTCTCTCGCGGGAGGAGCTTGGGCGAGCGCTGCGCGGCTCCGTCGAGCCGGGGGACGACCTCTTCGAGCAGCTGCGTCGCGAGAACTTTCTTCGCGATCACTACGATGTGCCGCGCGCCGCGTCCGAGGTCTTCGTGCGGAAGAAGTTTCTCGGCAGCGGACCGAACCTCCACATCTTGGTCATCACCCTTCGCTGCAACGAGACGTGCGTGTACTGCCACGCGAGTCGCGCCCCGATGGACGCCTTGGACACGGACATGTCGCGGGAGACGGCCGAGCAGGCGATCGACGTCATTTTTCGATCGCCGAGCCCCTTTCTCACCATTGAGTTTCAGGGGGGTGAGCCGCTCGTGAACTTCGAGGTCGTCCAGCACGCGATCGCGTACGCCCTCGAGAAGAACAAGACCGCGCAAAAGCAGCTCGAGTTCACGATGGTCAGCAACTTTGCGCTGATGACCGAGGAGAAGCTCGCCTACCTCGTCGACCATAAGGTTCAGCTCTGTACGAGCATCGACGGCCCCAAAGGGCTGCACGACAAGCAGCGCAAGCTCCCAACCGCCTCTGCGCACGACGCCGCGACCCACTGGATTCGCACGATCAACCAGGCGTATACGTCGGCGGGACTCGACCCCACGCTCTACCACGTGGAAGCGCTGCTCACGACGACGCGGAGCACGCTTCCCCTCTGGAAGGAAGTCGTCGACACCTACCTCGAGCTCGGCTGTCGGGCGCTCTTCCTGCGTCCGATCGATCCTTTCGGCTTTGCCGCCAAGACCGCACCCAAAGTGGAGTATCCGCGCGAGGCGTACCTCGAGTTCTACGCGCAGGCGGTCGACTACATGCTCGAGCTCAACAAGGGCGGAGAGCAGATCCTCGAGCGCTACGCGGCGATCTTTCTGACGAAGATTCTCTCCCGTGAGGACCCGAACTTTCTCGACATCCGCTGGCCTGCCGGCGCCGGGCTTGGCCAGCTCGCCTACAACTACGACGGCCGAATCTTCACCTGCGACGAAGGCCGGATGCTTCACGAGATGGGCGACAGCACCTTCGAGATCGGGCACGTGAAGGACACGAAGTATCGCGAGCTCGTCAGTCACCCGACCGTGCGAAGCGTGGTTCTCGCCTCGCATATGGATCAGCAGCCCGACTGCGAAGGGTGCACCTACCAGCCCTATTGTGGGGTGCCGCCGGTGCATACCTACAAGACG
>JBCDAA010000416.1:0-7716 GCA_039186435.1 Myxococcota bacterium | reverse complement strand
CTCGTCTTGAAATACCACTGGTATTCCATCGACTTCCCGTCTTGCGAGGAACGCCGAGCCCGGCGCGATCACGAGATCAGTTTAAGCGACGAGCAATCTAGCGCCGCCGCCGCGGCTCGGGCTGAAGCTCGATCCGAAGTTCCGCGGTGGGTCGTTCCTCGCCGGTCCATTCGCTGGAAGTCACGAGCGCCCGATGCGACTCGTAGCCCTCGAGGGTGACGAGCACTTCGATCATCGTTTCCGGATCGACACCGCCGATCGTGATCTCCGGCGCGATGCCTGCGAAGCGGTACACCTTTGCGCCCGGAGGCTGCGTGACAACGCGAATGCGCCCGTCGCCGGAGGCGCTCGGTGAGGGTTCCATGTCTGCAACCGTACCGTCGTCCTCGTCTTCGCCCTCTTCCGGAAACGCGATCGCCAGTTCGTACTGTCCGTCGGTCCACTCGCCTTCCGCGGGGACCTGCCCCCAGCGGTTAGCGCCGTTGTCCTGGGCGGCCATGATGTAGTGACGCTGACCTTGCGCGACGTTCTCCACATCGATCGGTGCGCGGCCCACGAAGAGGAGCACCCGCGCGCCTTCGGGGGCGACGTGGAGTCGAAGCTCGCCGAGAATGGGCTCCTGCACGATCGTCTCCGGCTCGGGATCAGCCTCGGCCTCCGCGGGCGCTTCGTTCACGCCGAACCACGACCGCACTCGCTCAGGCTGCGCGATCGCGACTGTGGCCGCGACCGCACCGAGGACGGCGAGAGCGATGAGGCCGTTGCGCAGTCCGTTGCCGCCACTCTTGAAGGCGGTAAGGTCGTCCTCCGTTGTGACGGAAGGCACCGGCGCGGGTGCGGGAAGCGGATCGCGGTCGTGGTTGAAGGACCCCGTCGCGTCCTCCGCAAACTTCACGAGAGGATCCACCGGCTCGGGTTTGCGACGCGCTGGCGGCGGCATCGTTACGGGTCCGGCCGGCATGAGCATGAGGCGCACGATCTCGCGGCGCGCCTTGCCCCGTGCGACGGGGTCGATCGCCTTTTGAAGCGCTTCGTTGAGCTCCTCGGGACTGCGAAACTCCGCGGCGCGAAGCATCGAGAGAAGCGGTCCTCGTCGCATCGGAAGAAACTTCAGCACCTCGGTAACGCACCGGGCGGAGTCGGCGGGGCGTGCCGGCACGAGCGGCAAGCCGAGGGAGACCGCGCCGTCTTCGGTGACCCGGACGAGTTGGGTGTCGACGCGCGCCGGTCGCTCTTGAAGGGCGTCGCAGATGTCCATCGCGATCAGACCCGCGACGTCCTCGTCGAGCTGCGCCCCCTTCGCGTGGAGCATGTCGGCAAAGGCTTCGAGGGAAATTCCAACGAGCTCCGGTGTCTTGCGGTCTTCCGGGGGCGAAACCAGCACGGACACAGACGGGAGCGAACCATCGGGGACGCTGGCGACATCGTCCTGAGACTCCTCGACGAAGGAGCCAGAGGGTTCACCGCGGCGCGCGCGCTGGAGCATGTCGAGACGGGATTGGCGCTCGTCGGGAAAGAGCTTCTCCATCCACTCGGACACCTCGGCGGACCCGATCGTCATCCCCGTCTGCGTGAGGAACTTACGAAGGTCTTGGCCCAGGGCGCGCGCGGTCGGGTAGCGCTGTTCGCGGTCGCGCGCGAGGGCGCGAAGCACGATCTTGTCGAGGGTCGGGTGGACCCATGAGGCAAGCTCGGAGGGCGCGGGAACGTCGTCGTAGATGACCGCGGAAAGGGTGGAAGCATCCGTTTCACGCCGAAAAAGGCGCCGCAACGTCAACGCCTCCCAGAGACAAACGCCAAGACCCCAGATGTCGGCGCGGCGGTCGACGTCCTGGTTGCGAATCTGCTCGGGCGCGACGTAGGCGAACTTGCCTTTGATCTTGTTGATCTTCGTTTTGTGAATTCGCTGCGCGGCTTTGGCGACCCCGAAGTCGACGAGTTTGACGCCTCCGTCGTAGGTCACGACGATGTTCTCGGGGGAGACATCTCGGTGCACGACACCCAGCGGGTTTCCGGTCGCATCCTTCAGTTCATGAGCGGCGTGAAGACCTTCGGAGGCGTCGGCGAGCGCGCGCGCAATGTAGAAAGGGAGTCGCTGAATCGCGTTGCGATCTTTGGACTTGGCGATGGTTCGGGCGATGCGCTTGATCGGCTCGCCGAGGAGGTACTCCATCGCGATGTAGTAGACGCCGTTCTCCTCGCCAAAATCGAAGACCGAGCAGACGTTGGGGTGGTCGATGCCCGCGGCAATGCGTGCTTCGTCGAGAAACATGTCGACGAAGGACTGTTCCGTATGGAGGTGATCGTGAATCACCTTCAGCGCGACGATCTTTTCGAAACCAGTTTTATGCTCGGTGCGCGCAAGATAGACGGTCGCCATCCCACCCGCCGCGAGCTTTGAGTAGATGCGATAGCGGCCGAAGCGCTTTGGAACCGGTTTGCTGGAGGTTTCCGCCAACACTCGATGGTACTCCGCCCGGAGCAGCGACGCGACGGTTAGATGCGCCCCGCGAAGAAGGCTGCCGTCCGAGCCGCGAGGGCTTCGAGTCGATCGTAGGTGATCAATCGAATCGCGGCATGGTGCATTTCCATTTCTCGGCGCACCACTGCCCGGTCGGCGGGAGTGAGTCCTCGACCCGCGACAATTAGGAAACGGGGCTCCACGATTTTCATGGCAAGTTCCCGTTTTAAGTAGGCTGCTTGGCGCTGGACAAAGGTGCGAAGGCGTTCCGCCGCGAGCCAGCGCTCCCGGAAGGACACGAGGACCTTCCCGGTCTTTCCAACGATCTCCGTCGAGGGCGGCTCGATCAGAAGAACGTCGTGGGCGCTGTCGAAGGCCCGCTTGGCGGTCACTTGGGGAAGCTCTTCGTCGGTGCGAGCCACGTGCGAGATGGCGGTGTGTTGCCCGCCCAGCACCCAGGGTTGGTCCACCAAAAACGACGTCCACGCGGAAGGATCGTCTTCGTTCCGCAGCTCCGCGAGGCGCTTCAACGCGTCGTCCGTAGATCCCTCACCGCCGCGAAAGCTCCGCTTGGCTTCGGCGACGGAGACAAAGTCGGCGGCGAGGGGTCCGAGGGTCTCACCCTTTTTGCCGTCTTCGACGTTGAGGCCGTACCGAAGGACTCCGTCGCGGAGGAGCCCCACGACTCCGGCGTAGGGGGTGCTGCCCTCGAGGAAGGTGAGACCGTCGTAAAACCACTGCACCCGCGTTGGCGCGACGAAGAGCTCGCTCTCCGGGATCGGGAAGGCCGACGCGTCGTTGATGTCGTGACGGAGCCGCGCGAGGAGCGACGCGCGCCTTTTGTGCGCCATCAGGTGGGCGTGGATGGCGTCGCCTTTTTTTGCGGCGGGCATCACGGACGCGAGCAGCTGTTCAAGGGTTCCATCGCCGAGGATCGTTTCCGCCGTGGCGTCGCTGACCCGACCGACGATCTCGCGAAGCTCCCGCAGAATCTGCTTGGCACGGGTCGCGTCGTCGACGGTCGGTGCGGTGCCGCCGGGAACCGTCTTTTTCAAGTGCTCCCGGTTCGCTTTGGTGGACGTAGTTGGCGCCTTCGTCTTCGCGGGCGCCTTGGCGGACGCCTTGGCGGACTTCGCTTTGGCAGACTTCGCTTTGGCAGGCGACTTCGTTTTGGCAGGCTTCGATTTTGTGGCCTTCGCGCGGCGTGGCGCGCTGGATTTTGCTGCTTTGCCCTGCCGCTTGCTGGCGCCGCGTTTCTTCGCCGGCGCGCGCCCCCGCTTCGTCGCCATTTGCCCTCCAGCGGAGAGACTACCGCGCTCAGTGGGTGACGAGGGCGAAAACCTGCCGATAGCTCGTCGCGACGTTGTGTGGCCCGAGATGGCCGCGCTCTTTGAGGAGCACGTGGAGGTCGGCGAGTCGGTAGTGCGGCACGGTCATGAGCAGGTGGTGCTCGAGGTGGTAGTTCACGTGGTGAGGCGCAAGGAAGAGACGCGCGAGCCAGCCGGCGTAGGTGGTGCGGGTGTTGCGGAGAGGATCGGGGACCCACTCGGTGCCGGCGTGCTCGGCGATGCCGCGGATTCGAAGCGCGAGGCTGTAGGTGGTGAACCAGGCGCCGACCCACAAGAGGTAGAGCTCCGGGCGTCCAAGCAACCAGAGTGCGGAGAAGAGCGCGAGGTTCGTGAGCACGACGGGGTAGAGATGGCCGGCGGCGAAGCGAAGCCGCGCGCCCAGCTTCATCGGCGGATGCCAGCCGGCGAAGCTTGAGACCGTGTAGTTGAGAAACCCAAAGTCGATCGCCAGAAGCGCGCCGATGCGTCGCACGGCGGTCCAGCCGACGAGGTCTCGGAGAAACTTGCGCGCGAGGGAAGCCCGCGTGATCGGAAAGGGACGCGCGAGGACGTGATCGGGATCCGCGTCAGTGCCCGTGTGGTTGTGATGGCGTCGATGGTGCTCGCGGTAGCGAAGCATGTCGGTCCAGATGGGCGCGGCGCAAAGCCACACGCCGATCGGATCGTGAAGGCTCTTCCGGGCGAAAAGCGATTTGTGCGCGCATTCGTGTGCGAGGATCGCGAGGCCAAGCTGACGGCCGCCGATCACGATCAGCGCAAGGAGGATCGTCGCGACGTTGGGCAGCCAAGCGACGAGCGCCATCGACGCGGCGACGAGGCTCCAGTCGACGACCACCGACCAGGCGCCCCGGAGGTTGGACGCTCGGGTGAGCGTGGCGATCTCGTCGCGGCTCAGGATGTCGGTGACCTTCATGACTCGCCGTAGAGTATGCCCCCTCGAACCCAGCTGTGCGATTGCGCGAGGGAAACGAAAGGGTCTACTCGACCAAGATGCGAAGGCGGTTCTCATGCGGGGACGAGGGCCAGCGAGCGCGAAAACGCGCGAGGGCAGCGTCGGCTTCCGCGCGGCGATCAAGACGTAAAAGAGCTCGAATACGCAATGCTTCTCGCTCTTGGGCGAGTTCCCCTTCGGGGTAGATGCGCCGGTGGCGATCGAGAACGCGGAGGGCGCGCGTCGGCGCGTGGTCCAGGGAGCGCTGGGCACGAGACAGGAGGACGAGCTCCGAGGGTCGCTGCGCGTCTCGCTGCGGCGCCCGTTCGACGACGGTCTCTGGTTCCGCTTGTGTCTGTTCCGTCGGCGCGTCGGTTTCGTTCGGTGCGGGTTGGCGGAGCGGAGCGGGTTCGCGGGTTTCGCTCGGCGAAGCGGATACCTTCGCCGCGCCGGCTTTGTGTTCGGCGTGCGCGACATCCTCGACGGGCGAAATGAGCGCAGCGGTCGCAATCACCGAGGCCGCGAACGCGGTCACACCGCCGAGGATCCACGGGAGCATCACCGCGCGCGCGACGGAGCGACGCAGTGCATGGAGCTGAGGGCGGGTTGGGGCTTCGGCGCGCCCTGCTTCGAGAAGCGTTTTAAGCTGCGCGTCGAGTTCGGTGTCCTGGAGCCAGGTCATCGATCGGCCTCCAACGTCGTGAGCGCTTGTTTCATGGCGTTGCGAGCGGCGTAGAGTCGGCTGTACGCCGTCTTCACGGGGACGCCGAGGATGTCGGCAATCTCGTTCATGGGCAGGCGTTCGATTTCGAAGAGCACGAAGACCTCGCGTTTGTCGTCGTCGAGCGTGTCGAGGAGGCGGCCAAGAAGCACGCGGGCGTGGCGCTCTTCGTCGGCGCGATCCTGAGGTGCTTCGAGGGGTGGAAGGATGGGGTCGGCGGTCTGAACTTCGCGGCGGACCCACGCTTTTCGCCGGTACTGCGACGCGCGACGAATGCAGATGCCGTAGATCCACGTGCTCAGGGAGGAGCGTCCCTCGAAGTGGCGGAGCTTTCGATGAACGACGACGAAGACTTCTTGTGCGACGTCGGCGACGTCTGCTTCGCGAACGCCTAGGCGCCGGAGTGCCCGCCAGACGTGCGGGGCGTGCTCTTTGAAGACGTCGTCGAAGGAAGGGCGGGCGTGGGTGGCGGGCAAGGCGCGCTCCATGCCCGGTGAGTGGTCGCGGGGGGTCGACTTTCCCATCGCGCTAAAAAGATTTCTCGAGGCCGATACGAAGAAGGCCGGTTACCCGCTGAAGGCGAAAGCGCTGGCGTGTGGTGCCGCCGGCCATCGATTCGGACGGGCGCTCGCCGCGCAGCTGGGTGTTGAGGAGGGAAATCGCGGCGCCTCCTTCGACGATCAATCCACGAAGGGAGAAGGCGAGCGTTGGGACGACCGCCACATAGGCGTCCGGGGAGTGGCGCTCCGCGGTGAGACGACCGGTGTGAACGCTTCCGCATCCTCGAAGCGGTCCGGCGTTCGCGCAGACGCCGGCCTCGAGCCACCAAAGCGATGCGCGGCCGCTTCCTTGATCCGGAAGTTCGTCGAGACGTGAGCCCACGAGGGCGTTTCCGGCGCGGGTGGTGACGAAGCCGGTGCCAATCCGGGCGAGGCCTCGGGGGGCGAAGCGGAGGTGCAGGATCGCGGCGGCGCCGAAGGGGCGGGGGAGCGAGCCGAGGGCCGCGCTCGCGGCGATGGCGATGGCGAGGCGCTCGTTGGTTTCCGGTGTCGATATGCCGGCGGGTACGAGGTTGTCCGGTCCATCCGATTCGTGGGTTTCTGGATTTGGCGCGCTGCGACTGGGCACGGGCATGGGCATGGGCATGGGCAGGAGGTTGTCCGGTCCATCCGAGTTGTGCGTTTCGGTTTCTGGATTTGGCGCGCTGGGATCTGGCACGGGCAGGAGGTTGTCCGGTCCATCCGATTCGTGCGTTTCGGTTTCGGTTTCGGTTGCCTCGATGCTCGCTCGCTCCGCGTGGGCGGCCAGGGTCAGCACCATCACGACGGTGCCTTCGACGTCCTCGCAGGCCGCCCGAACCCGCCGCGCGTGTTCCCCGAGCCGAAGTACGACTTCGTCTCCGTTCACTCGAACGTCCGCAACCAGGTCTGCGCGTTCCGGCGACGTCACCACAAAGCCGAGTGAGCGAGCGACCTCGCGCGCGACGCGATCGCCGTCGCCGCACGCGCCCTGCCAACGAATCGCAAAGCGCGGCGCGTCGGCAGAGGCGCGTGCGGCGATGCAGAAGACGAGTACCCATCCCCAACGTGTCATTCGACCAGCCAGCACTCCTCGCCCACCGCCAGAACTCCCTCGACGCACGATGCGGTGCGTGAGCAGTAGTCCGCATTCATCGGGGTTGCGTCCTTCGCGTGACTGCAGGCCCAGCTCTCTGTGCAGGGGTCTCCCGTTCGTCCGGCGATCGCTGCCGTTTCGCAGTCGTCCCACACGAGAGGATCCCGGTCGGGTCCCTCGGCGCACGCGCGGTGCACGTGGGTTAGGACGTAGTCCTCACAGGTTGCCGCGTACACGCAGCCGGCCTCTTCGTCTGTGCCGGCGCACGCCCAGAAGACGCGGCCGGGCTCGTACTCGTCCCCTGTGCAGCGGTCGCCCACCACAGCTCCTTCGCGGTACGTGCTCTCGCAGTCGTAGTCCCCCGAAGCGAGTAGCTCGCTGGAAAGCGGAAGCGTCTCCGACGCGCAGCCAGCGACGGCAAGAAACACCCAAAGCAAACGGTTCATCGAACCTCCTTTGTTCATGGGTGGCCGGAGGCCGTTCGAATTCCCAAACCCGGATGCAATTCCGCGTTCCGGTACACTGGGCGAGTTGTCCACGGAGAAAGCAGCGCTCTTCTCGGAACTCCGCCGCCGAATTGCGCGCGACGGAAGTCCGCGAGCCATCGCGATGTTCTTGGAGCTGGCGACGGACGCCGAGT
>JBCDAA010000415.1:0-7753 GCA_039186435.1 Myxococcota bacterium | reverse complement strand
CAGAGAGCGAGGCTGGAACGATGCGGATTTGGCTCGGA
The DNA here is from genome assembly GCA_039186435.1 of Myxococcota bacterium. Classification (GTDB taxonomy): domain Bacteria; phylum Myxococcota_A; class Polyangia; order Polyangiales; family Houyiibacteriaceae; genus JALVDI01. The sequence continues at coordinate 7,715 of JBCDAA010000415.1, read as the reverse complement.
TGGATACTCCTTGCGGCGTGTGGCGGACCCGGCGGGACCGCAGGTCCTGACAGTGCGCTTGGAGACGGGGACGGTGGCCTTGCGGACGGTGGCCTTGCGGACGGTGGCCTTGCGGACGGTGGCCTTGCGGACGGTGGCCGTGCGGACGTGCTGCCGCCGATTCCGTGCCGCGTGCGCCTTCCGAGCGACGCGGTCGAGGGAGAGGATGTGTTTTGCGTGGACCTGATCACGCGTGAAGTCCCTGGCGACGAAACGAGCCCCGAGATTCGTGTTCACGCGGTGGTGTTCGATCGTGACCTGGAGGGCACGCCGGTGGTGATCCTCCAGGGCGGTCCCGCCTACCGCGGCGTCGCGTACGTTCCTACACTCACCCAAGAGGTTCGCCGCCTGCGCTTCGGCGAGCGGCCGGTCGTCTACGTCGAGCAACGCGGCGTCGGCGCGTCGGAGCCTTCCCTGAGCTGCCGCGTTGGCGAAACCCTGGACGCGTGCGCCGCGCAGCTCCGCGCCATGGGCGTTGCACCCGAGAACTTTCACGTCGCGCATTCTGCGGACGACATCGCGGGGCTCGTGCGCGGCCTCGGCTACGACGAGGTGCTGCTCGCCGGCGGGTCCTTCGGGTCACGGCTCGGCCTCGAGGTTCTCCGTCGGCACAGCGACCTCGTGCGCGCGGCGTACCTGGAGTCGCTCGTCCCACCGAATCGCGATTTTCTTCCCGTGTACGTCACCGCAAACCGCGACGCGCTCGAGGGCCTCTACGATCTTTGTGCGAGCGACGTTTCCTGCAATGACCGCTACCCCGATCTTCGAAACGCTGCCGCCGCCGTCTACGCGCGAGCGGCAGCCGATCCGATCGAGTCCGACCGCTATGGCGCCATCAACGTTGACCTCATCGCCGTGACCCTAGTCGAGGCGCTTTACCACCAGGACTTTGCCGCCGGGATTCCGCGATGGATAAACGCTCTCGACGAGGGAGAGACCGAGGTTGCCGAGGCGTTCCTTGACCGCGTGTTTTCGCGGCCTCCGCAGCTCAGCATTCTCGCCTATCAGGTAGTTCTCTGCCGCGACATGGCGCCGCTTTTTGACCGAGCCGTCTTCGAGGATGCGCTTTCGAGCGCGGAGGACCTTCGCGGTGGATTTGCGCTCCTGGCCAGCCTCTACGAGTCCTGCGATGCGCTCGGGCTCACGCCCTCACCGCCAGCGGCGCGGGAGCCGGTTGTCTCCGACGTGCCGACTCTTTTGGTGAATCCTGTCCTCGATTCGCGCACGCCGCTCGAAGGCGCCATGGCCGTCGCCGCAGGGTTGTCGGAGGCCCGCATCGTCGACATTCCGACGCGAGTCCACACCCCGGGGCTCGGGTTTCAATACGTCGGCGACTACCTCGATGAATGCGGCGCATCGGTGCTTCGCGGCTTTCTCGACGATCCGGACGCGCCGGTCGATGTGTCCTGCGCGACGATGACCTGGGAGTAGCTCACGGCCCGGTTTGGCGCGCCTGAAAGTAGGAGCTGTCCGGCGGGCCCGCCATCATCGGCCCGAGAACCGCAAAGCTCTGGGTGAACTCGGGGGACGCTTTGTAGGCCTCGAAGGCGTCTTCGCTTGCCCACTCTTCGTAGAGCAGAAAACGTGCGGCACCGGAGGGATCGCGAAAGAGCTCGTAGCGCTCACAGCCCTCGAGCGTCCGGACGCGCGTGGCCTCGTCGTTGAGGTACGCGACAAAGGCGTCGGCTTGATCGGGTTTTACGTCGACGACGACGCGAATCACCATCATGGCGTTCTCCGGGGCAGGGGTTTCCGTTGAGGTTTGAGACCCGCCACAGGCGGCGAGCATCAGCGTGAGTGCGACTCCGTGTTTCATCTTCTTCATTTAGTAAACCCAGTTGTCTATTTGGTCAACCCGGTTGTCTAAATGCGCGCTATGGTGGCTTCGTGGATGAACTTTCAGTCTTTCGGCGACGTCATCTGGGCCGAGCGCTAGCCCGCGCGCGGTGGACGTTTGAAGCGCAGTTTGAAGAGCGGATCCGCGCGAGAGGGTTCGACGACTTTCGACCCTCGGACATCGAGATCATCGCTCGGCTTCCGGTCCAGGAAGGCGCGCGAATCACAGAGCTCGCAGAGCGCGCCGGCACGAGCAAACAGGCCGTTGGCAAGCTGGTGCAAGGGCTCGAGGCCCGCGCGTACGTCGAACGAAAGCCGGATCCGACCGACGGTCGTGCGCAGCGAATTGTGCTCAGCGCCCGAGGTCGTCGCTTTCTCGACGCGGCCCTCGAGGAGATCGCAGCCATCGAGGAGGAATGGGCCGAAGTTCTCGGCGCGCGGGGTCTCGCATCGCTCCAGCGTGCGCTCTTGAAGGTGGCCGACACGCTCGGCCACGAGGAGTACCTCTAGCGCAAGCGTTCGTCTCGACGCTGCCGATTCCGGTGCCGATTCCGGCGCTGATTCCGGCGACGATTCCAGGACCAATCGGCGTGCGCGTCTGAGCCGCTCCGGCTACAAACGGCGAAACTACGAAGGAGCCGCTGTGTCGAAGAACATCCTGATCGCCACCAAGAAGCCGTTTTCGTCCACCGCCAAGACCCAGGCCGTTCAGCTCCTTGAAGGCGCGGGTTATCAGGTTCGCGTGCTCGAGTCCTACGCGGACGAGGCCGACCTTCTGAAGGCGATCGCGGAAGCCAACGCCGTGATCGTGCGCAGTGACAAGATTCACGAAGGCGTTCTGGGTGCCGCCGGTGCCCTGAAGCTCGTGGTCCGCGCGGGTGCCGGCTACGACAGCATCGATACGGCCAAAGCCAAGGACGCGGGCGTCGCCGTGATGAATACGCCGGGGCAGAACTCGAACGCGGTCGCCGAGCTCGTCTTCGGCATGATGGTCTACGCGGCGCGGGGTCGCTTCAACGGCAAGCCGGGCACGGAGCTTCTCGGCAAGACCCTCGGCATTCACGCGATCGGCAACGTCGGTCGCAACGTTCTCCGGGTCGCGAAGGGCTTTGGCATGAACGTTCTCGCGCACGACCCCTACGTGGCGTCCGACAAGATCGCCGAGCTCGGCGCGACGCCCATCGAAACGGTGGAAGAGCTCTACGCGAAGTCGCACTACCTTTCGCTACACATTCCCGCGACGCCCACGACGAAGGGCTCCATCGGCAAGGCGCTTTTGACGGCGATGCCGAAGGGCGGAACGCTCGTCAACACGGCGCGGGCAGAGGTGATCGACGAAGCGGGACTCCTCGCGGCCCTCGGCGAACGCGAAGACCTTCGCTACCTCACCGACATCGCGCCTTCCGATGAAACGAAGGCCAAGCTCGAGGCGTTCGGCGATCGATTTTTCTGCACGCCGAAGAAAATGGGCGCGCAGACGGCGGAAGCGAACACGAACGCGGCGCTTGCGGCAGCGCGGCAGATCATCGCGTTCTTTGAGCGCGGCGAGCGCCCGAACGTCGTCAACGACTAGCGCACATCTAAAAAATAGCGTCAGTCGATCCGTGGCAGCCAGTCTACGAGCCTGCCCATTCGTGGACACGTTGTCCGATCGCGGTTCGGTGGACTCTGTTGCGTGGCAGACGGGGAATTGGATTCGGGCAAAAGGCATGGGCACGGGCAAGCTCGTACCGTCGTCGCTTCGCGGCGCAAACACGCGATTCAACCCCCCCTTCTCACGCTTAAAAATGCTCGACATTTCCTCGTAACGTTTTGCGCGAATCGCCTGCCGACGCTGCGTGTAGGGGACCGACTGAGGCGTTTCGGCGTCCGATCGCGTTTCGCCCCGGATCGTGCCCGTGCCCGTGCCTTTTGCCCGAGTGCTTGGAGATCGGCGCATCCTGTTGGCCAACCTCCGGTATTCTTGAGATGTGCTCTAGTTGTCCGCGAGCCGCCAGCTTTCGGCGATCGCCAGGCACGCCTCGGGACCCTCCGGGGCGTGGCATTGGAGCAGGTAGTCGCGCTCCCGTGTGACGACGATCAGGTCAAAGGTCGGTCGCGGGCGGACCGTGCAAAGCGAGACGTCGTCGGTCACCACCCGCACCTCGCTTTGCACGCCGCGATGAAGGGCCGTGCAGATCTCCGCGTTCAGTTCCGCCGGTTGAAGGGGTCGCCACGGCGATCCGAGAACGGTGACGAAGCCTTCGCCCTCGCGCGGACGGAAGGTGGTTCCCGGGACGACCGCGGCTGTGCGCTCTTCGTAGCCGTCCGGAAGCGAGAGAGTCGAAACGCCGTCGGTGAGGGTGCGGCGTCCTTCGAAACGGCGTCCTTGGAAACGGCGTCCTTGGAAACGGCGTCCTTGGAAACGGCGCCCTTGGAAACGGGGGGCGACTACCGAGGTCTCGCAGTCTTTGAGGTAGGGGTTTGCTGGCGTCTCGCCCTCGCGCGACCAGCGGGAGTCGTCGCAGAAATGAACGCGCTGAACCCGCGCACTGACCTCGCCACTCGCTTCGGTCGGTGCAAGGAAGGGTCGAAAGATGATCGCCTGTGTTTCGCCCGCAGGAACGCGCGCACTTCGCGCCACCTCAAACTGATGAACGATCTCGTCCGCCGCGACGACGAAAATGTCGAGAACGACGCTGACGACGCGCTTGTCGCGGTTGTTTCGTACCTCCACCGAGACCGTTTGACGTCCCCGGTCTTCGCCAAGCGTAGGCCCCTCGGTGATCGTAAGCGGCGTGCTCGGAAGGATCTTCGGCAGGAGGGAAACCGTTTTCTCGGAGGGTGGAGCCGCGTCGTTCGGAGGTTCTTCGCACGCGTAAGTGCATGTAAGCGCGAGTAAGACCGCCCCTCCTGTAAGAGCGCGGGCGAGCGACCGTTGTCGCCCCAGGAGGTTCGATGACTCGCTCTTCATGCCTAGTTGTTCTTGTTGCGCTCGTCGGTTGCGGCGGGATCCGTCGCTACCAGCCCGGGGGGAGCGTACGCCTCGATCAGGCGGCCGGCTACGAAATCGACGACGAGGAGATCGCACGCGCGTTTGGTGCCCGGCCGCAGATGCCCACGCCCCTCAACGTTGCGTACTTCAGTTTTGAATCGGGACACAACCAGGAGATCGAATCGATGCTCTCCGCGATCGAAGGGGTGGAAGGTGTTTACGCGATCCCGCGGGTGATGGTCACGGGCCAACGCCGTTTTCAGACCGCCGAAGCAGGTCAGCAGCTTTCCCTTCGGCGCCTTCGTCTTCTCGCGGCTCGCGCGCAGTGCGATGTGGTGGTGGTCTTCGACTACGGCTACCGCGTGGAGCGTCGACCCAACGGCTTGGCGGTGCTCAACATCCTGCTCATCCCGGCGCTCTTTACGCCCTTCATGGACGCGGAGGTGACGAGCTATCTCGAAACGCACGTGATCGACACGCGAAACGGCTACGTCTACGGCCAGATCGAGAGCGAGGAGGAAGGGGAGCAGGAGCGGCTGAACATCTGGTCGAACGCGGACGAGGAGCTCGCCGAGGAACACTGGCAGGGTCTTCTCGCGTCGACTCGAGCGCTCCTGACGTCGGTCGTTGCCGAGCATTGACGCCTATAGGAGCTCGTAAGAGCGACCGTTTGGCTAGGCGAATGGCCGGACGAACGTTCCTGTCGCGGCGCAACGAAGCGCCCACCAAATCCGCAGATCGCCCGGCGCTTCCGACGGAGATAAACCGACGGTTTGCGTCGAGCGCCGTTGGCCTTCATCGAAGGGCGATGGGAAGGGCAATCGTAGTGGGTCTCCTTGCGGTCTCCGCCGCGCTCCCGACGACGGCGGAGGCTCAGGATCGAAGTGAGTTTCAGCTGTGGGCAGCGCTCCTCGCGACCGCACACACGGCGACGGAGCCGCCGGGGCTGAGCTTCTGGCTCGACACCCACGCGCGTCGCGGCGAGAACGGAACCGTCGTGATTCTGCGTCCGGGAATCGGCGCGGAGCTCACCAAGAACATCAGCGTGTGGGCCGGGTACGCGTGGGTTCCGGTCTTCGACGACGCGACCGGGAACACCACCAACGAGCACCGCATCTGGCAGCAGCTGGTGTTGAAGCACAGCGTCGGTGGGTTTTCGTTTCAGTCGCGAACGCGTCTCGAGCAGCGCTTCAGCGAAGCGGGCGACGATGTGGGCGCGCGCATTCGGCAGTTCGTTCGCGTGAACTGGCGGCCATCTTCGCAGGAGCCTTTCGGTCTCGCGTTTTGGGACGAGATTTTCATTGGTCTCAACGAACCCGATTGGGGTGCGCCGCAGGGCTTCGACCAGAACCGTATTTTCATCGGCCCGTTCCTGCAGGTGGCATCCTGGGCGCGCCTCGAAGCGGGCTACCTCTTCGTCTACCTCGATCGCTCGCCCAACGTTCGTGCGCACGTCTTGGCGATCAACCTCTTCGTCTCGCCGCGTTTCTAGAACATCTAAAAACCCCGTCAGGGCACTCCTGGCGAAGGTTTTGTTCGGCGCGGCACCTCTTTATTATCGCCGTCAGATAATTTGAGGAGCCTCCCATGACATTGAGAACGCTAGCTCTCGTGGTTCTTGCCGCGGCGTGCGGCGATGCGGGTTCAGACGCGGCGACGGATGCGCGCACGGGGGCTGATGCGTCGACCGATTCTGCAATCCCGTCCGACTCCGCGATCGAACCGCGCGACGGGGGCGGCATGGCGGACCACTCCTATTTCGAGATGCTGGCGGCGCACCCAAACGCGCACTACTCGCTACGAATCCGATCGAATGAGGACATCTGGCCGCTCCATTGGAGCCGCCCCGAGCGTTACGACGCCGAGGAGCTTTTCTACGACAGCGAGCTCGAGGCGGCGGCCAACTTCTTTGACGTGGGCGATGGAAGCAGCGGCACAAGCTGGGGCCCGGGGAGAGACGGGCGAAATCAGTTCGAGGCGATCTCCGGCACGACGGCGTTCTTCTACTGGGAAGCGAGATGGTCCGACCGCTTTACCGCGAAGGACGACAACAACCGAATTGGCGGGGAGCTCGAGACCCACAAGGCGTTCATCTTGCTCGGGTCGCTTATCGACGACCGTCCGGTCGAGATTCGAAGTCGATTCAATCAGGCGAGCGCTGAAGAAGGTGTCGCGCGAACGGACATTCGTCAGTACGGAAGTGCAGCCGGGGTCTCACCCAACGGAGAAACCGAAGGTGGTGATTCGGTTGCGGTTCGAAGCGATGACTTCGTGGTGCAGGCCAACACCTGGACGTACCACTGGGTATATCTCGACATGAACGAGGGAAATCTCTCGTATTGGATACAGGACGAGCGGCAGGCGCTGGCCGTCATCTACGACGATGTGCCGGTTGTCGTCGAGCCGGACCTCACGCTCGTCGGTTTTGAGTTTCGCCACAACTCGTCGCAGAGCGGAGGCACGGCACCGGAAGGGTTTACCTGGAACCGCAACCTCGCGGTTCTGACCGGAGTGACCCTTGCGGAAGCCCGCGCGCTCGTTTCTCTGCGATGATCTTCGCCGCTGAGATGATGGTGAAGATGCACGTTTGAGCGACGGATGATAATTCGGCTTTGATGAGTCGATCCTTCATTGCAGCCTTGGTGATCTTAGCGCTTCTCGGCGCGGCCCTCGCGTTCTGGATGCTCTCGCAAAATTCGGAGACCGTTGGGGTGACCAGCGACCCACGATCTGCGTATGTGCAGGTGGCGCCAAGCCAGGTGGCGCCGCCGCCCCTCGAGGGTCCCCGAGTTGTCATCTTCTCCACGATGGCATCCTCAGGGATGATTGACAGATCACCATCTGCCACTACCACTTCATTGTCAAT
>JBCDAA010000414.1:0-7764 GCA_039186435.1 Myxococcota bacterium | reverse complement strand
TGCACGACGGTCTTCTTGGACTTCTCTTCGCCCGCCTCTAGATCGTCGATCGAGATCATGTGACGAATCTCTTTCACGGCGGTGTAGATGATGAAGACGCCGCCCAGAAGAAACACGACGGTCGCAAAGTTGAACTGCCCTTCGATGAATCCCGTCGATTCAAAGAAGGGTTCCTCGAACGCCTCCAGCAAACCGAGGACGGCGAAGAGCAGCCCGATGCGCAGCGCGATCGCCATGATGATGCCGACCCGGCGCACCTTCGATTGCGTTCCCTCCGGAGCGCGCTTCGACTCGATCGAGAGATAGAGGAGGTTGTCGAAACCCAGCACCGCCTGGAGAAAGATCAGAACGCTGAGATCCACGAGGTTCGCGACGGTCAATAGTTCGGCCACGGACGCGATTGTGGGGGTAAGAGCGGCGCGCAGGGACTTTTTTGATTCGTACGTGCAACTCGTGGGGGGACTCGGATCGCTTGTTGCGACATCGGATCGGGGGATGTGAGCGGTCGCACGCGACCTTTCGAACCTCACTCCGTCGAGGCGGGAAGGAGGAACCCATGCGAGTCGTTTTTGTTCTAAGTCTGCTGATCGCCTGTGACGGATTGGAAGGTCGGCAGGCCGCACCCCCACCGGCCAATCCGCCTGCGGCGAGTCCACCTGCGCCTGGCGAACCGCCGGAAGAGACTGCGGTTCCAGAAGAGACTGCGGTTCGGGAAGAGACTGCGGTTCGGGAAGAGACTGCGGTTCGGGAAGAGACTGCGGTTCCGGAAGAGAACGCGGAGGAAGTCGAACCCGACGAGCTCGGCTTTCGATCGGGCGGCCTTCACTGCTTCAACCGCGAGATGGCGAGCTGCGAAGAAGGATCCACCCTCGCCGCGGCGAGTCCGTTCTTTCGAGGAAACTGCACGAGCTTTGGCGGCACCGTCGGCGAGGGGCCCTGCCCGAGCGAAAACCACATCGGGCACTGCACACCGAGGTTTGGAATCGGATCGCGACTGCACTACTACGTCGACGAGCTGATCCCGCCGGAGGACATTCGAAACGGCTGCACGCAAACGGGCGGAACCTGGACGCCCACCGAGTAGTCCGCTCACCCAAGTCGCGGCTCACTCAAGGCGTCGCTCACCCAAGAAGGCGCGCGACGCTAAGGTGCATCTGGCTTCGGATGAAGCGCATAACGCTTGCGAGCTCCAGGCGCGAAACGTCCAGCGTTTCCTCGAGTCGTCGATGTACGTCGCGCTGGAGCGCCTGCTCTGCAGCGTTGACACGTCGGGCGGCGGTCGCGCGATGAATTCCCCGCGACGCAGCGATCGCGTCGATGCTCAACCCTTCCACGTAGCGGTGTCGCAGCACGTTTCGATCGGCCGCGGGGAGTTGCGAAACCGCCGCCTCGAACGCGAGCGCCACGTGACGACGGTAGTGCCGTTTCAAGACCTGGATCTCGGGATCATCCACCACGTCTTGGAGCGCCGATTCGAGGGGCTCCCGCGCGACCGCCTCTCGCCCCGAACGCTTGCGCACGTGATCCACCACGAGTCGTGCGAGAACGACGCGAAGCCAGGTGCGCAGGGCCGAGCGGCCGGAGTACTGCGCAATCCGCGGTCGACCATCCCGAGGTGCAAAGAGAACGTGGTGCAGCATCTGCCGAAGATCGTCCTCATCGATCCCAGCGCGTTTCGCGCGGGCAGCCGCAGCGGCGAGATCCGACCGAAGGGTCTCCTCGAGGAAACGAATCGCGGCCGTGTCGCCCGCTGCGCACAGCGCCGCCAGGACCACATCAGCGGCATGGGCTCCCTCAAGACTTGCCGGCAGATGCGCGTAGACCGCGCGACTCAGCCGCAGACCGGGGACATGCGCGCGGACCTCCTCGAGGGCGGCGTCGAAAATCGCCGGATCGATCTCGGGAGGGAGCAGCTCTTGGTGAACGCCTCGCGCCATAGCGCGAGATACGCCGAGGGGGCCCGGCAGCTTCCTCTGCTCGATCGCGGAAGCGCTGGGATATCGTCTCACTGATGCATCTCGACGACGATCTGCTCGCGCAGTTTGCCCATGGGGAGCTCTCCCCGTCGCAGACGCGTGAGGTCGAGGAGCACCTCGCGAGCTGCGCGGACTGCGATGCGGTCGTCGTCGAGCTCGCGCGCTTGCGGGAGCAGCCCTCGAAGGGTCGCTACCGGATTGGCGAGCGACTCGGCAGCGGCGCCATGGGCGTCGTGTTTTCCGCGTGGGACGTGCGCCTCAACCGAAGGGTCGCCCTCAAACTTCTTCGACCCGCACTGGTCGGTCCGAAGGGCGAAGAGAGGTTGCTCGCCGAAGCCCGCGCGCTCGCAAAGCTCAGCCACCCCCACGTGATTCAGGTCTTTGACGTCGGCCGCTGGGAGGGAGACGCCGTCGCCGGGTTTGGGGACACGCCGCTCTTTATCTCCATGGAGCTCGTCGACGGGTGGACGCTTCGGGATTGGCTCGCGACGCGGCCGAACGAAGCGGCTCTTCTCGACGTTCTCGAGGCGGCGGGCGAAGCCCTCTCGGCGCTTCATCAAGCAGGTCTTGTGCATCGAGACTTCAAACCCGACAACGTCTTGATCGGTCGCGACGGCCGAGTTCGCGTCAACGATCTCGGCCTTGCACGCGCCGTCTTGGACGACTCGGAGGTGGAGTCGTTTTCCGGTACTCCCGCGTACATGTCCCCGGAGCAGCGGAACGCCCATCAAGCGAGCGCCAAGAGCGATCAGTTCGCCTTCTGCGTCACGCTCGTCGAAGCGTTCTGCGGCAGCCGACCCGGCGCGGGAGAGACCACGTTTGCGACCGAGGTTCCGCGACACCTTCACGCAGCGCTCGCGCAGGGACTCCGCGAGGATCCGGCAGAGCGGCATCCGACCCTGCGCGCCCTCCTCGACGTGCTTCGCGCCCCGCGACCCACCGCACACCTTCAGGTCCACATCGCGTTCTTGGTAGTGCTGACGCCGCTCCACGTCGCAGTCCTTGGCTGGCTCACGGTGGAGTTCCTTCACACCTTCCACGAACCCATCCCGGAGGACGAGCTTGACGACGATGCGCTTTCCCTCGCCTTCGCCTGCATTGTCGTCATGTGGGCGCCGCTCGGCACGATCCTCGCGCCGCTCACCGCGTGGGGTCTCTTTCGGCGCCGACGCTGGGCGGCGATCACCGGAGTGATTTACGCGGCGGTTTCGCTCCCCACAGTTCTCGTGACGCCCTACTCGGTCTACGCGCTGCTCACGCTTCCGGGCCGACGTGTCCGCAACGCCCTTCGCTGACTACGCGGCCGAAAGCTGATGCTCCACAAGACGGCGGTAGAGCCCTGCCTCTTCCATTAGCGCCTCGTGCCGGCCCGACTCCACGATGCGGCCGCCTTCCATGACGACGATGCGATCGGCATCGCGAACGGTGCTGAGCCGGTGCGCAATGATCAGCGTGGTTCGGCTCTTCGTCGCCTCCGCGAGCGCCTGCTGAATCGCAGCTTCGCTCTCGGCATCGAGACTGGAGGTCGCCTCGTCCAAAATTAGCAGCGCCGGATCCGCGAGGAGCGCTCGCGCCAGGGCAATCCGCTGCCGCTGACCGCCGCTGAGCTGAACCCCGCGCTCGCCGCAGAGCGTGTTGTAGCCCTCCGGAAACGAAAGAACGAACTCGTGCGCGTTCGCGGCCTTCGCGGCCGCTTCGATTTGCGCGTTCGGCGTGTTCGGCTCCCCGTACGCGATGTTCTCCGCGATCGTTCCGCTGAAGAGCACCGGGTCCTGCGGAACCATGGAGATCGCGCCGCGAAGATCCTCCAGATCCAACTCGCGAAGATCCACCCCGCCAAAGGTGATACGCCCCTTCAGCGGATCGTAGAAGCGCGGCAATAGCGCGGTTAGCGTGCTCTTGCCGGCGCCGCTCGGCCCCACCAGCGCGACAGTCTCGCCCGGCGCGATCTCCAGCGTCACATCGTCGAGCACGACCAGGTCCGGCCGCGACGGATACCGAAAGGTCACGTCTTCGAGGCGAAACGCTTTCTTCCCAAAGGGAAGCCGCGTGGGCGTCTCGGGATTTCGAATCTCCGGAACGGTTTCGATGATCTCAAAGAGACGCTGGGTCGCCCCGGCCGCGCGCATGAGCGCCGCCCAGAGGCTCGTCAGGCTCGCGAGCGCCACCGCGACGATCGTCGTGTAGAGCAGAAACGCGGTAAGCGAACCCGCGCTCATGTCCCCGACCGCAACGCGCCGACCGCCGACCCAAATGATCACGCCGATCGCGAGAAAACCCGCCAGCGAGGACGTCGCCATGAAGGTCGCCCGCCAGCGCGCGAGACGAACCGCGCGCCCGAACGCCACCTCCACACCGTCGCCGTAGCGAGACGCCTCCGTGCCCTCCTGACGGAACGCTTGAACGGTGGCGATGGCGCCAAAGACCTCCTGTACGCGGGCGTTGGTGTCCGCGACCGCGTCTTGAACCTTCCGGCTCATGCTGCGAATGCGGCGCCCAAACACCATGATCGTGATCGTCAGCGGCGGAACGATCGCCAGCATGATGAGGGTGAGCTTCACGTCGACCACGAAGAGCAACACGATACCGCCGATGAGCTGCACCGAGTTGCGAAGAGAAAGGCTCAGCTCGGAACCGACCGCGCCCTCGAGAATGGTCACGTCGCCCGAGATGCGGCCCACGAGCTCACCGGTGCGTCGCTGGTGAAACCAGCCCGGTGGAAGTTTCACCAGGCGATCCATGACGCGTCGGCGTACGTCCGCGACAGCACGCTCGCCCAGCCAGCTCATCAGGTAGTGGCGCCACCAGGTGAAGATCGCCTGAACGAGAAAGAGAACAATGAGCGCGAGACCGACCTGGTCGAGGCGATCGAAGGATCCTTCCGCGAGCCCTTCGTCCACCGCGAAACGCACGGCCTGCGGATAGACGAGACCGATGCCGCTCCCCAAAAAGAGAAAGACGCAGGCCAAGAGGAAACGCCCCATATAGGGCCGCACGAGCGCCAGAATGCGGCGCAGCGCGGACGGCGTTTTTTCGGTCACGAGTGCTCGCGAAGCGTTCGGTCCATAAACGCAAATGCGTCGCGCCAGCACTGACGAGCGTTACGTCGAAACACAAACGCGTGAAACGCGTGGGGCTCCGACGCGTAGTGCGTCGATTCGCAGAACACGCCACGGCGACCGAGCGCTTGGGCAAGACGGCGCGTGTCGTCGAGGATCGGATCGCCGCCGCCGACAGGCGCAAAGAAGGGCGGAAGGGGCCGATCCGGCGCGACGTCGTTTTCAAGAAGCACCAGCGGATCGGCGAACGCGCGCTCGTCGGTGATCGACCCGCCGAGGTACGCGCTTTCGATCTGCGTCATGCGATCGCTAACAAGCGACGGAACCTGACCTTCGAAACGCGCGAGGTCCGACGCTTGAAGCAACCCGCAGAAAGGCATCGCCGCGATCGGCTGATGGTCGCGCTCGAACACCGCCTGCGCGTAGCGTTCCGGTCGCGCAAAACTGGTCGCAACGGTTAGGCCCGTAACGAGGTTCGCGCCTGCCGATTCCCCGGCGACGAAGAGCCGTGAAACGTCGCCGCCAAAGCGCTCCGCGTTGTCCAAAACCCACTGGTAGGCGTCACAGGCGTCCTCGATCGCGGCCGGATAGGGGTTTTCGGGCGCGAGGCGATAATTGATGTTGAAGACCAAAAAGCCGCGCCGTGCAAAGGCCACGCCCATCAACCAATGGGTGTCTTTGGAGAGGATGCGAAAGCCGCCACCGTGAATGTGGAGGACGATCGGCAGCGGCTCGGAGCCGGCGTCTCGCGTCCGGTAGACGTCGAGAAGATGCGCCTCGTTGCCGGTCTCGCGATACGGAAGATCGCGAATAACCTCGACACTTTCCAGCGCAGCACGCGCCTTCGGGTGCAGCTTGCTTCCGGCGGAAAGTACCCGAAAAAAACCTTCGACAGCGAGGCCGGTCGCGGCCTGACGCGCTGCGGCGAAATTGCGACGCATGCCCTACTGTGGATCGGATTGGGGGGACGTGCGACGTGGCTGCAAGGTTCCAGCAACGGCTCGCCTTGATCCGACGATTCTGTGTTGTATCAGGTGCCCCCCTTATCGACCCGCTCGAACACTGTTACTCTTTTCGTAGGGAGGTTTCTCTGGAGGCCTCCAATCTAGCCAGGAGCAGTCCCATTTCCGCCAAGGTATTCGTTGGCAATCTCAACTACCGGACGACCAAAGAAGAGCTCGTCGCATTTCTGTCGCCCGCAGGTGAGATCGTAGACGCCTTTCTCCCCACCGATCGTGAGACAGGCCGCCCGCGAGGGTTCGGGTTCATCACGTTCGCAACGGAGGCACAGGCGCAGGCATGCATCGAGCAGTTCGACGGCGTCGAGCTCAGCGGGCGACGCCTTAACATCAACAAGGCAGACGACCGAGGCCGAAAGCCGCGTCGCTCCGCTCCTGCTACGGAATTCAAACGTGGCAGCCGAGGTGGTGGCGGCGGTGGCGGTGGCGATCGTCCGCGGGGCGATCGCCCTCCGCGGGGTGGTCCGCGTCGCGGAGGTGGTCCTCCCGGCGCCGGGCGGCCCGGGCGCTCCTTTGGTGCACCTCCGCCTCCTCCTCCCACCGAACCTGAGTACACGACCGAAGACCGACGCTTTCAGGAAGACGACGACGAGGATGTCCCGCAGGATGAGTGGGGCGATTCTCAGGGGTGGAAAAAAAAGAAGAAGAAGAAGGCCAAGGGCAGCCGCCGCGGCCTCCGCGCAAAGAAGCGCAGCCTCTAGGTTCCAGCCTCTACGGGTCAGTGAGGCTGAGGAGGTTCGTCCACGGGCGAACTTCCTCGCCCGAAGGGTTGCGCCGGGACCCCTTCACCGGCAGCTTTGCATCCATGCGGTGGGTACTCTTAGCGCTCTGCCTTGGACTGGCGTGCGGCGATGACGATGGCGAGTCTGCGGACGTCGGCACGGATGCGCGTGACGCGGGGAGCGATACAGCCACCGGGGAAGACGCCGGCGATGCAGGGTTCGACGCCGCGTGCATCACGGCAACGGACGCGGGGCCGAGCAGCATGCCCGACAGCGGCCCGGTCGCCGAGCCGCCGGTCGTCGATTGCGGCGAGGCAACCTTTCCTGACGGAACCGGTCTGCGCCGCTGGCCCTACCTTCAGAGCATTACACCCACGTCGGCTCGCATCGCGTGGACGTCCACCACGGGAGGCGACTCGCTCGTCCGCTTCCGCGCCGTCGGAACTGACGAGTGGACCGAAGTCAGCGCCGCATCCGAAGCGTTCGACACCGCGCGAACCGACGACACCGAAGACTACGTCGCCTTTGATGTTCAGCTGACCGGTCTCGAAGCGAGCTCCGCGTACTGCTACGAGGTTGTCGAAGACGGGACCGTGCTCGCGACCGGCCTTGGGTTTCGAAGCGCGTGGACCGGAGACGGCGCAGACAGTGGCAGCCGCGTCGTGCGAATGCTTGCGTTTGGCGACAGTGGCGACGGCTCGGACAACCAGCGCAACCTGGCGAACCGCTTCATGGCTGAGGACTACGACCTCTTCCTCCACCTGGGCGACATGGCCTACGGCGACGGCACGTTCCCGGAGTTCGAAGCCAATATGTTCTCGATCTACCAAGACTTCCTGCACCGCGTTCCGAGCTGGCCCACGATCGGCAACCACGAAGACAAAACCGATCGCGCGCAGCCCTACCTCGACGTCTACTACCTGCCCGAGCAGGCGATGCGCCCGGAAGACCAGGAGCGCTACTACAGCTTCGACTACGGCGACATTCA
>JBCDAA010000413.1:0-7793 GCA_039186435.1 Myxococcota bacterium | reverse complement strand
TCGCCGCAAACGATACTGGGCGCCGAGTCCCGGTCGGTCATGAACATGCACGGGACGCCCTCGGCACTCACCGGACGGCCCACCTGCGCGGATCGAAACAAGCCGAGGGTGTCGGGAACCAGGAGCAGGTCACGGTGCTCGACGAGGACTGCCGCGTTGGCGATCTCCGTCACGCCGAGCGATGTGACCGAGTCGACGACGTCTCCCTCGTCGGTAAACGCGTGGACGACGATGTTCGCGAGATCGGGGCCGGCAACTTGCGAGATGGCGTTGTAGGTGTGGTCGGTTCCGGGGAGGGGCTGCCTTACGACGGCGAGAAGCTCGGGGTCTCCATCGATGTCGGCGCTCAGCAACGCTTCTTCCGGTCCAGGCCCGCCGCGATCCACCGATCCGTGGACCGCAACCCCCTCATCGCCGAGAGCGGTCAGGGCCATCGCGCCGGCGTAGACCGCACCCTCGAAGGTCGAGTCCGAGGAAATCAGCGTGGACACCGAACGGTCCACGGCAATACGGCGCACAACGGGCGAGGCGCCAAAGCTGCCGCCGCCAAAGTCGAACCAGCGCTGTCCCTCGTAGACCACGCCGCCCCGCGGAAGCACCATGAAGGAACCGATCGCGGCCACGGCGTCCATGGCCTCCGGCTCGACCTGTGCGAGCAGAACGGTGGAATCCGAGGCATTTACGAAGAGTCCTTCGAAGCTCTCCGACGCCGAGCGAACCGTCGCCTTGAAGTACACACTTCCGCGCGCGTCGACGCCGGTATCGCGGATCGCCTCGACCGTGTCGCCCTCGATCGAATCGCCGACCGAGATGACCCGCCGCACCTCGCCGCCTTCGTAGAGATAGAGGCCGAGGACGCCGCCGACAGTCGCGCTGAAGTGGAGCGGCCCGCCCGGCTGAATCTGAAACGTGCTGAGCGATGCGAACACACCGCCGCCCGGCGCCGCGCCGCCTTCCTGGGCGACGATCTCCATCCCCGGACTGCCGGCGGTGCGCAGCGCGTGAATCGCATCGGCCCCTGCATCGTCCCGGGCCATCAGGTAGATGGTTCCGTCGTCGTCCAGGAAGAACTGCGACCCAAGGCTGCTGGGAATGTTCGGCGCAAACGCGACGAGGCGGTCGACCCCATCGATCTCCGGTCCCGCAACCAGGGTCAGCCCTTCGTCGGTTCGCAACCAGACCGCGTCACCGCGCACCAGCCCCTCCGTCGCCTCCACCTCGTAGGTAAACGCGAGCTGGCCTGCGGCGTTGATGCTCAGGCCGCCGGTCGGTTCCGTGTTTCGAAACCGAGCACCCGCGACCGCGTCGTCGCCTGCGCGAGCGACAACGAACAGACCCTGCCCGTATGTGGTATGCGCGATGCACGACACGCACACGAAAACCCACCCCACAATAAGACGCATGCGACCCCCCGGCGCGAAGGATAGCCCAGTTCGGGGAGTTACACCGGGGGGCGCCGACAATCGGATAGCATCGCGAGATGCGGACGTTTGGCCTCCTTTCTTTCGCGTTGGCGTGCTCCACGACGCCCCCACCGGCGCCGCGGGCGCCGTCTCCCCAAACCGCAGCGTCGGCGCAGCCGCAAACCACGTGCACCGTGCACTCCCCCGACGGCACACAAATCTACTCGTTCGACCGGTACGGACGGCTCGCCGAGCGAGCCACCATCGGGGACGCCGCGGGGACGCAGTACGAAGAGCGATGGACGCGGGACGACGATGGCCGAGTGCTTCGCCTCGAAGAGGGGTTGGTCGAGGGCGTCGGAGATCACGAGCCGCGGACGTCGACGTTCACGTATGAGTCTGCCGGGAGCATCGTGGTCGCGCGGACAGGTTCCCGCTCGGTTCGGTGGGCCTACGACGATCGCGGGAGGCCTGTGCGTCGCACGGAAGAACGGGAAGGCGCCCCGACTGCGGAAACGACCTGCGCATACGACGATCAGGGTCGCGTGATCGCGCGGGGGGAAACGAGGTTTGTCTACGAAGGCGAGTCGCTGATTCCGTCTGCGATGGTCGACCCGGACTTCGGTACCTCGCGACCGGTGACCCAGGTCTTCGACGCGCTGGTTCGACCCGGTTTTGACGCGCGACCTTACAGTCCCGGCGGCGATGTATCTCGCTTCGTCGGCGATTGCGTAGCTGTTCTTGTTGAGCCCTGCGGCCTTGCTTTCGCACCCCCGCGCTCGGATGGCCGCCGAACCCCGATTCGGCACTCGTCGTACGCATCGCTGGAGAGGGCCCTTGCAGCGGGGCTTTGTCGCGACTCCCCCGACTGCGTCCACCGTGTTCTATTCGCACTTCGCGGTGAGGGACCGCTGCGATCGGTCGTTGTCGTGCGCCTCTCGCGTGGGGATCAAGAAGTAGAGAGCACCCATCTCGTCGTGGAACGCGAGGATGGATGGTGGCCGGGTCTACCACTCGCGGACGGTCCGTTCCTCGGAAATCAGGTGGTTGGAACGCTCGCCTTCGAGCTGAAGAGCGCTTCCCTCGCGCACGTTCTTGAGGGGGGCGACCTCGAGTTTCTCGCCGAGTATGAGACTACCGAGGTGCTTGCCGACGACTCGGGAGAGCGCGAGGTTCGGGAAACGGGAACCATCCTGTGCGTCGACCTTCGCGCGAACACGCAGAGGTGCGCGCGAATCGTCACGTCGCTGGTCGATGCGAGCGAAGAGGGTTCGGTCGAGGCGAGCGCGACCATTGCGTTTCCAGGAGACGGGACGGTCCAGGTTCGTGATCGAGAAGGGTCGCACGCGCGGGTGCTGCGCGAGTCCGGTCCGGTCGACTGGTTGTTCGCGTACTAGACGTGGTGCACCACATCTAGAGCTCATCTAGATGGGCGAGCGCCGAAGTCAGCGCTCGAGAGAGAAGATCCCTCGAAAGAGTCCGACCATGGAGAAGCGAAGCGACGCGTCGCCTCCCTCGTCGACCGAGTACACTTCGCTCGTTCCACCGCCGTCGCTCGACTCTCCGGTGTAGAGAAGTCCCTCGAGAGGCGTTCCCGCAAAGCCGACCACCGAGAACGGAAGCCCTTCGACCTCGGTCGCGGTCGGTGTATCGCCGAGCTCGATGCGCCACATGCGATGGGCCGACTCGTTCCAAAACCCGAAGTCCACCGCTTCGACACCCTCGGGGAGTCGGTCGGGGTAGAACATCTTGGCAAAACCGACGCCGCTGCCTTGGCGTGCGGTCTCGAGCTCCGTGATCGACTGAAGGCCGCCGGTGAGGGACGGAATCGAGACGTAGAAGTCCTCCTCAAAGTCGGTTTCGCCTGGCGCGATTCGCAGGATGCAGTTGTCCGGTGCGGTGGTGCCGCGAACGTTGGCTGCGATGTGAATCGAGTAGTTTCGCCCGTCGCCCATGACGTAGGCGTAGCCCTCGTCGTCAAACACCACGCGGCCCGCGCTCGCGCAGCGCTCGTCTTCGGCAACGCCGACGATGCTGAGGCTGTCGGGATCGAGAATCGTCGTCATCACGCGCGGCATGACTTCGCCGCGCAGCAGGTTGCCGAAGCGCCCGGGCACATACACCAGCCCGTTGTGGGTCACGGTGGTGAAGACCTCGACATCAAAGCCATCGACTTCGAGGTGCGGCAGCGGGATTTCGCCCGTCACTTCCATGGTGCTCGGGTTCCACACCACCGCGACGTTCTGCTGCGGAAAGACGGAGACCGCGGTGTCCTCGTCGACATACACGTTGCCGAAGTCGATTCGCGAGACCCCGACGTTCAGGAAACTCACCCGTCCGGTCTCGGCGAGCGCGCCGTCGTCCCCACGCTCGAAACGAACCCACTCCGGCGATTCCGCGAGTCCGACGAACATTCGCCCGTCGCCGCCGATGACCACGCCGTTGCCCGGGATCTCGATGGCCCGCTCGTTGTTAAAGGGTCCCGCGTCCAAGGAAGGAATGCCTTGGACATAGAGCGTGCGCGTGCCGTTGGGCTGGATGACGACGGACGCGATACCAAAGCGTGCGGGCACGTTGGCCGCGGCGTCCCCTCCGGCGTCCGAGCTGGAGTCGTCGTCGCCACAGGCGAAAATGAGGCAGAGAAGAGTGAGGGCGATTCGATGGTGCATAGACTGCTCGCTTCCCCCGGACGAGGAAGTCTAGGCTCCGTACTGAAATCGACAATCACTTTCTTCGCCGCCGGAAGAGTTTGCGATGATTGAAGATTCCTAGCGCCGAAACTCGAGATACGTGTCGTCGCGCCGGAGCTGAATCTTGCTTGAGACCGTGTGCGTGCCCGCTTCGAGTTCGTGCCAGCCCTTCGATTCCGAGAAGCGCTCGACGCCTGGGCCGGTCACGACGAGCTGCGTTCCGCCGCCGGCAAGCGCTTCGATGAACGCGTCCGCCGGCATGCGCTTGAGCGAAGGGAGCGGCGCCCGTGGGCCACCGAGGTAAAGCCCCGCGTTGCGTCGAAAGCCTCGTTTCGTTTCCACAAAGCGCCGCAGCTTTCGGTAGCCATCGTCGCCCTCGCGAAGCTCGAGAAGACGTTCGTGAGAGTCGGCGTAGAGGATGAGCGCTCCGTCGCGAAACTTCGCCGGCGAGAGAAACCCGCGCACCAGCCAGATCAAAAAGAGAAGGGCGAAGGCGGCGATGCTCCAGCGAAGAATTCGCCGGAAGGGACATACCCAAAAGCCGGGGTCGGTCACCGTCACGACCACCGGCACGTGGAGCACGCTCTCGCCAACGCTGAGGCGAACGCGTGCCTCGTACTGCTTCGGGCTGCAGCACTCTTCCGCTTCCGCGTGAAGCGTGAGCGCGGCGCGACCGTTTTCTCCGGCGCGAATCGAGCCCGGGTCGTCGATGGTGACCTCCAGATCGCCATCGACCTCTTCGAGTACCGCGACGACCGGAAGGAGCGCCGCCGGCGCCGGGACCTCGATTTCTGACGTCGCTTCGCTTCCGCCTTCGACGGTGACCTCGACGGGGGTAGCCGCGGCGTAGCGAAGCGTTCCGCGGACCGGAAGCACGTGGGGCGTCAGCTGTTGTGCCGCGCCGCCGACGGGAGCGAGGGTGACCTGCGCTGCGATGGGAAGTTCGCCCTCTGTCGATGCCGGCTCGCAGAAAGGCGTCGCCTCCACCTCCAGCTGCATCGTCATTCGATCTTGGAGCGCGACCTCACTTTCGGTCGGCACGCAGCGAAGACACTCCGCGGCCGCCCCGGTGATCTCGCAGCGAACCTGACCGCGGGCGCCGTTCGGAAACGAGCCCGTTACGACCAGGGAGACCTCGTCCGGCGTCGCGCGGGGCAATACACCGAGATCTAGACTGTGGACCGGCGTCGAAGGGTTTTCGGCGCGCGCGAGGTGATGAACCCCGAAGCTCACGGCCGCAAATCCGCGCCGTTCGACCACGGGAAAGGCGAGGGCGCCCTCGTGGGCGCGAAAGGTTCGCTCGTGGCGACCGAGGGGAAGGTCGCCGAGGACGGCGTTGAAGGTTCCGTCGCCGTCGGGCTGCATCGCGGAAGCTTCTGCACACTCCTCATCAGCACAGAGATCCATCTGAAAGTCGAAGCTCTGGCCGGGCACGATGGTGTCGCCCGCATCCCCGACCAGGCGCGCGTAGGCACACGCGGGCTGCCCCGCGCGGACCGCCCATTCGCTCGTCCACGGAAGCGGCGGGCGCGACCCGCAGGGTGCAACGACACCTTCGATGCGAAGGCGCCCGTAGACCGGAATCACGAGAACCTCAACGCCTGCGTCCGAGCTGCGAACGGCGTAGGGAGCTTGCTCCGGTCCACCGCGGGCGACCCGCAGACTCCACGCCTGTTCGCTTCGAAAGGTGGGGCCCCCCTCGAGAGGCGTTGCGCGTGGATCCTGAAAACGCTCGAGGTGAATTCGCGAGATGCCGCCCTCGCTGATCGCGAGAGAGCGTACGTTCCGGGCGCCGGCGAAGGTGCGTGCAAGACCGACGCGCCCGCCGTCGTCGTAGCGAAGACCGCGGCTGAACGAGAGCACGTTCGCAAAGGCGCGCAGGAGCGCTCGTGCATCAAAGGCGACGCTGGTGTCTTCGTTCCACCCGGTGCGCGTCGCGTAGTCCTGCAGACGACGATCGGGACGGCCTGCACCGTCGCGCACCAGGAGCGCAAAGCGAAACCGACCGTCCCGATGACTGCGAAGGGAAGAAAGCCACCGCTCGGGGGCTTCGACGCTGCCGCCGTTGCACGCGCCATCCGTCAGGAGGAGGAGCGTTTGAGGCGCACCAGCGGACGCAACGGCGTTGAGGATCGATTGCGCGTGATCGAGAGCGCCGCGGCAGGGCGTCTGCCCGTCGTGGGTTCCGAGCCGGCGAATGCGTGATGACGTCAGCGGCAAGGCGGCTTCGGCAGCGTCGCGCCGAGCGAGGATCTCGCGGGGCGAATGAAACTCCGGCCCCACAACCGTTCCGCCCGCCAGCTCGTTCAAGCCGACGAGCATCACCTGATCGCCGTCCTCCAGGCCTGCGGTGAGGGCAAGGGACGCCATGACCACGAGTCGCCGAGGATCGCTCTGGTCCATCGACCCTGAGTCATCGAGTACGACCAGGTACTGGCCGTAGCTCGCCTGCTGCGCAGTTGCCGTACGGACTGCGAAGAGTGCAAACAAGAGAGCGAAAGCGACGCGCACGGGCTGAGCTTAGAGCACATCGCAAAAACGCCGCCAGTGAACGGTTTCTTCAGAGGGCAGCCGAGCACTGCGCCCTCTACGCCCGAACAACCGCGGCGTGCTGTGGAAAACGTTGTCGCGCCGGCGCGGGGAGAATCGATACGCGCCCACGTATGGCACCCCATGACGACGACGCTTTCCTCCTCGGGCGCCTTTCGCACGGACTTTCACCTGCACCTTGCGCCCTACCACCTTCCGGAGCTGGAGGCGTCCGTTGCACCCCAGAGCATGGACTGCTTTTGGGAGGGGCTAGACGGCGAGCTGGGCGTTGTCCTCGCGACCTACGAAGAGCTTCCCCTCGAGAGCCAGGTGCGACTCACGATTCACGTGAGCGGCGAAGCGTCCCTCGAGACGACGGGAACGGTTCGCTTTCTTCGCGCCGAACAGCGGGACGGCTGGCCGGGGATGGGGATCGAGGTCGACCCCTCGGAGGAACTCCGCGCGACCGTTCATCGGTTTGCGCGTCGACGGCCGAGCCTCTTCCACAGCGTGTAGCGGCGCACTCGTAAGGCGCCGTTTGGTAGGATGAGAGGATGCGTGCACTCCTCCTCGCCGCCTTCCTCGTTTCTTTTGTGGCTCCTGCGAATGCGCAAGAACGAGAGCTTCCCGTGACAGAGGTCGCGGCGGGCTCCGTGCGGGATCAGCCCATCGGTGGCGCGGCGGAGGAAGTGCTGACGACGACCTTCATCAGTCTTCAGCCCACCCGCGAGTGGCGCGCGTATCGAGAGATTCAGCTCGCCGACGCGACCGGCACCCGCGTGACGCGCGCGACGCTTTCGGGGAGGATCTCCGTCAACAACGGCGTCGATCGAGGTGTTCGCACCATCGAACTCGGACTCTACAGCGCGGATGGCGTGATCACCCTCGAGGATTTTGCGAACTCCCCGCGGGCGGTAGGAGAGGCGGCCTACGCACCGCCAGGGGACAGCTCGGTGGACTTTTCCTTCGACGTAGCGGACGCAGCGCAGGCGCTCCTCGAAGGGGGCGCCACCCACATTGGCGTGCGCGCTCGCTCGGTGACAAACGATGCCCCGAACGTGCTGAGCGAAGCGACCTTGGCGATCTTCGTCGAGCCGATCTCCGACGCGGGCAGTGACGCCGGCACCGACGCGAGCACCGATGCGGGAGTGGACGCAGGCGTGGATTCCGG
>JBCDAA010000412.1:0-7857 GCA_039186435.1 Myxococcota bacterium | reverse complement strand
TCGCGTTGCCTCCTTCCGCGAGAACCGCGTGACCAGCGGCCGCTGATTCCGCGCTGCTCGTCACAACGATGAGCGGCGAGGGGGGCGGTCCGGCATCGGGTGGCTGAAGCGTATCGGGGAGGTCTTCGATGCCTGCATCGGTCGCGGCGTCGACACCGGCGACATCCGCGGAGTCACAGGCGAGTGAAACAATAAGGAGAGCGAGCCAGCGTAGGTGCGACATCGTTCTACCCTGGCGCGAGCTGGAACGCTCGCCTCGGTTGATTCGACGAACGACGGCGCCAACTCGACGAACGACCCGCGTTCAGCCCGGCCGCCCTAGCAACCACTCCCGCCAACGGAGAAAGCGCTCCAGCGCGTGACCCAGGACAATTGAAAGGAGATGGCGCCAGACTCGCGTTCGCGGGCGCGTGGCGCACTCCTCGAGTTCCTCGACGAGGCGCGTGCGCCAAGACAAGCCTGGACTTTCGAAAGTCCTCGATCACGCTCTGCTCTCTCAAACACTTCTTCGGCAACGCGCAGGCGTTCCTCGACCGTCATTCCTACGAAGACAACTGCGCGGCAGAGACTGCCTTTCGAAAGATGGCGTTTCGAAAAGCGATTTGGCAGGTCGACGAGGACGGTCTTTTCGGCACGCTTCGCGACGAACTCGTCCTCGCGATCTGGTGGGGGGACCAGAGCAACTTCAGTCGCATCGCCGAAGCGAAGGTGCTGAACCCGCGCAGAGTTTGGAAACGCATGGTGACCAAACCGTGGTGGAAGTTCTGGGCATGAACTAGCCCGCGAGTGCGATACAGGGCTCTCGAACGGACTTGTCCTGGCACCCCCGCGATTCCTCGTTCACGCTCTAGCGGCGGCCAGGTAGAAGCGCCCGCTCCAGTCGCATTGAACGAGCGTCCACCGGCTTCCTTGCTGCTCGAACGCTCCTACGCCGCGATGGCATCCACTCGCGCATGGGTCACTCGTTCCCTCCGTCGGGCGCTGCCCAGGTCTCCTCGTAGCGATGGGTGTAGAGTTCGATCGCATTGCCAAAGGGATCTTCGGCGTACGCGAGGAAGCGTCCTCCACCAGGAAAGATCTCCCAGGTCTTGGTGCGGCGCCGACCACCGGCCTCTTCGATGGCCGCGATGAGCCCATCGATGTCCGTGGTCGTCACCGCGATGTGAAAGATGCCGTTCTTCCAGTACTCCATTTTCTTGCGAGGGCCGGCATCTGGGTCGTCGAAGCTGAACAGCTCGAGGCCGACGCCATTGTTGTCCACGAGGTGCGCGAACTTGCCTGCCTTGAGCCGGCTTCCGAGAATGTCGATAGCCATGCGTCCGAAGTGTGAGTCGTCAGGGACGATATCGAGGGGCCCCGCGAGAAGTCGGTAACCCAGCACCTCGGAGTAGAATGAGATGCCTTTTTCGATGTTGTCGACGGTGACGCCGATGTGATTGATGGACGCGATCACAGGGTGTTTCGTTTGGGTCATATTCAGTTCCTTGCAAAGGCAGCGTCGCGCTGACTCGCTGCAACTCTGCTCGCAAAGACGGCTGTTGACCATTTCGAACGACAGAATCCTCGACAAGGCGCTCCGATCGTCAACTTGCGCGTCTCGCGTGATTTCTTTCCTCGAAATCCTTTTCTTGGTCCTCGTGCTGAACTCACGTTCTAGTCACGCCGTCGCGTCGCTTTTGGAGAGGATCCGGATGAAGTCGATCTTGGGCTCTGGGAACCTGTATCGAGCGGCTACAGCGACGTCGAGTAACCTGTCACCTCATCGGACGGAGCCTCGAGAGCACGGTGTATCCTCAGCCGATGCGGTGGACCCTCGTAGCGGTTTTGCTCCTCACCTCGTGCGGCGGAGGCGATAGCGATGGCGATGGCGACAGTGGCGTGCTGGACGGCGCAACCCGGCGGGACGCAGGTTCGCGAGTCGACGCGTCTCGCGACGCCGCTCCTCGGGTCGACGGAGGACCCGCCACAGACAGCGGAGTCGACGCAGGCCCTCCCTCGCCTCCGACCGCATGTAACTACGCGCCGCCAACGGGAGACGTGGTCTACGTCGCAACGGACGGGAGCGACGACACCGGAGACGGGACGAGCGGCGCGCCGTGGGCGACGATCACCCACGCCCTCGACAATGCAAACGACGGTGCGACGATCCTGGTTCGGCCCGGCACCTACAACGGGCGAATCCGGATGCGCGGCACCTTTGCGACCGGTGTCACGGTCCGTTCGGAGGAGCCGTACATGGCGCGCCTTCGCCACGATGCCGCCGTGATGACGTTCTACACGGCGAGCGCCGGCTGCGAGGGCATCACCGTCGAGGGATTCGACATCGCGCACGACGGCCCCGGCGCGAGCGCGCTGGTGGTCCACATCGACGGGGACGGAGACAACTCCGTCCGCCGCATCACTCTTCGAAACAACGTGCTGCACGACTCGTTCAACAACGACGTCCTAAAGATCAACAATGGCATCGCGGAGGTGCTGGTCGAACGCAACCTCTTCTTCAACCAGCAGGGATCCGACGAACACATCGATCTCAACAGCGCGGAAGACGTGACCATTCAGGACAACATCTTCTTCAACGCGTTCGAAGCCAGCGGGCGAAGCGACGGGTCGGACACGTCGAGCTACATCGTCGTCAAAGACAGCAACGGCGACAGCGACATCTACACCGGCAGCCGCAACATCACGATTCGCCGCAACGTGTTCCTGCGGTGGCAAGGCTCGAGCGGCAACGGCTTCTTGCTGCTGGGCGAAGACGGGCAGCCTTTCCACGAGGTGGACGGCGCGCTGATCGAAAACAACCTCTTCCTGGGCGATTCGCCGAGCACTATGCGGTCCCCCTTTGGAATCAAGGGCGCGCGCAACGTCATTTTTCGACACAACACCACATCGGGCGACCTGCCGGGCCGGGCCTTTGCCTTCCGCTTCAACCGAGAAGGCGACAACCCGGTCATCACCGGCGTGGAGCTCTACAACAACATCTGGTCGGACCCGACCGGGTCGATGGGCGCCCTCGACGGTGGCGGCGACAACGACTTCTCCGACACCTCGGCGGCTGACGTCGGCTCGTTCACCCTCGACCACAACCTCTACTGGAACGGCGGCGAAGCGATTCCTTCCGATTCCGCTGACGCCATCAACCCAACCGACGACGACAACGCGGTCGAAGCGGATCCTCAGCTGGGCGATCCCAGCGCGCTCGTGGCACCGCATTGGAACGGGTCCGCCTTCGCGGATGGCAGCACGGACATCTGCGGCGCCTTCGAGAGACTTGTCGTGCGCTACGGAACCCCTGCATCTGGCAGTGCTGCAATCGACGCCGCCGACCCGAGCCAGATGGCCTCCGACGACATCCTGGGTCAGCCCCGAACCGCGTCCCCCGACTTGGGTGCGGTGGAAGGCGGTTGATCGCGCGCTCGGAAGACAACGTCCGACCTCGACCGCGAGCGACACACGCTGACACACTCGTCTTTCTGAAAATCACTCACGATCTCGGAATCCGCTCTCCACATCCCGCGGGCACAGGACTTGAAAAGAGCGTGGGCATGAGACACGCCGCTTCTCTTCTCCTGCTCCTTGCCCTCGCTGGATGTGCAAGTACCGCTTCGGACGGATCCCTTGCCGCGGCTGCGCCCGCCGACGAGAGCATCACCAACGTACAGGAGGAAGGCGTCGACGAAGGCGGCATCGTCAAGGCCGCGGGCGACTACCTGATCGTGCTTCGGCGCGGGCGACTCTTCACGGTCGAGCTCGGCGACGAATCGATGACGCCGGTGTGTATGGTGGACGCATTCGCGCCGGGCTCGCGCCTCGGCACCTGGTACGACGAAATGCTCGTCGACGGAGACCAGGTGGTTGTGGTCGGCTACAGCTATCGCGTCGGCGCGACCGAACTCGGGATGTTCGAGCTCAGCAGCGACGGGTGCATCGCGCACCGCGACACGTACTTCCTCCGCTCGAACGACTACTACTCGACGAGAAACTACGCATCTCGGCTCGTCGATGGTGAGCTCATTTTCTACATGCCGCACGTCTTCTGGTCCGGGTACAACCCTGAACGGTTGCGCCGCGACGATACGCCCGCGTTCCGCGCTCACGACGAGGACTGGCACCTCATTGTCGAACGCAGCGACATCCGCCAAACCTCAGACCTCGGTCGCACCCCGACCCTTCACACCGTCGTGCGCTGTGATCTTCGCGCCGCCGACATGGGCTGCCGCGCCCACGGCATCGTTGGGGGCTTCGCGCGCTCGTTCTATGTCTCGCCAAACGCGGTCTACGTGTGGACCCACGCGGACGCCTACGTGCAAACAGGATCGCGGGCACGTGGCGAACTCTACCGCCTTCCCCTCGACGATCGCCCACCTTCGGGGGTCCAGGTTTGGGGCGCACCGACCGACCAGTTCTCGTTCAAGGAGAACGCCGAGGGTGATCTCCACGTTCTTGTTCGAAGCGAAGGCCTCGGGGACTGGATGGGCGCACCCGAACATTCGGCCGGCGATGTGGCTCTGGTGACGATCCCCTCCGAGCTCTGGCCTGCGTCAGGGGTTCGCGCGGCGGACTGGTCGCTCTACAGCGCGCTTCCTCGTCCGGGCGGTCCGACCGAGTACCGCCCAATGCAGAACCGCTTCGTTGGAAACCACGTGCTCTACGGCGTGGGCGCAACCTGGTGGACCACGCGCGAAGACGACGCGGCCCTCTACGTCTACGACCTCAGCGGCGAACGCGCCGTCGACGTACTCGATCTTCCGCATGACGTTGGCCGTATCGAGGCCATGGGCGAACACGCGGTCATCGTCGGCGCCGCAGAAAACGACCTCTATTTCAGCTCGCTTCGTCTCGGCGCCGAACCCGAGGTCGTCGATCAAATCGTGGAAGAGGGCGCGAGCCAGGGGGAACTGCGCAGCCACGGGTTCTTCTACAAGGCACGGTCCGCAAACGAAGGAACGCTCGCTCTTCCGATCCGCTCGGCGGGCGCCGGCTATCGCCATCTCTACCACGGCTCCGCATCCATCGCCTTTGTCGACTCGAGCAACCTCGCGCTGACGCGCCTCGGCTACCTGGACTCAACGGATGACGCGGAAGATGACCGCTGTCTCGTTTCCTGCGTCGACTGGTACGGCAACGCTCGACCCATCTTCTATCGCGGACGTACCTTCGCTCTTCTCGGCTATGAACTTGTGGAAGGCGCGCTACTCAGCGAAGGGATCGAAGAGGTCGGCCGTATTCATCTCATGGGTGACCAGAACGACGACCAAAAGGTTCAGCTCGACGCCGCATACACGAAGGCCCTCGACGACAACCCCGGCTACGACCCGAACGGCTACGCCGACTATGGTTGCTCGGCGAGCGGGCGAAGCAGCTCTCCGATCGCGCTCCTCGCGCTGCTCGCCTGGGTCGCACGGCGGCGACGCTAGAGCACGTCGTTTTCTCGATCCCCTTTGAACGGAACGGAAGTCCGACGCTACCAACCGCCCGAACTGCGATGGATTCCTTCCATCCGGTTGGGCGGCGTACGTCGCGGAGGACAACGTGCTTCGAGGAAAGAATGGTGATGTCGCGCTCCAGTCGAGCGTTGGCATCGCACTCCTGATGGCTCTGTGTCGATGCGGCACCGACGCGCCTGTGCGAGACGGATCGGTCGACGCCGGTGTTGACGCGGCGCCGGATGCTTCGGACACCCCCGTCCGAGACTCGAGCATCGGTGACGCGAGCGCGGACTCGAGCATCGGTGACTCGAGCGTCGCTGACTCGAGCGTCGCTGACTCGAGCGTCGCTGACTCGAGCGTCGATTCGAGCGTCGACTCGTCGGACGACGCCGCCGACGCCGCTCCAGACCCCTGCCTCGACCCCGGAACTCTTCGCGCCTGCGTGTCCGCAATCGCGGTGATCGACTGCGCCACGGGAATCGAGGAGCGATGCAGCCCATCGACGACGTGCCGCGACTGGAGTCCTGCTGCTGACGTCCGCAACGCCGCGTGCGTTTCCCCCTTTCTCTTCCCCTGCGACCACGATGAGGACGACGCGCCCCGCTGTGAGGGAACCGCTCGCGTCGGGGAGTGCATCGACGCCATCCCGCTCAATCCCAACGACCCCCCGCGATTTCGTCGCGGCCTGGAATGCACGTCGCGATGGCCTGACGCAACCTGCGTACGCGAGGAGGACGAGTCTCGGTGCGTCTCGCCGTCGGCTGCACCCTGCGCGTCAGGACTCCTCTGTTCCTCCGACGGCCGAGCGCGCCTCCGGTGTAGCGAGGACGATGGCATTCTCTACGAGGACCCCTGCAGCCCCGAAGACGAGTGCGTGAGCTGCGGTTCAGCCGGGGTGTGCATCTGGCGAGCCGCCGTCGAGGTGGAGGGAGACCTCGCTCCCCGTACCGACCGGCTTCGGTGTACGACCCCCGCTTCGCTCCGTCTTCGACGATGCGGACGAGAGTGGACCGCGCGCTGCAACGATGACGACATCTGCCATGACTTCCTTGACGGGAGCGGCGCCGACTGTTTCGACCCCGCCACGGAGTTCTGCGATACGCCGGGCGAACAATCCTGCGCGGACGATCTGGGGATCGCCCGGCGTTGTTCCGAGCGAGGCACGATTCAGATTGCGTGGTGTGCCGGCAGCTCAACGATCTGTGATCGATCAACCCTTGAGTGCTACCCCGAGTTTGAACCCTGCCTCACCCCCGATGCGTGCGTCGCGGAAGACGAAGTCGCCCTTTGCGAAACCAATCCCTTTGACGGAGGACCGGAACTTCACCGCTACTACTGTCCCGAGGGCTGTACGGAAGAGGGTGGCCGGCCCGTCTGTCGTTAGCGGTCCGCCGTTAGCGGTCCGCCGGCACGTCCAAGCGCCGCTCAATCTCCGCAACCGCAGCGTTTCGATCGGCTTCGATCTTCTTCACCACCGCCCTCGAAACGTCGACGTCCGCGGTGTGTTTTCGACTCCAGACCATCAGCTCGAGCAGAACGGGAATCAGACCGCGCCCGTGTTTCGTGAGCTCGTAGCTGTAGCGGCGCCCGTCGTCCGGGTCGGGGATCTTTTCGACGATACCGGCGTCCTCCAGGCGGACAAGTCGGTCGGTGAGAATGTTGGACGAGATCCCTTCATTCATCGCGCGCAGTTCCGAAAAGCTCTTCTTTTGATGAAACACCATGTCGCGGACAATGAGCATCGTCCAGCGATCCCCGACGAGCTCGATCGCGTGGTTGATCGGACAGCGAGACCGACGCTCCTTGTTTAGAGGAGGAACCAAGCTAGTACCCGTTCCAGTCGAGGCGCCCGTCCATACGAGTACGATATGCGGCCAAGTCCGGGTACTCCGCAAGCGCCTGCGCATCAAAAAAGCGCAGCGACCAGTGCACGAAGACATCCAGCGCACTCATCTCCGCTCCGAGAAAGAACGGACCGTCGAAGCGGTCCGCCCAGAGCCCGAGTGCCTCGCGAATCGTCTTCTTCGACTCCGGGGCGTTCGGGTTCCGCCACGCACGAATCACGAGCGGCTCCATCGTTGCCGGGGCGAGCACGAAGAGCTCGAAGTACGTCGCACGCCGCTCATCCCCCAACGGCGGGGCCAAGCCACACTCGGGGAAGTGATCCGCGAGGTACATCAGCTGCGCTGCCGACTCCAGGATGACGCGGTCTCCGTGCACGAGCGTTGGAACGACACCGAAGGGATTGATCGCAAGGTATTCAGCCCTGCGGTTTTCGTTCGCGCGAATGTCGACTTCGACGAGCGTGTACTCCGCGCCGATCAAATCGAGCATCATCTTCGTGCGCCCGGATCGCGCGCCGGGTGAGTGGTAGAGAACGAACGCTTTCGTCATCGCGCCTCCATTTGAGTTGCAAAACACAACTTATCAT
>JBCDAA010000411.1:0-7867 GCA_039186435.1 Myxococcota bacterium | reverse complement strand
CGCCTCGCGCGGCAGCCGCGACTTTTTCATCGCACCATACGAGTCCGCGATCTGCGCGAGAAGCGAACGCTCGTCGAAGCGTCCCGCGATCGCGAGCACGACGTTGTTCGGGGCGTACCAGGTCCGGTAGAACCGCTCGCAATCGCGCACCGCAAAGCGGCGAATGTCGCGCATCCAGCCAAGCGTCGGGTGCCGGTAGTGATGTTTGCGAAACGCCGTCGCCCAGAGCGCTTCGCCCGCGCGACCGTCCACGTCGTCATCGATCCGATCGCGCCGTTCGCTCATCACCACCTGGCGCTCGCTCTCCACGGGATCGTGCTGCAGCACCAGGTTGGCGAGGCGGTCCGCCTCCAGCTCGATCGCAAGGGGTAGCTCGCGCGCCGGAAGGTTCTCGTAAAAGCAGGTCCAGTCGGTCCAGGTCGCCGCGTTGCTCTCCGCGCCGACCTCTTCGAGCAGGCGATCGAACTCCCCTTGGGGATGCGTCGAGGTCTCGTTGAACATGAGGTGTTCAAAGAAGTGCGCGAGGCCGGTCTTGCCTTTCACTTCATGGCGAGAGCCAACCCCAAGCCAGGTCTGGTAGCTCACCACCGGCGCGCTCGAATCGGGGAGCGCAACGATGCGAAGACCGCTTGGAAGTCGCCACCGGCGCACGGCGAGCGACGGTCCAAAGGACTCCTCGCTCAGAAAACGCGCCTTCACAACCATCGGCCGCGGAACCTGATCCCTCGCCGTGGTCGCGTCAAGAGCTCGCGATCAGGACGAAGCCGGGGCACCACAGTTGGGGCAGCGGGTGTCGTGGGCCGGAAACGCGTGCGCACAGAACGCGCAGAGTTGATGGCCGGGACGGGTTTCTTTGCGAACTGCAACGAGCGCTGGCGCGGCGGCGTCGAGAGTCGCGTTCGCGAGCGCCAGCTGCGCCCCGGCAAAGCGAGCGTCGGTCCAGGCAGCGATGGCTCGAAGCTCTCCAACCACCTTGCCGAGGTCCTGGTCGTCCGCGACGGTACTGAGCACCGCGGTGGAGTGAACGAGAAACCCAGCGACGACGCCGCCAGGCAGTCCGCATCGCGCGAGGGTCGGCCCGCCAGGAGCTTCGCTCGCCGGGCCGACAAACACGTGGGTCGCGGTCGAAGCGGCTCGCACGAGGTCGAGGGCGGCTTCCCGAACACCGGCAGCATCGCGAATGGCCGGATGGCGAGCAACGATGTCGCGGACGTAGGACTCGTCCTCCTCGCCTTCGAAGCGCAGAAAGAAGATGACCTGCCGCGAACCAGGTGCGGTGGGAATCGGCGGCGCAGCGCCTGCGGGCATCGGAGCACGAATCGGCGCGCCGTGCTGTCGTGAGACCACAAACCAGATCGCTGCTGCGAAGACCATGAGGATCACGATCCCGCCGCAGATCAGCAGCTCGCCAAAACCGATGCCCATCCGGAGATGATAGGTGTATCGCTAAAACTCGTCGCTGCTCTTTCGAAGCGGGTCGGACGCGGGAGGCGGATAGCCCGAAGGCCGCGGCGCCTGCGCAAGGGACGCGAGAACCTCCGTCGCACGCTCCGCGTCTTCGGCGGCCTCGTCCTTGTTGCCGAGCGCTTCGTGAAGCTCCGATCGCAACGCGTAGAGCGTCGCGAGCTCGTGCTCGAGCGAACGTACGCGAAGGGAACGCCGCACCAGCGCATCGAGATGTTCTTTCGCCTCGTCGTAGTGCTCGAGCTTCATCAGGAGCGCCGCGCGCTCTCGCCCGCTTCCGACGACCGCCGCCCGAAGCCGGGTTTCGGATGCTTTGCCAAAGCGGGTCAGGAGTTCCTCGTAGGCCTCGAGCGCTGCACCCCCTCGCCCCTCCGCCGCGAGCGCCCGGGCTCGGATCGCCAGAAGTCGATGGTGCGCACGAGGCATCCTCGAAAGGTCGGGGCCAAACGCTTCGATCGCCTCCGCCACAATGCGCTGCGTCTTTCGGTGATGCCCAAGGCGAAAGGTCGCCGCCGCGCGTCCGATCCACACGCTCGCGAGACGTCCCATCTTCACGGGTGCGCTCGGTCGCTCGTCGACCACCCGAAGAAACGCATCGTAGAGCCGAAGGTCCTCACTCGCCGCGCGACCGCCGCGCGCAACCGCCGCCCAAAGGGCATCGAGAAGGCCCGCGAGCTGTTCCTTCTTCAGCGCTCGCAGCGAGATGCCGTTGGCACGCCGCGCTGCGAGGTCGTAACGACCCGCGCGAACCGCATCCCGCACCGTATCCACGCGGCGATCGATCCGCTGCGCGTCCTCGCCCGCGAGTTTGATGGCGCGCTCGACGCGCCGAAGCACATCGTCGAAGAAATAAAGATCGGGCGGCGCTTTGGGCGGACGGGGCGGAATCGCATGCCGAAGACGTGCGGCAAAGGTACCGAGAGGGTCTCGGGTGAGGGGCGGCGCGTCGACTTTAAACACCCGCAGCAGCTCATCGAAGACGCGATCGGCCGGAAGCGCTTCGCCTTCGGGCGGCATCACAAAGCAAACATTCGGATGTTTGCAAAGCCAGGAGGGGAGAGACTCGACCGCGCCTTCCCGATAGCAAAACCAGTAGAGCGTATGCTTGAGCGGCTTTCGCAGACGCCGCTTTAGCGCGGTCATGATCACGTCGCCTTCCCAGCCGGAATACCCGAGGACGAGCGGCGAGCGCGCGCGCAAGAGGTCGGCGAGAAGCTCACCCATCCCCGGACCGGCGCGCATTCCCTGGGCGCGCTCGTGAATCTCGAGGTCCGTGTTAACGAGATCGTAGAACCAGTAGGTTCCGTGAACGTGCACGATTTGCACGTCGTCAGCGTCTAGATCGATGCGTGCCGTCGTCGCCGGGTGGTCGCAAACCACGTGCGCATCGCCAAAGAGGTGAAGCGCACGACTCACGAAATCATCGAAGTTCGGCGTCACGAGCAAGCGCGAGAGCGCGCCGTCCGCCAGAAGATGTGCGAGGCGGAGGTTCGCGTCGGTGAGCGGCTGCCGTTCGATCTTGCTTCGAAAGTACGCGCGCCGTTGATCCGGATCCGGGTAGGCCTGCTCGAGCCAAAAGGAGTACGCGCCCGCGTCGTCGTCGGGCGGCAGCCCCGAGGAGAGCCCGAGGTCCTCGGCGCGAGAGCAACACTCCCGCTCGATGGACCACGCGAGAGGAACCGAGGGAACCGAGATCCCCGCGCCACAGACAAAGAAGAACGGGCTCGGGCTTCGCTTTCCTCCGGCGCGGCGAGTTTCACGGATCCGCGCCGCAGCGGTTTTCAGCGGCAAGCGTTTCATCGCGGGGTGCACGCTCCCATGATCCATGCAGGTGTGTCGAATAACCTGGAGGTCGCTGCCGCGACTGGTCACAATGGGCTGGGATGCTCGGGAAAGCTATCGGGGGAGTGCTGCTCCTCCTCGGGGCATCACTTTCCGCGGAGGCGCAAGCGCCCGCGACTGAGGAAAGACCCGCGCCGAACGCGTCGGACCCATCGGAGGAGGGCACGGCCCCGAGCGACGATCCGAGCGCTGCTACCGACGAAGCGGGCGAACTCGAGGAACCCGAACACGAGGAAACCGTTCACCCCCAAGGCCCCGTTCCGAATCCCCCCTCGGAAACGGGCGCGTCGCTAACGGGGGCACAGACCACGGACGTCACCACCAGTCGCGAGGCCGCCGCCGACGACCCAAGCTGGCACCTCTATCACGAGGCCGCACTCGCCCTCGCCGCCGATGATGACGAGCTCGCGATCGCGCTTCTCCGGCAGCTCGTTCGCGCACATCCGGACCATCCCGCAGCCGTGGAAGCACGCCGTTTGCTCCGACGAATGGGCAAACGCGTCAGCATTCAATCGCGCTCGGGCGAACCTCGAACCGGGCTGGCGCGCGCAGAGATGACGGCGAACCAGACAATTTTCGGAACCGCAGCGGGCGTCACCCTCTGCTTTGCGGCGGAGTGCAGCGGGGCGCGCATCTGGACGGCAACACTCCTCATCGGTGGCGGCATCGGTCTTGGGACGACCCTCGCCCTCACCCGACGCGGCGTCTCGCCCGGCCAGAACCAGCTCTACAGCACCCTTCCCCGCTGGGGCTACTACAACGGATGGCTGCTCTTCACCGCCCTCGGCGCGACCTTTGACGAGGACAGCTTCGACACCGTGAGTGCAACCCGTGGAGGAACGATGGCGAGCTTCCTAACGGGACACGCGCTCTCCCTCGTCGCAGCCGCCATCCTCGATTTCACCGTTTCCCCCACGGCCGGCGACGTCGCCATCATGGACTCCTTCATGATCGCCGCGAGCGTTGTCATCGCACAGATCTATGCGGCGGTGGACGCCTACGACATCGATGGCAGCGAAGGTCAGCTGCAGGGCCTGATGGGAGGTCTGCTGGTGGCGAATGCGGCCGCCGCGACGGTCGCGGGCTTTCTCACTCGCTCGATCGATTTCACCCGCGGAAGAGCGGTGCTGATCGACCTCGGAACGTTCACGGGCACAGGCCTCGGCATTGGCCTCGTTGCGCTCATTCAAGGCGACGACCTTGAGGCGGGTCCCGTGTTTGGCGCGGGCGCGCTCGGTGCCGCGGGTGGCTTCGCGCTGACCTACTGGCTCACTCGAAACCTCCGGATGAGGCGGCAACCCGCGGTGGACGTGAGTCTGGCGCCCACTCGTGGCGGCGGGATGGCCACTATCGGCGCGACGTTCTAGACCGCGGGCCCCGTACCACGGGCTTGGGCTTCGCCCCACGAAGCAACATCGTTGACCGCTGCCAAGAGGATGGCTAGAGGGCTCCCATGACTTCGCCTCGCGTTCGTTTCGCGCCTAGCCCGACGGGATACCTTCACATCGGCGGCGTTCGCACCGCGCTCTACGCGTGGCTGTGGGCCCGCAAGCACGGCGGCAGCTTCGTCCTTCGCATTGAAGACACGGACGCAGAACGAAGCACCCAGGAGTCCGTCGACATCATTCTCGAGTCACTGCGTTGGCTCGAGCTCGACTGGGACGAGGGACCCGGCGTGGGCGGCGACTTCGGTCCCTACTTTCAGACGAAGCGAACCGCGCTTTACGCGGAGTGGGCGGACAAGCTGATCGACGCGGGACACGCCTACCGCTGCTTTGCGACCAAGGAAGAGATTCAGACGCAGCGCGCCGCCTACGAAAAGGAGCACGGCTCGCGGGGTTTCAAGTTTCGTTCGCCCTGGCGCGACCGCACCGACGGCGACAAGAGCCAGCCGCATGTCGTCCGCTTCAAGACGGCGCGCGAGGGCAAGACCGGCTGGGATGATCTCGTCTACGGGCGCGTCGACTACCCGAACAAGGAGCAGCAGGACTTCGTGCTCATTCGGCAGAACGGCCTGCCCCTCTACAACTTTGGCTGCTTTGTCGACGACCACACGATGGGCATCACGCTCGTGACGCGCGGCGACGACCACCTCGTCAACACGCCGATGCAGCTGATGCTCTACGACGCGGCCGGCGTGCCGCGGCCGGAGTTTGCGCACCTGCCGATGGTCCTCGACGAGCGAGGGAAGAAGCTTTCGAAGCGCTCTCCCGGAGTGGGGGTTGCGGTGACCGACTATCGCGATGGGGGCTACGTACCCGACGGAGTGCTGAACTACCTCGCGCGCCTCGGCTGGTCGCACGGCGACGACGAGATCTTTACGCGTCAGGAACTGATCGAAAAATTCGACTGGAAGAGTGTCGGCAAGACCTCGAGCCGGTGGGATCCGAAGAAGCTCGCGCATGTGCAGGCGACGCACCTTCGGGCGATCGACGATGCGGCGCTCGCCGCGCAGGTCGTTCCCTTCCTTGAGGCGCGGGGTCTCACCGTTCGCGCAGACGACCCCACTCTTCGCGCTGCGCTCGTGCCGGTGCAGCTTCGGGCAACGACGCTTCAGGATCTCGCGGCGGACCTCGACTACTTCTTTCGCGAGGAGATCGAGTACGAAGAGAAGGCGCAGCGAAAGTTCCTCGTGCCGGACTACGTGTCGAACCTTGAGAAGCTTGCGACCCTCGTCGAAACCGCGTCGCCCTTCAACGCGGAAACGCTCGAAGCCGCAGTGACGAAGTGGATCGAAGCGGAAGAGCTCAAGATGAAGCACGTGGCGCAGCCGGCGCGCGTTGCCTTGACCGGGCGGACGCGAAGCCCCGGGCTCTACGAGACGATCGTGTTGATCGGGCAGGAGCGCGCGGTTCTTCGTCTCCGTCAGGGAGCACAGCGAGCGAAGTGAGCGTCGCGGGGCGACTTAAGGAGCTCCACCCGCGGCGGTTCTTTCTCGAGACCTGGCGGGCCATGGACGCCGAGGCGGAGGAGGAGCGACAGGCTCGCCGCGACGCGGGACTCCCCTACGACTACCGGCCGCTGATTGCGTTTTGCAGCGGCGCGCTCTTTCTGACGTTGATGGAGTACGTCGGCGTTCCGCGCGTGCTTCACCAGGTCGTCGGCTGGTTGATCGACCTCGAGCTCGACGGAACGCTTGCGGGCACGTTCTTTCAGGACTGGCGCGGCGGACCGTGGTGGGAGCTTTCGAATCACACCTACTGGGCCATCTGGCGGGTGCTCGGGTTTTTGGTGTTTCCGATGATCACGATTCGGCTGAGCGGCCATCGCATTCGGGACCAGAACCTCAGCACCAAAGGGTTTTGGGAACACCTGTGGATCTACCTGCTGGCCTTTGCGGTGGTGCTGGTCGCGGTGGTGGTTGTCAGCTTCACGGAGGGGTTTTCGAGCTACTACCCCTTCTACAAGAGCTCGGAGCGTTCGTGGTTTGACTTCCTCTTTTGGGAGTTCTTCTACATTTTGCAGTTCTTGAGTTTGGAGTTTTTCTTTCGCGGGTGGTGGCTGCGGGCGGGGAAGACGCTCATGGGGTCGACCGCGATCTTCGCGATGGTCGTGCCTTACGTGATGATTCACTTCGGCAAGGAGTTTCCGGAAACCGTGGCGGCGATCTTCGCGGGTGTCTTTCTGGGAACACTGTCGATGCGAACCCGGAGTATCTGGGGCGGGTTCTTAGTGCACTGTCTGGTGGCGGTTGCGATGGACATCGCTGCGCTCCTGCAAACGGAGGGTCTGCCGACTCGCTGGTGGCCTGAGTTTTAGAGAGGTTAGAACTCGGTGGGCGTGCGAAGGGTGTTTCCAGTCGCGCGGGCTCGAATCATCCACGCGAGGCACGCGCCGAGGACAAGCACCACGAGGACTTCGATCGCGAGGATGGACTTGGACATCCCCCAGGCCACCCGCCCTTGCAGACGGACCGCTTCGTAGCAGTGGTGCCGAGCCGCGCGCGCAAGCTCCTCGCAGAGGGCGTCGGATGCATCGAGGCCGAGGCGCGCCGCGAAGGTGAAATGAACGAACGTCGCGACCCCAGCGCCGACGACGAGGGCGCCAACGAGAAGCATGGCCAACGTAAAGCGCTCGTCGCGCACCGCCTTCTGGATCGCGAACCCAGCGAAGACAACGAGCGCAAGAACTCCGGCGAGCATGACCCTAGCGAAACGCGATCAGCGCGGGCGGCCATTCCCGGCCGCCGAACCACGCCTACTCCCTCGATACTCGCGGAAATAGCAGCCCACCTGATTTGCATTTAGCAGCCCACCTGATTCTATTGACATCGCTGACCAGGTTGGTGCCGAGCGTGATCGGTCGCTGGTACGCATGTCTCGGTGAGTCCGGGACCCGCACGATCGTCGATGTCAGTAAATCAGGTGGGTTTGCAACTGAACCCACAGCTCTGGTGAGTCCGGGACCCGCACGATCGTCGATGTCAGCTCTGATCCCGACGCGGCTGGATCCGGCCGATCGCGATGTCAGCGATCAGGGCGGCTCTGAACCCAGCTGCAATTGGCCGGCTCGGGATCCGCCGATCGTCGATGTCAACAAATCAGGTTGGCTACTACTGACT
>JBCDAA010000410.1:0-7924 GCA_039186435.1 Myxococcota bacterium | reverse complement strand
GTCGGGCGGTCGATGTGTACCAACCGCAGGACAGCGAGGAGCTGCACGGCAAGCCGCTGCAGATCCGCGTTGTTCAGAAGAAGCGCAAAGACACGGGCGAACTTGAGAACGAACTCAAGGGCTACAAGAAGATCGGCGACGCGCCGAAGACCACACAAGCCTCCGCCGCCAAGAGCGACGCGCCCCCCTGGCAGCAGCGCTAATGGCCAAGCTCCCCGGATTTCGCTCGCCCACGGTCGACGCGATCTATCGCCTTTACGAGGAGCGTCAGTCGCCTCGTCTTGGGCGGCGACATCTGGGGGCGAGCCTCATTGGCAAGGAGTGCACGCGGTATCTCTGGTACGTCTTCCGCTGGTGCGTCACGCCAGACTGGTCCGGCCGCATGCTCCGGCTCTTCGACACCGGCGAGCGCGAAGAAGCGCGCATCGTCAGAGAGCTCCGCGCGATCGGTATCGAGGTGCACAACGCTGACCCTCGACGGGCCGGTAGACAATACGAGTACTACACGCTTGGCGATCACTTCGGCGGCTCGCTCGACGGGGTCGCCCGCGGATTCCTCGAGGCGCCAAAAAGCTGGGCCGTGTGCGAGATGAAAACGCACAACGACAAGAGCTTCAAAGCCCTCCGCGAAAAGGGTGTGAAGGTCGCGAAGCCCGAGCATCACGCGCAGATGCAGGTGTACATGGCGCTCGCGAAGCTCAAGCGCGCGGCCTACATCGCGGTCAGCAAGGCCACCGATTTCATCCACTTCGAGTGGATCCGCTTCGACAAGAAAGAGTGGGAGCGCCTTCGCGCGAAGGCGGAGCGAGTGCTTCGAGCGACGGAGCCGCTGACACGCTACTCGGACGACCCGTTTGGGATCCCCTGCGGATGGTGCCCGGCGAAGGACGTTTGCCACGAGGGCGCGGTGCCGCCGGTGAGCTGTCGGACGTGCGTGCATTCCACGCCGATCGTTGACGGCGACGGGCCGGGCCTTTGGCGGTGCGAGCGCAAGGGTCGCTACATCAGCGCGAAGGATCAGGAGCGCGCGTGCGACGAGCACCTATTCATCCCCGCGCTCGTGCCGTTCGCGAAGCCCGTCGAGGCGGGTGACGGGTACGTCCTGTACCAGCTCCGGAAAAAGAACGGCGGCCGCTTCGCGAACGTGGGTGCCACAGGGTTTGTCGGCGAGGACGTCGACCAGCTCGACAGCGCGACCCTCCGCGCGCTTGGGGAATCAAACTAATGGCAGCCATATCACAAGAACTCTCGGCGAAGCTGTTACCGCCGTGTGGGCATGCGCGAACGGAGCTAAGACGCTTTCACGATGGCCGCGGCACGAACTTTCGAGAGGTCTGCCTCGACTGCGGGAAACATGTGCGCTCGGTCTCTTGGCGCGACATCGCGCAACCGTGGAGCGTTCCTCTCTCTTCACCGGAGAAGGCTCACTGCTATCGGTGCGGCGCCTACGGCCCGATTGAGCTCCACCATTTCGCGCCCCGCAGCGCATTCAAGTACCCAAACCAGTGGCCGATCATCGGTCTCTGTTCGAACTGCCACGCATGCTGGCACCTGAAGTCAGGTGTCGGTTCCGACGGCTTCGATCGTTTTGACCCCATCACGACCGACCCGAAGGGTCGACAACTCGCAAAGCTCGAGCTCGCGCTGCGTTTGATCCAGCAGGTGAACAAGCCCTCGGCCACAGCCGATGCGACACGCCAGCTGGAGGAGCTCCGAGGCCAACTGTTTTCGCTTCACCACGAGGAGGTTGCGTGACCGAGATGATTCCCCACGACCGAGCACGCGCCGCCGCGGACGCGATGGTGCCTTCGTTCGCGAAGCTCTTCCCGCTGCCGATCGCGCAGGAGCGGGCGAACAACTTCGCGGCCGCGCTTCAAGGGTGCGAGCTCAGCGAGTTCGTCGAGGTGCTGATGGCGTGCATCGCCGCGCGGTGCGAACACCTCATCGATCTCCCGCCCGTCGACGCGAAAGACATCCTCGTCGAGATCGCGGTCGCGTGGCTGCGCGCGATGGTGAAGCAGTCGAACGCGCAAGACCTCTTGTCGCTCCGATTGCTCGGGTTCGACGAGCCGTACGGCTTGCTCGCCGCCCGCCTGAACCGCGCAGGAAAGGAGGCGGCGTGACCACCACGCTCACGAAGGTTGACACGACCGCCGCTCGCAGCCCCATGAAAACGCGGAGCGGGAAACGCATCGACTTCCTCAATCCCGACCCGTCGCAGATTGTTCTCGAAGACATCGCGTTCTCGCTTGCCTACACGAACCGGTTCAACGGGCACGTGGGCCTCTACTCAGTCGCGGAGCACTCGGTGCTGTGTGCCATCGAGGCGCAGCTCCGCGGGCACGACAAGGAGATCCAGCGGCTCGCGCTGATGCATGACGCCGCCGAGGCGTACGTCGGAGACATCGTTCGACCCCTCAAGATCCTGTGCCCCACCGTTCGAGAGATCGAAGGGATCGTGCACAACGCGATTGCAGATCGGTTCGATCTCAAGCCCATGTGCGAGGCCGTACGAAGCATCGACAACTCGTTGCTCGCGGTAGAGATCGCAAAGCTTCGGTTGGACGAAGAGGTGCCCGACGCCGACCCCGTCCATCCCTACATCGCAAGCTGCATCGTTCCCACGTGGAGCGCGCAGAACGCGCGTCACTCCTTCCTCGCCCACGCCAACCGACTGGGGATCCGATGAACGAAGGAAAGGAAACCCTCGCCCGGTCGTGCGCGCTGGTGAAGTCGATCCGCGATCACGCGGACCGCTTGCGCGAATCGATCCTCGCTACTCCTCCGGCGAAGGATCCGAGCGATGCAAAGGACGCTGTCGCGATGCTCGAGTCCCTCGCGTTGGCTTGCGATGATCTCGAAGCGACGCTGCGGAAGTCGAGCGACCGCGGGATCCTGAACTCCAGCGCCGCGGATCGATGGCGCCACATCCGGGAGCGCGTCGCGCTTTTTTTGAAGGGGGAGCTGTGACCCCGGCGCTCAAGAAGCTCGCGCGAATGGCGAAGTCCCGCGACGAGAGCACGTCGGTCGAGCTGTGGTTCACGATCGAGACTGTCCACTTCGTCGCGAAGAAGCTCGTCTGGGCTTCCGCAAACCTCCCGAACCACAAGGCGCTCGCCGAGTTCTTACGTGAGCATGCGGACACGCTGGCCGTAGCGGTCGTCGACTACGCGGAGGGGAAGCTGTGAGCGACCTGGATCGAAGGGAGCTCCGTCGTGAGCTCGACGATGCTCAAGACCAACGCGAAGATCTTGCTCAAAGCCTGAGTGAAATCGCCATGAAGCTCGCATCGGTCAACGACCGACTGTGCTCGCGCCTCACGCCGCACGAGGCGCGGATCGCGACACGCGAGCGAGAGCGGCTCATGAAAGCGAAGCTTCGTACGGAAGCGGAGATGCGCGAGGCGAAGAAGCTCATTCGCCGCCTGAGTCGGGAGCTCGATGAGTGCACCTACCAAAAGCGAATGGACGACTTCGAACGTCGCCTCGCGGCACTCGAAGACTTCGTAACGGAGGGGGTGACCGGTGGCTGAAGTCGACGTCGAAGAGGGTCGGCGGCTGCTGGCCGAGTCTGGTCTGACATTGCCGG
Source organism: Myxococcota bacterium (assembly GCA_039186435.1). Classification (GTDB taxonomy): domain Bacteria; phylum Myxococcota_A; class Polyangia; order Polyangiales; family Houyiibacteriaceae; genus JALVDI01. The sequence goes on along the minus strand of JBCDAA010000410.1, from coordinate 4,336 downwards.
TGCGCGTAGCGCACAACCAACCCCTCGGACTGTCGCAAGTCTTCGAGGACGGTGGCTTAGTCGCAGCTGCACGCGGCGGAGATCCGAAGGCGATGGAGCTCTTCGCGTTCGCGGTCAACGCATTCCCGGGACTGCTCGCTAGGGTCGCCCTCAGCGACCTCGAGCGTCGGGTTCTCCTGGAGCTCCTCGACGCGGAGCTTCGCGGGCGCGCCCCAGACTGGACCCGAATGGGAGGCCCGTTCGCGTCGTATGCGGACGTCGAAGCTTTCGCCCGCCAGCTTCGCGCGAAGCTCGGGGCTGTTGCAGAAAACGCAAGTACTGAGGTGATGCCGTGAAGACTCGTGAACGAGGTGTAATCAAGTCCGTCGAGAGTCAACTGGACCGAGACTATTTCCACACGGTTTGGGTCTATCTCGATCTCGATGGAACCCATCAAGGATTTGGCGGCCTCGTCCTTGGGCGCGACGAGCAGGGCAAGAGAGAGCGCGGGAAGCAGATGCAGGCCACGTACCTCGCGGAGCTGATGACCGTCTTTGGCGTGGCGAGCGCAGATGCACTGGTCGGCAGTGAGTGCTTCGTGCTTCGGGAAATGCCGCGGTGGAACGAGCCCATCGTCGGACTCGAGTCCGCGAATACCGGACGCCGATTCATCGTGCGGCATTTCGTTGAGAAGTACTTCCCCGAAGCCGCCGCAGAGGGGAGTCCGCTGGAGCTCAGGCGGCAGCGAATCGCACAATCGATCGAATGCCTACGAAAGCGGGTGCGGGAAGAGCAGCGGGAGCTCGACTCTCTCGAGAGTGAGTTTGTTGACTGGAGCAGGCGATGAAAGAGGCGGTCAAAGTTACGGCCCGCTTCTTCCTCAATCGTCGCGATGCGGACACGATCGACGAACACCGCCGGGACTTCAGCGCCGCGGCGTGCGAAGGGCTTGGCCTGCTCGCGGAGGCGATTCGAAACGAGCTCACGCCCGATCTACTGCGCGACCTAACGCGAGCGATCCGCAAAGCCGACGCGGACTTTGAATCAGTAGGTGGGTCGGCACGCCACTGGGTGCGCGAGTGTCTATGGGATGCGTTGGAAGCCGAGGGGCTTCGAATCGTGAGGCTCCCATGACCTTCGCGGTAACGGTCGAACGCGACACGCTCAGCTCGCTCCTCGCCGCGGCTGGAAGCGCCATCGATCCAAAGTCCAGCGTGCACACGCTGCACCACGCGCTCTTTCGTGCGTCGGGTGGCTACCTCCGCGTTGCTGGCACCGATCTCTACGTCGGCGCGGAGCGCGGTGGCGCGGCGAAGGTGCACGCGGAAGGCGAGGCGCTCCTCGAATACGACGCGCTCTCGAAACTCGTGAGGCAGCTCCCGAAGGCTGACATCAAGATCGAGGTTGGCGACGCCCGCGCAACCGTCACTCACGATGGCGGGAGCTTCGACGTTGGCGCTCTCGACGCCTCTGATTTCCCCGCACGTCCGCAGCCGCACGAAGAGTGCACGTGGCACCGCGTCACCGCGAAGGATCTTGCGCTCGCGATCAGCCTTGTCGAGCACATGGCCGCGACCGACGCGACCCGACCCGCGCTCCATGGCGTACGGCTCGAGCTTTCCAAGCATGGGATCTGCGCCATGGGTGCGAACTCCGCGGGGCTCGCCTCCGCGACCGTGCGCACCGACATCACCGAGTGGCAAGGCACCGAAGATCCGAAGCCCATCTCGAAGGCACGCAGTCTGACGTTTCCGCTGCCGAGTGTCCCCGCACTCCTTGAGCTTCTCGGTGCTGCCGAGACCGCGGACCTTGTCGTCACGCATCCGGACTACGCATTCGCACGGACCACAACGGGCGACGAGTCCGCGGTCATGCAGGTGCGGCTTGCCCAACAGAACTTCCCCAATCTCGGGAAGCTCATTCAGTCGACAGACTCCGTGACCATCGTCGACCGCGAGGACTTCTCGAAGTCGCTACGTCGCGTCGGGATTTTCTCCGAGTTCGGCATCGCGCTTTCATGCGACGGGACGCAGCTTCTTCTGTCCGGAAAGTCGGACCGTCGAAAGGGTGGCGAGGCCATCGCCACGAACGGAGCATCGAAGTTTGCGAAGGTCGGACTCAACCGGAAGATCCTCGCGCGCTGTCTTCAGAAGATGCCGTCGAAGCGGGTGTCGATTGGGCACCTCGGATCGCTTCAGCCGCTTCGAATCGACGCGAAGCTAGACGCAGCCGAAGCCGAACGACTTGAGTACATGGCGATGATCATGCCGCTGAGGAGCGCAGATGTTTGACTACACCATCGAAGCGAACTCCGTCGCCGAGGAGATCCGTGCTCTGGAAGTCGAGCCTATTCGTCGCCTCGCCGACGAGAACTGGTCCGCCGAGGAGTGGGCCGACTATCGGGAGCGGCTCATGGAGCAGGCGAAGCGCGCGGCCGCGGTGATCGAGAACGTGATCGAGTCGTGTGACGACAGCATTGCGATCGCAGAGAGCGCGGTCCGCGAGGAGATGGTTGAGCTGCAGGACGAGCTTCGGTTCGCTGAGAGGGAAGCGGAAAGGTACGAGCTCATCTTGCATGACGCGCGGAACGTGCTCGGGCTTAGCGGGTCGATCGGCGGCTTCGTTGAAGCGTGCAAAGGGATCCGAAAGCGGCTCGACAAGCTCGCCGAAATCGTGGGGATGGGGTGACCGTCATGACTCGCGACGAGTGGCACTCGAAGGGTGTTCGGCTCTTCGGCGAGGACCAGATGGCGTGGCGGTTCAAGTGCCCCGCCTGCGGGCACGTGGCCACGCCAGCGGACTACAAGGACGCCGGCGCTCCGTCGTCGGCCGTCGCGTTCTCATGCGTGGGTCGGTGGCTTTCGGATTCCAAAGAAGCATTCAAGGCGGGCGGAACGGGCCCATGCACGTACGCGGGCGGCGGCCTGTTCCGAATGAATCCCGTTGAAGTCGACGGGGCCTGGGTTTTCGAGTTCGCGGAGGAGGTGCCCGATGCGATCTAGAGTCGTGGAGAACCCCGTGTTCCAAGCACGCGCGGACGCGCTCGCCACGGTTCGCAAGTGCGAGGCAGAACTCACTCGGCTCAACGGTGAGATCGACGCACTCCGCGAGCAACGTGAAGAGGTCAAGGAGCTACTGAACGCCGCGCACCAGCAACTCAAACGCGCCAAGTGGGGCAAGGAGGAGTGATGCGCGCTGAGAACATGGTCGAGGTGCGTTGCGCCAAATGCGGCAGTACTGAGAACGTCGCGCAGCCAATGCTCTTCGGGCGACCGCTGGCACCAGAGTGTGGCGACTGCTTTGCCGATTGGTTCCGGTCGCTGATTCGGCCGTCGAAGGAGCGCGCGTTGAAGGACGCGAAGGGAGGTGACAATGATTGACGACGACGAGATGCTCAGCATCGTCCTCGAAGAAGCCAAGGGCGGCGAAGAGGTCGCGTGGTGTTTCCCGAACGAAGAGGCACGGGAGCGCGCAGCGCACCGCATCAAGGAAAACGAGCCTGACGCCACGTTCCGCGACGTCCCGGGCTTGAGCGTGTCCGTCTACATTCCTGGCAGCGCGACCATCCAGCTCTTTGTCAGAGGTCCGGTTCGGTGAGCGACGACGTCCCGATCCATACGACTCGCTCAGTGCTTTTGGCGCGGCTGCGCCGAGTGCTGTCTGAGGTCGAAGCCGTGCGGATCGTGGACGATCTCCAACGAAAACCGACTCGCTCCATGAAGACAGAGGTGCGCGCTAGACTGGCCGCGAAGGATCTGAAGATCGACGACGTGACCCGTGCGCGCGCCAAGGCGCTATCAGCAAAGGTGAGGGGACGATGACGAGGCGAAGGTGGGGAACTGGGACCGTATCCGAAGAGCGAGGAAAGTGGATCCCGCGGCTGCCCCGTTCGCTTGGCCGGATACGCCTCGGCTCGTGCGACACCGAAGAGGAAGCGAAAGCGCTACTCGCCGCAACCCTCGAAGAGCTGGCGCGCTCCGAGTACGAAGGGGTGACGCTCGACCAGTACGCCCAGCTCTGGCTCAAGGATCGGATCGCCGCCGGTGCACACAGCGAAGCGCGCGATGACCAACGACGATGGGAGCTCCGAGTCTCGGGAACACCGCTCGGTGCGATGCCCTTGGAGCACGTTGCGGAGCGCGACGTGCGAGCTTGGCTCCGCGACATGAGGGGCAAGCGCTCCGATACCTTGGCGCCTCGCACCAAACGGAATGCGCTGTCGCTCCTTCGGAGCTGCCTCGAGGCGGCGTGTGCCGCATGCCTGATCCCGACGAACCCCGCCGCACGCGTGCAAGTCGGTGAGCGAGACGGTGGCGGACGGGAGCGCGAGTGGCTGACGCCGGTCGAGCTCGGCGAG
>JBCDAA010000409.1:0-7959 GCA_039186435.1 Myxococcota bacterium | reverse complement strand
GGCATCCGGACGACCGCTACCAGTCGGCCAAGGAGATGCGCCGCGCGCTCGAAGCGATTCACGACGGCGTCGAGGCCGAGCGGATCGCGGAGGTGGTGGCAGCGTTCGCGACCCCGGCGCGTGATGCGCGAGACGCCCTCTTGGCAACGCCGGTGGAACTCCCCGCGGACGAACGAAGCGGCGTGAAGGAAAAAGTGCTTCCGGTGGAGCCGGAGAAGGCGCCTTCGCGACGCGCCGGAATGGTTGTGCTGGCGCTCGTCGCCGCGGCCCTCACCGTTGCGCTTGCGGTCGGGTCCGCGCTGGAGAACACACCAGCGCCGGAAGAGACCGCGGAGAACACACCGGCGCCGGAAGAGACCGCAGAGAACACAGCGGCCGAGAACACAGCGGCCGAGAACACAGCGGCCGAAAACACAGCGGCGCCGGACAACACCGCAGAGCCAGCGGTGCCCGAGGTCGAGGTTGCGGTGCTTCGCATCGATTCTCAACCGCCGGGCGCCGAGGTCTCTCTCGACGGCACCCCCACAGGGCAGCAAACGCCCGCCCTCCTCGAAGATGTTTCGCTCGGAACCCACCGGGTTCGCCTCACCCGCGAGGGATACGCGGCGCTCGTCGAAGAGCTGTCGATCACCGAGCCGCGCACGGAGCTCCGGCTTCGCCTCGTCGCCAACCCGCCGCAAACGGAGACGCGAAGACAGCCCGAGCGACCGGCGATGCGACGTCCCGAAAGCACGCCGGCCATGACGCGAGGAACGGCGCAGCTCAGCTTGATCACGGCCCCTTCGGTCACCGTCTACATCAACGGTCGCTCCTACGGCCGCACGCCCATGCGACGACGCACGATTCCCGCAGGACCCGTCACCCTCGAACTTCGCGCGGACTCGGGCGCAACCAAACGGCTCTCGATCGACACGGAGCCCGGCGAGTCGATCTCCGTTCCGCGAACGGTGGTTGAGCCGTAACCGGTATTTTCGAGATGTGCGCTAGGTCCAAGGAAGCTGCAGCACCGCCCGAAGCGCGTTGTCGAGATCCACGGCGAGCTCTCCGTCGATCACATCGCCAGCCCTTCGCGCGAGGGACGCGAGCGTACCGTCGAGAAGTGCGTAGACCACCTGCGCGTCGCCCACCGGATCCTCGTCGCGTCCGCAGTGCTCGAAGAACGCACGCACCACGTCCACCGTCTCCGCATCGATCGGATCGAGCTTTCGCCGCGCATCCATTTCCGGAACGTGCTCGAGCGCGACGCGGAGCCACGCGGGGTTGGCGTAGTTGCGAACGAACGCGTCCACGATCTCGCGCGTCCACGGTCGCGTGGGATCCGCCGCAGCGCTCTCAAGGGCGTCGGTTACCTCGTCGCGAATCTGCTCGCGCTGCTGCACCAGCGCAGCGGTTACCAGCGACTCCTTGCTCGGGTAGTACTGGTAGAGGGAACCGATGCTGACCCCAGCGGCCTTCGCCACCTCGTTGGTGTTCAGCCCCTCGACGCCAACCGCCGCAAGCTGGAGTCGCGTCGCCTCCAGCATCGCGTCGACGGTCGCCTTGCTCCGCGCCTGGGTCGGTCGCTTCCGCGGCGTCAGTCGGGGTTTTGAACTCACGCCGCAAGTCTATCGCGCGAGGTGTCCGTGGAACCAACCCTGACATCGAGCCTCCTCGCGAGCGTCGACTGGACCGGTGTTTCGCAGCTTGTCGACGGGGGCGTGGGCCCCTACACGCTTCGCTTTCCGCTCGGGCGCGGGGGTCACGCCGACGTCTGGCGAGCGACGCACCGCGGCACGGGGCGGGACCTCGCGCTCCGCTTTGAAACAGGGCCCGACGCGGCCACACACTACGACGAGCTCCGGCGCCACGCGCAGCAGATGGTCACGGTGCAGCATCCGGCGATCGTTCGCTACCTGGACCTCGGCGTCGCTGGGAACGCAGCCGAGCGCATCAGCGGCGGCCGGGTGTCGGCGAATGCGCCCTACCTCGGGATGGAGCCACTCCTCGGTGGACCTCTTCGCGACGCGCTACCCTCCGCCGACGCAGCGACGATCGTTCGCTGGCTGACCACCCTGCTCGACGGTCTCACAGAACTCCACGCGCGCGATCTTGTGCACCTCGACGTGCGCCTGGAAAACGTGCTCTTTCGTACCCATCAGCGCCAGGAGCCCGTGTGGATCGACTTCGGTCGCGACGCCCACGATCCGGATCCTCGCTACGCCGCTCCGGAGGAACTGCGTCATCGCGAGCTCGGCCCCGCAACGGACGCGTATCGCTTTGCGCTCCTGGCCCACGAGGTGTTGACTGGCGAGGTTCCCTTTGCAGATTCGCCACGGCGACGACTCTTCGGTGGCTGGGACGACACAGCCCTCCGCGCGACGCTCCCCGACGCGGAGCCGCTCTGCCGCTTTTTCGCGCGGGCGCTCGATCCCAAGACTCGCTTTTCCGATGCCTGCGCCGCCCTTCGCGCCTGGCCCTTCGAAGCAGAGGTCGCGACGCCAGCGCCGCCCCTTCTCCTTCCGACCCTTCTGGTGCGGCATCGCCTGCGTCATCCTCCCTTCTTCGGGTACTCGCGCGAGCGCGCGTACATCGACCAGAAGCTGCGCGCACTACGCGACGGGACGCGCGGCGCGTTTGCGATTCGCGGGCCCTCCGGTTCCGGAAAAACCGCGCTCCTACGTCACACCGCGGTGCGGGCAACGCGTCAATGCCTTCCCGTGCAGTCGCTCGAGGGTTCGGCCGACACCGCCATGCTCGCCGTTGCGGAAGCGACGACGCCGACGGTGTTTCTCCTCGACGATGCGCCCCCCTCTCTCGTGCGGGAACTCGCGCTCTCACTCAAGTCGCTCCCGATTCCGTGTTTGCTGCTCGCCGCAACGAACACCGAGGCGCTCCCAGGGGTCGCTCTCTCCGGCCTCGGGGTGGAAGCGCAAGACGCGCTGCGGCTGTGGCTCGGCGCACAGGCCCTTCCGGCGATGAGCGGGCGCCCCGGCGAGCTCATCGATGCGATCGAAGCCGGAATTCGAACCGGAACGCTCACGATCGAAGGAAGCAAACTCACCGCGCAGCCTCCAGCCCCGATCCGGTTTGTCGAGGTGACAAGCGCGGAGCGCTACGCTCGCCGCATCGCCGCCGCCATGACCTTGTGGGCGCCCCACTTCGACGCTGCTGCGTGGACGAAAGCCGCGAACCTCTCGTCCTTCGAGGCTGGAACGCTTCTCGATCACTGGACGCTCCGCGGCTGGCTTCGCGCGGACGGCAGCGGACAGCGCACGGTCAAGGACGACACCCCGTTTCGCGACGCGTTCGCCGAGGCCAGCGACGAAGAGAAACGCGCGATTCACGCCTTTTGCGCGGAGGCGCTCGCCGAAGCGCGGGGGTTCGGTCGCACCCGCTACGCGCAGCATCTTGTCGCGTCCGGTGAACCCCGATCGGTCGCGCCGGTACTTCGAGGCGCGCGCGCCGCCCTGCGTGCGATGGACCCCTGGTCGGCCCTCGCGCTCCTGGATCCGTTGAACGATCTGCCGGACGACGAAGCGGTCTCCGCGGATCTCCTTCGATCGCGTGCGCATCGGGCGGTGGGCGATCTCGCGGCCAGCGAACAAACGCTCCGAAACGCGCGCCGGCGAGCCCGAGCGGGCGCGGTCGACCTGCAGGTGCGCTGCGATATTCTCTCCGGCCAAGACGCGCTGGAGCGTGGCCTTGCCACCGACGGACTTCGCTTTGCGATTCGTGCCCACGGTCGCGCGCGTCACCTCCCGCGCCCGGATCTTCTCCTCGAAGCGACAACGCTCTACGTCGATGCTGTCGTCTACGCCGCCGTGCGTCCGCCGCGGGATCTCCTTCAGCCGCTCCAGAACGCCGCGCGCGCGCCGCAGCTCATCGCCGAAACGCACCTTCTGCGGGCGCGGCTCGCCCTTGCCGAGAACGACGACGAGCTCGCCCTGACCGCGCTGAATGATGCGAACGCGGCGTGGCCGCGAAGTCGTCCTCATCCGGGGCTGCTCGAAGCGAGGGGACGCCTTCACGCGCGCGGGAAACGCTGGCCGGAGGCGGAGGCCGCGCTGACCGAAGCCGCGGAAGGGTTCCTTCGCCTCACCCGGGCGTCGTCGATCGACATTGAGCTTCGCCTGGGCTCGGTTCGGCTCGCGCAGGCGCGCCCGGAGCGTGCCTGGAACGATTTCCTTCAAGCCTGCGACGCGATGGACCTTCGTGGGCGACCCGTCGCGTCGGCCGCCATCGCGTTCTGTGCGCACGACGCACTCGACCAGGACTGGGATGCGTTTGACGAACGCGTGAGCGCCCTCGAGGCGACAGGGATTCGGCCGCTGACCGCCGTGCGGGGCGCGCTCGCCTGGACCCACAAGACGCTACAGAGACGTGGCGAAAGCGAGCGCGCAGCGCGTCTTGCGCGCCTCGGAGAAGCTGAGTCGCCGGCTCCCTTCCGCTGGTAGAACCCCGCGATCTCAAGCGGTTACACCGCGAGCTGCCGACGGTCGGTGCGCTGCCCACACTCGATTCATGAGATGGATCGCAATCGCGCTCGTCGCCTCGAGCGCCTCCCTCGCCGCCGCCCAAAACGAGCGCGGCATCTACGATCGCGAGTTCACGATCGGCCCGCGCGTCGGGGTGATCAGCTGGGCGGACGACAACGTCGAAAACAACACCGGCATCGCGGTCGGCGCCGACCTCCGCAAGGAACTCGGCCCGCTCGCGATTCGTCTCATCGCGGAGCTTCACTACGCCTTCGACACCAAGGACGGAGGCTTTGGCCTCGACTTCGGGCCCGCGTTCTTTCTCACCCGCGGCGCAATCGCGCCCTGGATCGGCTTCGACTTCGGGCTTCGTTTTCTCCACAACTCTGGAAGCAACTGGTACTCGGTCGCGCCCGGCGCCTACCTCGCCGCGGGGATCGCCTTTCGCCGCGACCAGCGTCATCGCTTCTACATCGATGTCCACGTCGGCACGGCGTACACGTTCTTCGTTCAGCAGTCCCTTTCCGACTTTCTCCCGGACGCGCCTGAAAATGGCGTGCTGCTAACCGAGGGCCGCGTGTCCTTCGGCGTGGGGTTCTAAAATGCGCCGCCTTGTTTTCTGCATGGTTCTCACCGCGTGCGGCGGCTCCGACGAGCGCGTCTCGCTCGACGCTGCGCTTGACGCCGCCACTGACATTCCCTCGCGAGATGCGGCCTTCGATGCCGACCGCCGCTGCGACTTCGGGGAGGAGGTCGCCTCCCTCGAGGTTCGCAACGATCGCGCGGAACGCACCGAGTACGCGCGCGGAGCGTTCCCCCTTCCCGAGGGCTCCCTTCGCCAAACACAAGAGCTCGCGCTCGTCGACGAAGAGGGATGCCAAATCCCGGCGCAATTCGACGCGCTTTCCCGCTGGGACGCGGACCCCGCGGACGAGGATGCGTTCCTGCAGTGGGTACAGGTCGGCGCGACCCTTCGTGCCGGTACCGACGCCCGAAGCCTTCGGGTCGTCACCGGCGCCCGGGCAGCAGCGCCTCGCATTCGCTTCGAAGACAGCGTGGTCGACACGGGCGTGGCGCGCTTCGCCCTCGACGATAGCGGCTCCCTTCTCGAGCGCGGCGACGACACCGACGCGCTCTTCGACGCCGTGCGCCTTCGCCTTCGCCTGGACGGAGCCGACGTGGACGAAGTGTCCCCCGATGGACCGATCGAAGTGATCGAAGGCGGCCCCGAACGGGTGGTTCTTCGCCAGGACGGTCACTTTCAAGGTCCAACCTGCAACGTGCGAAGCGACGAAGGCCCCCTCAACTATCCCGCGTTTGGGTACACCCTGGTCGCCGCGTTCGTCCACGGAAGCGCGGCGGTGGATCTCGCCTTCGAGTTTCGCAACGAGTGCGGCAACGGGTCCTTTCCTCCTTTCGATGCGGAAACCCGCGCGGTCGAGCGCGCGGGGATCGAGATTCGATTGGCGGGGGGCGGTTCTGCCTGGGTCCAAGGCCGCGACCTTCACCGGGGCGACTCGGTCTTCGTTTCGCAGGATACAGGCGGCGGCTCGCCCTGGACGCGCCAAAGCCGAGTGATGGTGAACGACGAAGAGGTAGAACGCGCGCAGTCCATCGACACCCCCGCGGTCGGTCGAGGGGAGGGCACGCGCATGTCGCTCCTAACGATGCCTTTTCTACGGTACCGCGAACCGCAGGCGCTCGAGGTCGAGGGCGACATGGCGCGCGCGTGGCTGGTGAGTGAGACGCTCGACGTCGGCGAAGCCAAGGGCATCTGGGGCGCGGTTCGCCTCGCGTTCGGATCCAACCTTGAGAGCGCGACCGAGCAAGCGCGCCTGGAGCGAGGCCTCTTGCTTCGCCCGGACCCGGATACCCTTGCGCGCGCCGACGTGTTCACGCCCCTCGGACCTGCGTCGACCACCACGCCCGCCGCGATTCACTACCGCGGGGTTCTCGATCGCCTTCACCGCGGCACGCGGGAGGAGCAGTGGCGGCGCTACCACGTCTACGGAAGCCAGCTCTGGCCCGACATCCCCCTCGAAGATTTGGGGAACGGCGATCCGAGTCGGGGTACGACGAGCCCTGCGACCATGGACGCAAAGCTCAACTACTGGAACGCGTCGGGCGCGCTGCTGCACGAGTTCTTTCGAAGCGGCGATCCCGCCTACGCCTGGGACATGGCGCTCCCCGCAAGCTGGCTGCAAGCGCACGCGGCGTACTACAACCTCGGACGGCGCAGCCACGGCACGCGCAACGGGCTCGCCGTGTCCTCCGGCGGAACGGGCATCGGTCGCTGGCACCGAGGCGACGGAGGCTCCGACGACTACGGGTACAACCTCGGACTGCAGCTCGCGTATCTGGTTCGGCCCACGGTCGGTCTCCGCGATCGCTTCGAGGCCGCAGGACGCACCGTCCTTGAACGCTACGCGCCAGACGGTCCCCGCGAACGCTTCTTCACTGCCCGCGACCTCTCGCGCCAGACGACGCAGCACTTCGAGATGCTCGCGAACTGCGCGCAGTTTGTTCCCGGCGAAGCGGGCAACACCTGCCGGGAACGTCTTCACGAGTTGGTCCGGGAACTCTACGAGGACAACCTTCGCGGGGGCGTCGTGTGCACGCTCGACGAGCCGAGTGGCCGCTGCGAAATGCCGCAGCAGTTCATGATCAACGCGCTCATGGTGCCCTTCTTCGTGCGCTACCTGCGAACCTGGCCGAGACGCCTGCCGGAGCTGCGGGAAACCCTCCTCGCGTACGCCACCACCTACCGGCGCTACGGGCTTTCGGATCCGATCGATGTCGATGCGGCAGAAACCTTTGCCGCGCGCCTGGCCTGTAACCTCAACGCCGACCGCAGCATCGCGGACTGCGAGCTGCAGAGCGACAGCGATGGCAACACGTACATGTATCGCGAGACGAGACCGCAAACCCTGGCGGCCCTGATTCAGCTCGAGGCGCTAGCCGGCGACGACTGCGCACTCTCCGCCGCGGTCGACGACCCTCGCCTGATGCCAATGCTCGATTCCTGGGCACCCGAAGGGGCGGGCTTTTGGAAGGGGGCGAGTCAGATGTTGCAGGGGGTGGTCTACGCGGCGGGGCTGAGCGAACGCTGCGCGCGGAGCGAGTGATACGCCGAAAACACCTCTCCCCGAACGAACACGGCCGTGCGACACTGGCGTCGTGCAGAAGACGGCGATCGCGCTCGCCCTTGCGCTTCTTGGTTGCGGCTCCTTTCGTATCGACGTGAGCGGCCCTCCAGCGGGTGATGACCGATCCGAACTCTGGCTTTTGGAAGACGCGGCGTGTCCGGCGACGGCGGCAGAGGCGACAAGCGCGATTCGGACCGTGCGCGCGATCGACGACGAAAGCGACCTCGGCAGTCTCTCGCGCGGACGACAGGCGGTTGCGATCGTTCGCCGCGGCCTCGACTGCACCATCACCGCGTACGGCTGCGCTATCGTCTCGCCCAAACCCGGCAGCTCCGCGGCGCTCACCCTCGTCGCAGAGG
>JBCDAA010000408.1:0-7962 GCA_039186435.1 Myxococcota bacterium | reverse complement strand
GTCCCACTGTCCCACTACAGCTCCATGTCCCATTTGACAAATGTCCCACTGTCCCACTACAGCTTCATGTCCCACTTGACAAATGTCCCACTGTCCCACTACAGATACATGTCCCACTGTCCCAATACAGCTCCATGTCCCACTTGACTTCATGGCCCGAGTGTTCGCGTGGTTGACGAGGTTGCCGTGGAAGAGCCGGAGGAGCTCGAACTCGAAGAGAGCCTTGATGCGATGCGTTCTTGAAGCGCAGAGTTGTCGCGTTGATGGTGTAGAAAATACGTCGCGATTTTGTTTTGTAGGGCCTCGTCGCGCGTTGAGCACGTAGGGGGTTTTCGATATACCCACGCTCTACAAGGGGGGTGGGGGATGCCTAAGATCCGCACGTCGTCGGGCCGTGAGTCGGAGTTCTCGGCCGAGATTTTGCGCAAGTGGGTGGCTTCGGAGTTGCGCGTTTCCGAAGTTCGTACGGAGGCGATCGTCGAAGCGGTCGCGATGGAGATCGCGGAACGCGAATCCCTAAGTTCCGCGGAGCTCCTCGAGATCACCGCGCAGCATTCGCTCGCGCTCGAGTGGTCGCCCGATGATCTCGCACGCCTTCCGCTTCAGGGACTCGCGGCGGCGGAAGGGTTGTCGACAGCGTCGTTTCTCGCCGCTGTATCGCGTGGCTCGCGTGATTTCGTGTCGCCGGTGCTGCGTCCCTATGTCGATTGCATCGGAAAGAAGCTCGACAAGAGCTGGAAGTTTCAAGCGCCGGCCGGATGGGCCAAGACGGTCGATGGCGACGATGACGACGCGCCTCGGGTCGTCGGTGTCGGAGCGGGGGTTGTGGAGTGCTGCGATGCGGAAGTGGGGATCGTTCCGCCGCGTCGCCAGGTTCGCGGTCTCAAGATTCCGCTTCATCTCTCGTTCACCGATCGCGATTCCGGGGAGGACTCGTCTGGAGTCGTTCGCGTTTCCGTGACCAGTATCGTGAAGGTTGGCGACGAGGTCACAGGCCCGCTGATCGGCCCGGAACGCTGGCGCGTCAATGATGCCGCTCGAACGCGGACGAAGACCGGCTCGGCGAGTCATACGTTTGAGATCTGTGTGCCGTGTACGGTCTTGGACGATCGCCGGCGCGCGTTCTTCGGCGTGAAATCCCGCGACGGCGCGGGCAACCAGTCGCTTCAAGTTGTGTCGGTGGTCGTGCCTCAAGCCGTCGTCGACCAGTGTTGTGGCGGCGGCGGCGGCGGCAACAACAACCAGGGGGGCAACGGCGGTGGGCAGCAGCCTCCAGGAGGAGGTGCCCCCGGCGGCGCGCCCGGCGCGTGCCCCTGCTACGTAAAGCTCTTTCACATCCCCGTGGGCGGTGATTCGGCCTCGTCCATCCTCGGGGTGATGGGGTCCCTCTTCGTGAAGAATCCCTACAACCGAACGTTCTATCACTCCGCGCTCGAGGTGCAGCGAGTGGAGAACGGCGAGTGCGTCCGCTACGTCATCGAGCTTCAAAACTACGTGGAGGGCGCGCAGGCTCAGCAGGATGTTGGTCAGGTGCTTTCGGGCGGTTTTGGTCCCTTCGTTAGCGCGTTCGCCGGGCGGATCTATGGAATCCGCAAGTGGAAGAACGGGGAGATCGAGGACATCGATACGGCTGCGCCCAACCCGCGCGTCGTCACCGACGACTGCAATGCGGTCGATCGCGTTCTTGCGCTCGTGACTCAGATTCCGACCCACGACTACGGCACGGATTGGACGAGCAACTCGGTGATCTCGTGGCTCCTCGAGCGGGCTGGGTTGAACCCAAACACACTGCCGCCTCCCCCCGGAGGGATTCGCCCCGGCTGGGAAGAGGGCGCCGCCGCCGCGAACAACTAGCTCACATAGAGGTTGTACGCGACGCGGCCCGCGAACACACACATGGAGAGAAAGCTCGCGGTCCACGCAAGACTTCGAAAGGGCACCGCATTGAGCGCGTAGAGAATCGGGTGCAACGTTCGCCCGCCGAGGAACACGAGCGCCGCGATCGATGTCACGTGATCGACCGATTGCGTCAGCGTGCCGACCAGGACGATCACCGCGTAGATCCCGAGAGACTCAAGACCGTTTCGCACCGCGCGACTGAGGCGCTGGTACACCTCGTCCGACTCTTTCGACGCATCGCCGCGAGCGCTCAAGGTGTACGCGGATCCTGCGGTCGCGGACAGCCGCATCGCCTGGGCCACAATCGTCATCAGGACGATCAGCGCGAAACCCAGGAGGGAGGAGAGTTCAAAGGTTGCTGCTTCGTACATACTTCTCCTCAGAGCATGAGCCCGCCGGACGCGTCGACGGTTTGCCCGGTGACCCAGCTCGCGTCGGGACTTGCGAGAAGTCGAACGACGTTGGCGATGTCGCTCGGCGTTCCGATGCGGCCCATGGGCGTCATGGCGATCATCTGTGCTTCCACGTCGGGCCCCATTGCGTCGAGGCCGGGTGTTTTGGTCGCGCCGGGGGCGACGGCGTTGACGCGAATCCCTCGATCGGCAACTTCGACGGCCAAGCATCGCGTCCAGTGGTCGAGTGCGGCCTTGGTCGCGGCGTAGGGGACCATCTGCGGCATCACCGCGTGACCGGCTGTCGAACTGATGTTGAGGATCTGTCCGCCGCGCGGAAGAACGCGCAGCGCCTCCCTCGTCATGCAGAGCGTCCCGATGAGATTCACGCCGACGATTTCTTCGAGAAGGTCGTCGCTTGTATCCGCCAGGGGTCGCATCGCGTAGGCGGCGGCGTTGTTGACGAGAATCGTGAGCCCGCCGAGGTGTTTGCGGGCTTCGTCCACGATGCGGTGCGCTTCTCCTCGCTGAGCGATGTCGCCCGCGCACCAGGTTACGTTCTCGCTTTGCGCGGTGCGTTTGAGGACATCGGCGCGGCGACCGCAGATCATGACGTCCGCGCCGTCGACGGCGAACGCTGCGGCAATGGCGCGCCCAATGCCGGTGCCGCCGCCGGTGACAAGAACCTTTTGCCCGCGAAAGAGCGTCATCCTTTCCAGAACGTCTTGTCTTTCGTGCAACGCGGCAATGGACAATCGTGCGACCGCAACCTGCGTCGCTTCGAGCGCGGGCTATTCCTGGGTAGGATGCCGCCATGGCTCGTCTCGGGTGTTGGGTGCTGATCGGCTGCCTTGGGTGTTCGGGGTCCGACTCGAGTGCAGCATCGGAAACGCACGAGCCGACGACGGCCGCGATGTCGGCGATGTCTGAGACCGCGATGTCGGAGTCGGCGATGTCGGAATCGGCGATGTCGGAGTTGGCGATGTCGGAGTCGGCGATGTCGGAGTCCGCGATGTCCGAGTCGGCGATGTCCGAAGGGGAGGTCGTTCCCAACGAGGTGGTTCGCGCTCCTCAAGGGCCGCTCGCGCCCCCTCTTTCGTCGGTCCGCTGGGGGCCGGATCGACGAGAGCCCGAGGACACCCTCGAAGCCCTGGACTCCGTTGCGCGCGCGCACTTCGCTCGTCCGGCGCGCGTCGCAGGTCGCCTACGTGCGCGCCACAACCGTGAGCGGATTTCGCTCGCTCTTGTTGTGGTCGTGGATCAGGAGAGCTTTGATGAAGCGTCCGATCCCGACGCATTGATCGGATTTGGTTTAGAGGGAGCGTCGACGGACGAGCCTGCGCCCGAGGTTCAGCGCCGTCCCCCCAACGTCGATAGCTGTACCTGTGAGGCGGACTTCGAAACAGAGCTCTATCTGATGCGCGTTGTGCACGGCGCGGAGCCGGAGATTGCGTCGATTAAGCTCGTCACGATTTGCACCGGTCGAAGCTTCGATGGGCGCCTTGGCGATTTTGACGGAGACGACCGGGTCGAAGCACGCTTCGACATCGTCTTCGAGACGGAGGTGAACTGCTCGGTTCGCGAAGAGGTGATCACCCAGCTGGTGGTCGTCGATGTCGCCGACCTCGCGGTTCAGGTCAACATTCCGCGGGCTCGACTCGAGACGCACTACTATGAGAGCCGCGAGGCGTTTACCCGCGCGCGCTTTCGGGATCTCAACGAGGACGGGCGCAAAGATCTCGAGGTACTCGGTCGCTCGGTCGAGGAAGACCACGGCCGCATGACGCGCGTTCCGATCGAGCGGCAGTACCTCTACGACGCGGCAACCGATCGCTGGATTACGCCCTAAACCTGCGAAGACCGAGAAGGAGGAGCATCCAAAGACCTCCCGACGCCCCGGCGGCCGAGCACGAGGACTCGGACGTCTCGCTCGGCGACTGTGTCATCGCGGTGTTGGAATCCATGTTGGAATCCATGGCGGTGTTGGAAGCGCCGGTCATCGAGGTTTCGTTCCCCGCACTCGACGTCGCCGATTCCATGGTTGCGGTCTCCAGTTCCGTCCTCAACCGCAGTGGCGGGAGGCGACATCGGTTCTCGCTCGACAGGCGTCCCGTCGCACAAACTCCGTCCTCGGCTGGCGTTCCGACGACCACCTCGAGATAGCGCCGACCCATGGGTTGCATGTCGACGCAGAACGCGGTTTCGACGCACGTCGCTCCGGGGATCCCACACGCCGCGTCGTTGATGCATCGGCGCCCTGGTGAGCAGGATGACGCACACGCGCCGTGACCGCCTCCAACCGGCGTGCTTCCAGGCGGACAATTCGGGTCCGGGCATACCGGACGCTCGTAGCCCGGCGGGAGGACGTCCGCGAAGGCGACCGATGAAACGAACAAGAGCGCGACGCAGCTTCGACCCACGGCAGCGAGGATACGCCAGCTGCTCACGCTCCAGGTCCGAGTCGTGTCGCGAGTTTCTGAAGTTCGACCACCGTGGGCTGTAGCTCGGGGTCTGGGTACGACCGTAGGGAATCGCTCCACTGGGTGAGACGCGTTCGAAACGACGTTACCTGTCGGCTCATCTCGGCAGCTGGGGAAAGGTTCTTCGGCCTGCGCAGCCGCCGCGAGGTCTTCGTGACTTTGTGCCCGCCGGTGCTCACGACGGGGTTCGGAGGAACCTCCACGGGCCCGTCCGCGCGAAAGCGACTTGAGCCGTATCGCGCGACCAGCTCAGTCGCGTAGGCGAGCCCATGCCCAACTCGCTCAAATCCCATCGGCGGGTCAATGAGCGCAAAGCCCGGGCAAGTATCGTCGATGACGAGGCGAAGAAACCCGACGGGAGCACCGGCCGGATAGTCGGTCGCGGCAGGGAAGATATGTTTTACGAGGCCGGCGGGCGCTTCGTCGAAAAAAGCGCGGTCGGCGGATGTGATCTGCGCTGCGTCTTTGATCTGGATGTCGCGAACCGACGCGTGGGTTTCGACGGTTGCTGACGACTCTACGAGATCGATCTGCTTCACATGACCCGCAGCCGTGAGCGAGACGTCACCACCCATGACATACACGTACGCAGGCGCATGAATCGTGAGCGAGGACGTGAAGTGCGCGAGGACGAGGACCTGCAGCTGCTCAAGCTCTTGAAGTGAGTCGGCGTGGGCAAGCTCTTCATCCACCTCCAGATACACAAGCTTGCGAAGACCACGGAGGTGCGCCGCATTGACGGGGCCGCTGAGGGCCAAGGAGCTCGTTTCGAGCAAGACGCGAGCTTTCGGCGAGGACAGCGCTTCCGCGAACGGAATGAGCATCGCGATTTCTTTCGCGGGGACGTAGTTGAAGGACGTTGGAAGTACCTCGTCTGCGACCGCAGGATGCCGCTTGGCGATCGACAGGGCCTTCTTCAGGTGATCGTTTTCGAGCGCGTCTAAAACGTCGAACGCACGATCCGACAGGTCAACGTCAGGAGCATCCATCGCGTCGCACCATCGGAACGCCTCGTCGTTGGGAAGCGCGGCGAGGAGCTCGGCGATCGCTTCATTTCGATTCGGGCCGACCGGAGCGGTCATCCACGAGTCGAGGGAGAGGCGCGGGTGTCCCGCTTCGGCGAGGAGAGTGCTTCGGCGTTCGAGAAGTCCGCTCTTCTCGCGGGCGGAGGGCTTCAGTTCAAGGAGCTGCAGGTCGAGCTCATCGAGTTCGTCGATTCTCATGGCCGCTTGAACCGAACTTGGAGAGTCCCGCCGCGCAGCGTCGCGCTATGCCGCAGATCATCCGTCCACAACGAGAACATCTGGCCGATGGCGGGACCGTTGGCGCGCTCCTGAAACCCGGCCCCTTCCAACCATGCGACGGCAGGTTCGGATTCGGCGGGAACTGAGAACGCGCCGCCGTTTCCGAAGCCAAACCGCCCCGATACACTGTCGGTCGAAATGCACTGCGTGGTCTCCTCGGGCCAACCGGGAAGGGTGTCGAACGCGAGAGGCAGGGCCGTCGGGCGGAGCTCTCGACAGCGCGAGGTCATCGCGTCGCGAGTCGCGTTGCTTTGAAGCGTCCACGCGAGTTGATCGTCGGTTCCCGCCGCGGGTCTCAGCGCAAGCGTGCCTCCTCCGATGTCGATGTTTGTCGCCGTCAAGATGGTTCTTGGATTGCCGCCTTCGACGGCGCGCAGCTTCTCTTGACCGGCCGTTAGAGCGGCCTCTCGATCGTTCGGGCGCGTGTGAATCTCAAGACGCCGCGTGAGCTCGCCTCGGCGTTGCGACCACACCTCGGTCATCTCGACAATGGGGTGCTCTAGGACCTCGCCGAGAAGCGGAAACTCTTCCGCCCAGGCGGCTGGTATGGCGAGCGTGGGCGTTTCGACGAGCGTGGGTGTTTCGGTGACTGGCTCTGGAGGCTCGATCTCCATCGGCTGCAGCTGCATGGGGGGATCGGGTTCCGGACCACCGCACGCCATCGCAAGAAGAAGAGCCGTCCACTGTTTCATGACGCGAGTAGAACCGAATCTGCGACGCTCGGAAAACCTCTTGACGGGAAGCTGAGCGCAACGTCATAACTGAACGCATGAATAGTATTTTTGTTCATGCCGTTTCGGAACTCATTGAGCTTTTCGAGCAGGATCTGGCAGAGGTCACCTTTCCGAACGTGGATCGTGAGCGTCTTCAGGCGCTTCGAGCAGAGGTGGACGAAGCGCGCGCCGACGTGGAGGAACGCCGGGTTGCTCTCGAGGCCGCCAAGCGAGAGCAGGAAGAACGAGAAGCCGCGTTGATCAAGGCGGCGGTGTTGGCGCAGCGCTACGCGCGCGTTTATGCGGGGGACGACGAGGCGCTTCTCGAGCGGGTGGATGCGATCGAGCTTGCGCCGAAGCCGGCGAAGAAGGTTCGTAGGCCACGGAAGAAGAAGGCGGTGGAGACGATGCCGCTCGCGCTCTCGGACGAGGCCGAGGAAACGCCCGCCGAAAACGCGGCGTAGTCGCTAGTCGGCACGTCCCTCTTCGTACCAGCTTCGAACCGACGCGCATTCGGGAAGTGAGTCGTCGACGTGAACCTCGATCGAAGTCGCTTGCAATCGGTAGAGGCTGCTGACTTCAGTGTACTCACCGGCGCGAGGTCCGACGGAGAGCGTTCCGCGGACTGTGACTTGGCACATTAGAAGCGTTGGATGCCACGTCGGCGCGGAGACCACGACCGCTTCGTGAAGTTCGGGGCCGTTGTGACCTCGCCACTCCTTCATGAGGAGAAACCCGTCGTCGATGCGAATCATGTGGCCCTGGATGATGACTTCGAGGCCGTCGAGTGCGCGAACATCGTCGGGAAGCGGTTCGCCGTGCACGTAGGGGACGCTCGATAGAGCCGTCCATTCGACCCTTCGAACCTGCGACAGGGATGGAACGACAGGATCCGAAACGGGCGTTACCTCGCGCCCGGGAGCACATCCGGCGACCGCCACGGCGAACGTTAGCCTCGCACAAAAGCGCATCTCGTCACCCTTCAATCCTAGGGTTAATCTAATACCAACCATTTATATTGACATGGCCACGACGACCCATCAACCTCTTGGGATGCGACGATCCGAACAAATCGATCTCACCGCGACCCGCTACTACCA
The DNA here is from genome assembly GCA_039186435.1 of Myxococcota bacterium. Taxonomy (GTDB): domain Bacteria; phylum Myxococcota_A; class Polyangia; order Polyangiales; family Houyiibacteriaceae; genus JALVDI01. The sequence continues at coordinate 74 of JBCDAA010000408.1, read as the reverse complement.
CTGCATCTCGCGATGCGTACGCCGAGCGTTCCTGTGCGGCGAAGACCCTGTCACCGGTGGAAGCTTCTCTCATC
>JBCDAA010000407.1:0-8025 GCA_039186435.1 Myxococcota bacterium | reverse complement strand
GGGCACGGGCATGGGCACGAATGCACTCGGGCCGCTGCTGTCCGAAGCGCAACTATGGACACGGGCACGAATACTCGGGCCGCCGCTCCGTGGCATCCTCCTCGAGAACTTGGCGTTCCCGCGTTGCGGCCGGCATAAGAAGAGGGATGGTTCGCATCGCCCAGACGCCGGAGCGATATCTTCGGAGCCCTCGCCTTTGGCGCAGCAAGGACGGAATTGAGCTGCATCTGATCGCCTGGAATACGGCGGAGGACAGCGAAGACCTGCTGGTCTATTCCCTGGAGGTGGACGGGTCGGTCGTAGACGAGCCACGGCGCCGTCATTCGGGTGCGCAGATCCCGGCGATGGATGCGGACGGTCGGCCGGCGGATTTTCGTGCGGAGTACCGGGCGAGCGACGGAGCCGCGTCGGTCGAGGTTCGAAATGTCGGAGGGGTCGCGGAGGTGATCCTCTCGCGTGAGGATGGCGAACACGTGGTCTGGCGCGCCGTTGGCAGCGCCGCAGCGCCGGCCCTTGTCAGCGCTCCAAAGGGCACCTGGGTCGCGTGGCACACGGACGTTCGCGAGGACACCGGCAACGCCGACATCGCAAAGTGGATCGTCCTTCGCTATGTCGATGCGGACGGACGAGTCCTTGCCCCAGCCGCACCGATGAAAGATCGCGATCGCGACCTCAACGGCGAGGAGCAGTCCTGGGAGTTTCCCGCACTCGGGATAAGCGAGGCGGGCGCGGTGACCCTCTTTGGCCGCGGTTCCCACAACTTCTGGCGCCAGGATCTCAGCGACGCCGGATGGAGCGATCGCACCCCCCTCTGCGATGGAAGCTGGGGCTCACGGGGACGCCGCATCACGGCGATACGTCTCGACGATGGCCAGTGGCTCACCGCGCGACGCGACCGGCGCGGCATCGAGGTCGATCGCCTCGCAAAAACCGAAGGTGGCTTCCCGTCCCTCGTTCCCGTAGAGGTCGGCACCTGCAGCGCGCCCGAGAAAACGCGAGAGCCGCGCGACCCTGCGCTTCGCCGCGGACTCGCAACCTACTTCGGCGACATTCAACAACACAGCGCCCACAGCGATGGCGTCGGGAGCGCAGACGAGGCGTACCTTCGCGCGCGACACCGCTACCACGACGACTTCGTTGCGCTCACCGACCACGAGTCCTTTCTCGGCAAACGCACCGGACCGGGCGAGTGGGAGTACCTCCAGCAGGTCGCCGACGCACACGACGAACCTGGCGAGTTTGCGACGCTCCTCGCCTACGAGTGGACCGGCAAGATGTACCCGGGCCCGGGCCACAAATGCGTGTACCTTCCGAAGCGCGGAATGAAGATCGTGTCTCGCGACGATCGCCCCGAAGGTCGTGACGCGGTGCAGGCCCTCAAGGAAATGGGCGCGATCGCATCCCCCCATCACATCGGCTGGACCGGCTGTGACGAAGAAGGCCACGATCCCGTCGGACAACCCGTCTGGGAGATCTGCTCCTGCCACGGCTGCTACGAACACGCGGACCATCCCCTCGGCATGCGCGGCGAACACAAGCATCAGCTGGCCGACGTGATGCTCAAGAAGGGCCACCGCTTTGGTTTCACCGCAAGCTCAGACAGCCACGGTCTTCTCTGGCACCACGGCGAAGCCCGCAAACGCGACCCCTATCGAACCGGACTGACGGCCGTGCAGTGCGCCGAGCTCACGCGTGACGCGATCTTCGAAGCGCTGCGCACGAGGCGCTGCTACGGGACCAGCGGTGCGAAGATCTTTCTGGACGTCGCCGTCGACGGCAATCCAATGGGAAGCGAAATCCACGCAGACGGCGCCGTGAAGGTCTGGGCGAGCGCGGTGGGCGCCGAAGCGATCGCCCGCATCGACATCGTCACCGAAGAAGACGTCGTCGCCACCTTCCCGGGCAGCGGCGACGAGCTCACGATTGAGACCTCCGTCACCGGTCGCTACGTCTACGTGCGCGTCGTACAGGAAGACGGCGAGATGGCGTGGTCGAGCCCCGTCTTCATCGACTAGAGCACACGGTTAGTCGATCCGTGGCCGAGTATGTTGAGCGTGAAAAGACGGTGATGCACCGGACGCTCTAGCGCGCTTGAACGCGCTTAGCGCCTGCCTCAAGAAGCCGCGCCTCGACGAACCGAAAGCCCGCTTCATCGACCTGGTACGCCCGGAGACTGAACGAGCGCCCGCCGGACTGCATCTCGAGAGACCCCATCAACAGGCCGAAGGTCTGCACGTCTCGAAACGCGAGCCGCTCTCCCGAAGCAGGGCGCAAAAACCCCCGCGCGACGCGATAGCGAAGCCCTTCGCGGTCGATCTGAAGCGAACGCCCACCCACGCGCTGAAACGCGATCACCCCAAACGCACTCGTGCATAGGTAGTACGCCGCGGCCACGACGAGTCGCAGCGTATCGTTTTCCCAAAGCGCCTCCGCAAAGGAACTCAGAAAGAACGAAACGCCGATCGGAAGAAGCGCGCAGAAGACCGCCGCCCCAACGAGAATCCGAGGCGCAGGGTTCGCTGGATACGCGCGGTCCACAGCCTCCGCGGGGACCGCCCTAGCGGTGATGCTGCTTACGCTCGCGCTCGACCTGTTCCTTGTACTCCACGCTGTAGCGGGTCCAAGGACGGAGCTCGAGACGCTTGTAGGCGATGGGCTCGCCGGTGCCTTCGCACACGCCGTAATCCCCCTCTTGGAGCTTCTCGAGGGCGTTCTGGATCTGAACGAGGAGCTTTCGCTCCTTGTCGGCAAAGCGCATCAGGTACGCCTGCTCGGTGTGGCGCTGCGCGACATCCATCTCGTCGGAAAGCGGATCGACATTGGAGATCGCGTCGGAGAGGTGTTCGCCGAGGCCCTGCATCACCCGATCGCGCTCAGAGAGAAGCTTTTCGAAGAGTCCGGTGACTTGCTTCTTGGTCAGCTTCGCGTCCGGATGCGCCTTGGGCTCAAAGGGGAGCGCCTTCGCGCCCTTCTTGGCCTTCGTGGTCGTTGCTGCCTTTTTGGTCGTCTTCTTCTTCGTCGCCATCAGTGCTCCGGGCCCCCCGCTCGCGCGTGACGGAATCGCGGGGGCCGCTTGAGATGCCACAACGCGCCCCCGGATGCAACGGAGGGCCGAGTAGGAGCTGTGATTTCACATGGTTACGAACACGATGGAACCACGAAAGGGGGCCGCGTTATACAGCCTCATGACCTTTGACCTCATCCTGCGCGGCGGAACGCTCGTCACCCCCGCGGGCGAAATCTCGGCCGATGTGGGCGTCCAGGACGGGCGCATTGTGGAGATCGGTTCTCTCGGAGACGCCGAAACCGTTCTCGACGTCGCCGGACTTCACGTCCTTCCAGGGCTGATCGACACCCAGGTGCATTTCCGCGAGCCGGGTCTCGAGCACAAAGAGGACCTCGGCACCGGAACGGCAGGTGCCGCGCTCGGAGGCATCACGGCGATCTTCGAGATGCCGAATACGAACCCGAACACCGACACTGCCGAGCGTCTCGCGGACAAGGTTCGTCGCGGACGGGAAAAGGCGTGGACCGACTTCGCGTTCTTCGTGGGCGCGACGGCCGAGAACGCCGAACACCTTGGAACGCTCGAGCGCCTCGAGGGCGCCGCCGGCGTCAAGATCTTCATGGGCAGCAGCACCGGCACCCTTCTCGTCGACGAGACGGAGGCGCTGCGCCGGGTTCTTCAGCACGGAAGTCGACGCATCGCCGTGCACTGCGAAGACGAAACCCGTCTCAAAGCGCGCAAGGAGCTCACCTCCGTCGAGGACGCGCACCCACGCTTGCATCCCGTCTGGCGCGACGAGGACACCGCCATCCTTGCAACGAAGCGGCTCATCGGCCTCGCGTACGAAACGAAGCGCCGGGTGCACGTCCTGCATGTCACCACCGAAGAGGAAGCGAGCATCCTCGCGGGGCACAAGGACCTCGTGACGATGGAGGTCACACCGCAGCATTTGACGCTCGGCATGGAGGACTACGAGCGTATCGGTACCTTCGCCCAGATGAACCCGCCGATTCGCGGCGGACGTCATCGGGACGCACTCTGGCGCGCAATTCAGCAGGGCGTCGTCGATGTGCTCGGCTCGGATCACGCGCCCCACACCCGCGAGGAAAAGGCCAAACCCTACCCGAAGAGCCCCTCGGGAATGCCGGGCGTGCAGACGATGGTGCCCCTAATGCTCGATGCGGTGAACGCCGGCAAGATGACGCTCGCCCGCCTCGTCGATCTTCTCGCGCACGGACCGCAGCGCATCTACAACATCGCCGCGAAGGGTCGACTCACGGTTGGCTACGACGCGGACTTTACGATCGTGGATCTCAACGCGGAGCGCACGATCGAAGACAGCTGGATCGCGAGCCGCGTCGGCTGGACACCTTTTGCCGGGCGTACCGTTCGCGGATGGCCGGTCCGCACGATCATTCGTGGGCGGACGGTAATGGCGGACGATGAACTCGTCGAGTCGCCCGCCGGCGAGCCGGTACGATTCGCGGAGTGTCTCTAGTGCCCATCGACGAGTCGATTCCTTTCGTGCCCTTAAAGATCGCGGTGCTCACCGTGTCCGACACACGCACCGAAGAGACGGACGAAAGCGGACGCATCCTGGTCGAGCGCGCCAAAGCCGCTGGCCACGACATCGCCGCAAAACTCATCGTCGCCGACAATCAGCCCGCCATCGAGGCGCAGCTTCGAGCGTGGATTGCGGACGAGAAGGTCGAGGTTGTCATCAGTACGGGCGGCACGGGCGTAACCGGTCGCGACGTCACACCCGAAGCCTTTGAGGCGGTCTACGAGAAGTCGATTCCAGGCTTCGGGGAACTCTTTCGCACCTTGAGCTACGCAAAGATCGGAACCTCGACGATTCAGTCGCGAGCGACCGCGGGCGTTGCAGGCGGCACCTATCTCTTCGCGCTCCCGGGGTCGCGCGGTGCGGTGAAAGACGGGTGGGACGGCATCCTTAAGGACCAGCTCGACATCCGCCATCGGCCCTGCAACTTCGCGGAGTTGATTCCCCGGCTTCGCGAACGCTGAGACAGAGAGGCAAGACTCGCGAGGCCTAGACCTCGACCTTCATGCCTTCCTTCGCCACGAACGCGCCCTCCCACGCCTCCTTCGCCTGCTCGGCAACCGAGTCCATGAAGTCGTCTTCGTGGTAGGGGTCGTGGTGAAAGATCGCAAGACGCTTCACGCCCGCGGCCTTCGAGAGGCGCACGCCTTCTTGCCAGGTGGAGTGACCCCATCCGACGTGCTTCGGAAACTCTTCGTCGGTGTACGTGCAGTCGTAGGCCACGAGGTCCGCGTCTTTGATCAACGCGAGGACTCCCTCGTCCGGCTCGCCAGGCACGTGCTCCGTGTCGGTGACGTAACAGAACGACCTGCCGTCGGCTTCGATGCGGTAGCCGGTCGCGCCATCGGGATGCTGAAGCGGCGCGGTCACGATCTTGGCGCCGCCAATGTCAAAGGTTTCGCCCGCGCGGAAATCCACGAAGTCCATCTCCGCCTGGAGCGCCGAAAGCGGCACCGGAAACGTCGGACGCGCCATCTGCCCGGCGAGCACACGCTGCACGCCCCCGGCGTCGATCAGATGCCCTGCGTGAACATGAAACTTGTGATGCGGCGCGTAGGCCGGCGTGAAAAAGGGGAACCCGTTGATGTGATCCCAGTGGGTGTGGGTGAGGAGGATGTGCGCTTCGCGAATTCCGCGCTCCAGAAAACTCTGGCCGAGGTTGCGAATGCCGGTGCCCGCATCGAGGACGATCGAATGGCCGTCCACGCTGACTTCCAAGCAGCTGGTGTTGCCGCCGTAACGAATGTGATTGGGCGAGGGACACGCGATGGACCCTCGAACCCCCCAGAACCGCACCCAGAATTCCATTGTCCGTCCTGGCGCTCGAATCCCTCCTCCGAGCTCTCCTTCGATGATGCTACCGCAACGACCCGAGAGGGGGCGCCTTTTTGCGCACCCTGATCATTCGTGCGGTGGGTGGCTTGCGAGGCCCCCCAGCGAGGCCTAAGTTCCCTAATTCCGTAAGGATCGAAGGATCATGGAAGACGTTCAAAGCCAGCCTGACCATCGCGGGATCGCGCTCGACCGCGTCGGTGTTTCCGGCGTTCGGCTCCCGGTCGTTGCCGAGGGGCAGCGCACCGTCGCGATCGCCGACCTCGCGGTTTCCGTGCCGGCAGAGACGAAGGGCGCTCACATGAGCCGCTTTCTCGAGGTGGTCGAGCCGCATCGGGAGCTTCTGAGCCTCGCGCGTTTGCCGCTCCTCCTTCGAGATGTTCGCGCTGTGCTGGAAGCAGACCACGCCGAAGTCGCGTTTCGTTTTCCGTACTTCGTCGCGAAGAAGGCGCCAGTCTCGAAAGCGACCGGTTGGGCCGACGTCGAAGCCTCGCTTGAGGGAAGCCTCGGCGCCGAACTATCACTCACGCTGGGTGCGGTGGTGCCGGTCACGAGTCTCTGTCCTTGCAGCAAGGCGATCAGTGACTACGGGGCGCACAACCAGCGGGGCTACGTACACCTCGACGTAACCCCGCGCATCGACGCGCAGGGAACGGCCGCGCCGCTGACGATCGCGGACCTGGTTCGGGTCGCCGAAGAGAATGCGAGCGCGCCGGTGTACCCGCTCCTCAAGCGACCGGATGAGCGGCACGTCACCATGCAGGCGTACGACAACCCGGTGTTCGTGGAAGACATCGCGCGGGGCGTCGCGTTGGCGCTACGGGAAGACCCGCGGGTGGCGGCGGCACGGGTTCGAGTGGTGAACCAAGAGAGCATTCACAACCACGACGCGTTTGCCGAAGTTTCCTGGACGCGCACGTGAGCTTTGTGCTCCGTTTTACGCGCCGTTTTTCAATGGCGCACCGCTTCACCTCCGGCGCGAGCCCGACGTGCGCCACCCCGCACGGGCACAACGAAGACGTCACCGTGGAGCTCGTGGCGAAAAGCCCCGTCGCGCTCGATCAGCGACAGAATATGGTCGCTGAGTTCGGGGCAGTGAAGAAGCGCTGGCATCGCTTCATCGACCGGCGCGTAGATCATGCGCTGCAGCTTTCGGAACACGACCCCTTCCTCGCGATCGCACGCGAACACTTTCCCGAGTGGCGTCTCGTGGTCACGCCGGGCGACCCGACCACCGAGCTGATGGCGACGCTGCTGATGGCGAAGTGCCAGGCGTTCCTCGATGACGAGGAGCTGCCACTTCGCTGTCGTCGGGTGCTTCTCGAGGAAACGCCGACCAACGCGGTGGCCTTCGAAGGCCACTGGCGCGAAGTCCTCGATCGCGACGGATGGTGGTCGCGCGCCGACAACACCACGAGCGATTGATGCGCGCCGGAACTGGCGCCCTCGAAGGGATCTACCTGCCGGGGACCGCACCGGCTCCGACGGCTCTTCTTGAGAATGCGATGGAGCGTTTGAGGGCGCTCGCAGCGCAGCCGCGCGTGACGGTGACAACCAAGGCGCTCGATACGCGGGATCTCAATCCGATCGTATGGTCGCGACTGCACGCGTTTGGCGAGATGTACCAGCTCGGTCAGGTGCTTCACTTTCGGCTGGCGGATTCCTTAGCGCTGCGCTGGACGCTGCCGCCGACCTACCTCGCGTTTCTCGAGCGGTGGGGGTCGTTGAAGGTCGTGGTTGAGGATGCGCCGGGATGTTCCTTCGAAGTCTTAGGACCGCTTTCTGCGGCGCATGCGACCAATGATCTTTGGGAGGCCCTTCACGATCATCGCGAGGAGGGATGGCCTTACGAAGATCCAGTTCGCTACGGCTTTGCGGAGTGCGTCGTCTTTGCTTCGGTGCCGAGGCGCTACCTGACGGGCTGGGCGTTTGACACTCGCGTCGGGACGGAAGGGGAGTCCGCGATTCGCCGCGTCGTAGATTTTTCAGGGGACGACGGGGCGGAGATCTCGTCGCTTTGGCCGCTCTCCGGAGCAGGTTCGCGGACAGCGCGAACCTCCGAGCGCGAAGCGTCATCAGAGGGGGGACCCGCGGGGATTCACTCCCCGTGGGGGGTGGTCTAGGG
>JBCDAA010000406.1:0-8064 GCA_039186435.1 Myxococcota bacterium | reverse complement strand
CGTAGTCCCGCTCGTGAAGAAGGCCGAGGGCCTCCCGGCGCACATGTTCGGCGATCCCGCGGCTCCGCGGGGGAAGACGACGATCGAGACCGGCGTGGAGCACCGGCCACGCGTCGCGAACCGCGAACTGCAGCACCTGATCGAGCATGACCAGCGCACCGTCGTCGCGCGCTGAGGTATGGCCGAGAAACCCTTCATCGACGTTGGTGAGGTCGGCGCGGCGAAGAAGGCGAAGACGATGACCTTCGCTGGAGCGAAGATCTTCAAGCACCTCGTAGCTGCGGGTGAGAAAGGTCGGGTCGCGGCGTTCCTCACGCGAAAGAAGGAGTGACGCCTCGAGCCGCCAGGGAATCTCCTTCGCCTCGAGGTAGTCGTTGTAGGCCCAGAGCAGGTAGTCGACGCGCGCGGCGCTTCCGAGAGGATCGGTACGGAGACCGGTTTCAACCTCATCAAAGAGAGCGACCAGGTTTGGATCCGGCGCGAGCGCGTAGCGAAGCTCGGTGTAGGCGCGCTGGGCTCGGTCCGCGCGTTCCTCGGGGAGCACCGAGCGCTGCTGGCGCGCGATCACCCACGCGGGAAGCAGGCGGCTGTGAATGTCTGCCCAGTCGACCCGCGCGAGCGTTTTTTGATCCACGAACTCGGAGGGCTGAAAGGTTGGCTCGCCGGCGAGGGTGATCTCGCCGCGAACCCAGCGCCCGATCGTTCGGCGATGGCGCAGCGCCGTGAGCGAGGTGGCAACTCCGAGAACGAAGAGCATTCCCGCGGCGAGGAGACGACGACGCCGGGGAGCCTTCAGCGCTCCCAGCACCTGCTCGTCGTCGAGGACCTTTTCGCTCATGCCAACCGCCGCGACTCGAAAGGGTAATCCGACCCGCTCGGGTCGGACAGCAGCGGAGCGGAAAGGTTCCTTGCTACCCTCGGGGAATGGGTGCTGGGGGGCTCGAGCGCGGCATTGCGCGCATCCAACGTTGGCGCTGGCAGGATGGCCAGGTACGCGCCGAGGAGGACGAGGTCGCGGTCGAGGCGCCGCTGCAGATCAACCTCGCGGGCGAGCCCTTTCTCGTCACCATGCGGACCCCCGGGGACGACGCGGCGCTCACGCTTGGGCTCCTTTACGCCGAGGGGCTGATTCGCGATGTCGATGACGTTGCGGCGATCGCGCCCTGCGGGGAACCGGGTCGGGCGGCGGTGGATGTGCGACCTGGGCCAGGGGTCGTCTTCGAGGATCCGCGCCAACGCCAAGGCGCGGTGAGCAGCGCCTGCGGCATTTGCGGTCGCGACCAGATCGACGACCTCCTCGCGCGCATTCCCGTGGTGAAGGGTGCGATCGCGCCTCGTCCGCTGGAAGCCGCGATCCCAGCCCTCGAAGCGGTCCAGCCGCGCTTCGCCCGAACGGGCTCTCTTCACGCTGCGGTAATTCTGGATGAAACCGGCGAAACGCTCGCGTCGGCGGAGGACATCGGTCGTCACAACGCGGTCGACAAAGCGGTGGGGGTCCTCCTGCGAGAGCGTAAACGCGGCGCAGTTCTCGGCGTGAGCGGACGCGCGAGCTTCGACATTGTGCAGAAGGCCGCGGTCGCCCGGCTCCGTGCCGTGGTGGCCGTTTCAGGGCCGAGTTCCCTGGCCGTCGAGCTCGCTTCGGAGGCCGGAATCGTCCTCGCGGGCTTTGCCCGAGGTGACGGGATGAACATTTACACTCATATTGATCGGCTGCGATGACGACTGGGAAATTGCAAGATCCCGAAATCTTTGCGTAGCTTTGCATCTCGTGCGGCCTTTTCGTGGCCCTGAGTTGTTCATATGCTCAATAATTCCAATCCGTTCCTTTGTACACAGACCAGGGTACGTCCATTGCATACCCCTCCGCGTCCAATGCTGCGCCGTTCACAAGCTGGGTTCACTTTGCTGGAGCTGATGGTGGTTGTTTCCATCGTCGGGCTCACGGTGGCCATCGCGCTGCCGGGCATGGGCCGGGCTCGCGTTGAGGCGAAGTCCAACGAGCTGGCGCTCGAGCTGGTGCGCCTCGGCCGCCAGGGTCGCGCGGCGGCGGCAGGCTACGGTCGCGCACACCTCTTCCGCTTTGACGCCGACCTCTTCGGCCGTGGTGGCGTGCGGCTCTTCCGCGGCATCAACAACAACTGCAACACCAACGACTGGCCGACCATCACCGGCCCTGGCTGCAACGGCAACCTCAACTGCCTCGCCGAGGTCAATCCCGTGAACTGGGAGGCCGGCTCGATTCAGTACCAGGTCATCCTTGATGGCCTCGCGGGCGGCGATGTCGACGTGTGCTTCGAGCCCAACGGCACCACGCGCTGGCGGCAGGGTTTCTTCGGGCGCTTTGTCGTCGACAACATCTCGACGGCGGCTGTCGGCGGCAACGCGCAGGGCGGCATTCGCTTTCGCATCCAGCGAAGCGACGGCAACGGCGTGGCGCGACGCATGGTGATTCCCCTCGGCGGTGACGCGAGGATCGTCCGATGAACCGAACCAAGCGAACGGCAGGATTTACGCTCATCGAAGTCATGATGGGCATGTCGGTCATGGTGGTCGGGGCGCTCGGCATCATGGCGATGCAGCAAGCGGCGATGACCGGAAATATGAACGCGCGTCAGGTCACCACGGCGACGCAGTCGACCGAGCTTTGGCTCGAGCGCGTGCGTCGCGATTCCCTCGCCTGGAATACCGCGGACGCAGCGACGGGCCTCGGCAGCACCTTCTACCTTCGAAACGCGCCGCTTCCGGGTGGTCCTTCGGTGTGGTTTACGCCAGCGGGCGGGCTTCCGGGCGAGTCGTCGGCGTTTGATTATTTCGGGATGGAAGTTCCGCTCGCGCAGGGGCGCTACTGCACCCAGATGCAGCTGACCTGGATCGATCCCGGCCGGCTGATGCGCGTGGATCTTCGAACCTGGTGGCATCGCCGGGGAGATGGCACCGCCACCGCCGACGCGACGCTCTTTCCGAACTGCGGCTCCGGCGCAGAGGCCGCGGTGACCACCGAACTCAACGCATCGCCCTCGCGTCTTCACGCGGTGTATGCATCCACGCTGGTTCGCTGGCAGAGGCTTCCCCAATGAGGCGTCGATTTCGCCGACAAGCGGGCTTCACGCTCGTCGAGATGATGGCCGCACTTACGGCGGGTCTGGTCGCGATCAGCGCGATCTATACGATCAGCTCGGCTTCCTCGAAGCACTTTCACGAGCAGCAGCGAATCTCCCAAACGCAGATGGCGCTCCGCATGGGGATGTCGCGACTGACGCGAGACATCAGCCGCGCCGGCTTTGGCGGCTCGCCGAATACGCAGGCGGAACTCAACACCGGCGTCGCGTGTGGCCGCCCGCCGAACGGGGGACACTTTTCCGCGGTTCAATTCCTCGACGGGCAGGACACCGCACGCCTGCCGAACGCGGCCTTCAACGGCGTGCAGGCGGACCGCATTCGGCTTGTCGGCAACTACGCGACCGCGGAGCTCTTTCGTGCCATGCCGGGCGGCGGTGGCGTGAGCCCGACGCAGCTGGTGATTCAGGCGGACTGGCAGTCGTTCCGCCGCAGCTTTGGCGTCATCGGCACCACCTACGACCCGGAAGCTTTCGAAGAGGTCTTTCGCCCTGGCCGCGTCCTCCACATTCAGACGATCGGCGGGCAGCACTTCTACCCGGAGATCACCTCGTCGGTGGGGACCAACCAAACCGTGACCTTCACGCCGAGCTTCGTCTGCGGCGGGGAGCGGATGAACATGGCCCTCGTCGCGCCCCTTTCCCGGGTGGAGTACCGCGTCGTCGACAACACCGACCCGGATGTTCAGCTCGGCAACCTCTTCAACGTGGCGGACGGTCCGCGCGGTTTCGCCAACGCGGTGCTGGTGCGCCAGGAGCTCGATTCGGCGAACCGACCGATTCGCGGCTCGGAGCAAGTGGTGCTCGAGTACGTCGCCAACGTCGACTTTCAGTTCATCGTCGACACGACGATCGGGGTCGGCACCGCGCCGAACTTTGTTCTTGAGCAGGGCGCCCTGGCGCCGAACGTGACCAACTTTCCGCACCGAATTCGTTCGGTGATCGTGAACCTCTCCGCGCGAACCGCGGACCACGACCCGACCTTTCCGATTCCTCCGGGCTTCGCCGCACCGGCGCCGGGTCAGCCGATCACGCGCTATCAGGTGGTGCCTGGTCTTCTCGGTGCGGCGCGCGTTCGTTCGATGCGCTCCGAGGTCCAACTTCGCAACATGCGGGTGATTCGTCCATGAGAACGCTTCGTCGTCATCAGCGCCAAGAGGGCGCGGTTATGTTCATCGTCATGCTGGTGCTCCTCATGAGCACGGCCACGGCGATTTACGCGATGCACAGCACCTCCTACGAGGTTCGTGCCGCGGGTTTTGCCCGGCAGGCGATGCAGACCGCCAACGTGGGCGAGGCCGGGCTGACCGCCACGATGGCGTGGACCGATTTCGTGACGCCGCAGGTGATGCGCGAGCAGTGGCTCGTGCCCTGCGCCCAGCGTGGACGCACCGAGTTTTCTGGCGTGGCGCTCAATCTCGAGCCCTTTGAGCCGCCCCTTTCGCCGACGACGAACGCCTGCCGTCTCTACGCGGGTGATTTCGCGGTGATGAACCCGACGACGCCGATCTCCACCAAGAACGAGGCGCTCGGCGCCAAGCAGCCCCTCGATACGCTCATTCTGGTCGACGTGTACAGCGACTACGACTCGGGCGAGGTGGTCCAGGGTCAGGACATGGGCGGGAACGCCCGATTCATTAACCTAGACGTGACGTTTACGTCGCGTGGACGCACCCGCCTCGCCAGCGACGTGCGCTCCGCCGTGACGGGAGACCGAGATTTTCATGAGGGCGCGGCCGACGGTCGCGTGTTCGCCGTTACGGGCCCCGTGATGGTGACGCGATGAGGGAAGTTGTGAGGAGTCAAACCATGAACCGAAATGTCTTTTTGGGGGCGGCGGTCGCGCTGATCGTCGCCGGCATGAGCTCGCTGTCGACGACGGCGAAGGCCCAAGGACCGGACATTCGCGCCATCCCCCCGGTGGTGATGATGCTGGTGGACTCCTCCGGTTCGATGGAGAAGCTCGGAAACTGCGCGTGCGTCACGCCCGCGTGCACCGAGTGTCTGCCGAACTGCGCGGTCGGTTCGCCGGATCGCAACCGGTGGAACTCGATCGTCGAGGCGCTGACCGGTACCTACCAGGACTTCACCTGTGTGTCCCAGGACCGCAACTCGCCGTCCTTCGCCGGAGAGCCTGACTTCCGCTACTTCCTCCCTCACATCGCGGCTAGCTGGAGCTCTCAGAACAACGACGGCGTCTTCGACGTGTACCGTGAGCGTGTCCGTTTCGGTCTCATGACCTTCGACGCCACCAGCACTTTCCTCAACCAGGGAGAGCTGATGACGCAGACGAACTTCCTCGCGCGGGGTTTGGCGGCGAACGCGGCGATCGATGGCGGGTTCTCCTATGGCGAGCGTCGACCCTTTAGCTTTCCGGGGTGCGGCGAGCCCTACATGATCGATAACGGCGCGCGAAACGAAGGCGCGCCCGATGACGGCGGTCGTCTCGTCTCGGTCGGCCGCGAAGGAACGGATCTGATCGGTGACGTGAACCAGGCCGTTCAGCTGGCGCTCACCGGCGACGGAGTGACTCGCCCGGCGCTTCGCCCCTACGGTGCGACGCCGATTGCCGGCATGCTCAGCGACCTCGACTACTACTTCTCGAATCACCCTGATGTGCGCGAGAACAACCTCGGCACGAACGGTGACCCCTTCTTCCAGTGCCGCACCCGCTTCGGCATTCTTCTCACCGACGGTCGCCCGAACCAGGACATGCGCGGCGCGCCGATGTTCTGTGAGGCGATGGGCAACGGCGTGGGCGCGCTTGGCTGCCCCTACGACACCCCGACCAACCTCGCCGCGCAGATGGTTGCCGCCGAGGATATCGAGGGCCTTTACGTGGTCGGCTTCGACGTCGATGGAACCAACTGTGGCGGCGACCCGGATTGCGTGGCGCGCGCGAACCAGGCGGTGGCCGAACTCAACGACATCGCGGCCGCCGGTGGAACGACCAGCGCTCTCTTCGTGTCCGACCGCGCGTCCCTCGTGGCCGCCCTTGGTGGAATCCTCGACCGCACTGCGCCGGGCACCACCACCCGAACGGTTCCTGCGTTCGCGAACGTGGCGGTGAGCGCTTCGGCCGGTCCGCAGTCGCAGCTTCAGATCAACACGGGCTTCAACGTCTCCGTGCAGGAGCGCGATCCCTGGTCGGGCAAGCTGGAGCGTCGCCGCATCGAGTGTGATGGCCTGACGCCCGTCACCCGCGACATCGAAGCGCGGGACCGCTTTCACGAGACCATTTCGAATCAGACCAGCCCCCCGTCGGGCCTTAGCTACGGGCAGGCGCGCGCGCTCTTCACCGCGACGCCGCCTTCGGTGGGCGACTTCGATGCCCACATCACCAACAACGCGATTCGCTCGGACGTGACCTCGCGTGTGCCCATCACCCCGCCCGGCTCGCGCGGAGAGAGCATCGGGTCGTGGAACACCTCGTCGCCCTCGACGCACTTCTGGTCGGACAACACCGCCCTCGACGACGCGATGTTTGCGGTCGGCGGGCCGGGTGAGGTCACTGATATCTTCGAGTGGACCCACGGCATCGCGACGGTCCGCGAGGACAAGAAGCTCGGCGCGATCGTGCACTCGTCGCCGGTGGTGGTCGGTCCGCCGCAGCTCGATATCGCGGACGACTCCTTCAACGAGTTCCGCCAGCTCGCGGTCGTGCGAAACCGCCCGACGGTGATGTACGTCGGAACCAACGACGGCATTCTTCACGCCATCAACACCGTCGACTACTGCCCCGCGGACGGCGACCCCAACTGCTCGACCGGTGAGACGGTGGAGATCGCGGAAGGTACCGAGCTCTGGGGTTTCGTTCCGCCGATGCTCTACCGGAAGTTCGGAACCCTCCTCGCTGCGCACCAGTGGATGGTGGACGGCTCGCCGATCGTTCGCGAGATGTTCGACGCCCGTCTCCTGGGTAGCGGCGCCGCTGACTCGTACCGCACCGTGCTCACCATCGGCATGCGGCAGGGTGGCAACGGCTTCGTGGCCCTCGACGTGACGAATCCCCTCGAGCCGGAGTTCATGTGGCAGTACGCCGATCCCGACTTTGGCGAGACCTACGGCAACCCCGGCCTCGCCCAGGTTCGCGTCGACATCGGCAGCGTGATCCACGAGCGCGGCATTGCGATTCTTCCCGGTGGCCGCGGTGAGACCCTTCCGGGGGCCTGCTCACCGGCCGGCGCTGCGGTGCCTGGAACGATCGACGGAGTCGGCAGCCCGCGCTCGCAGCGTCGCTGCTGGCAGTCGACCGGTCGCTCTCTTGTGATTCTGGATGTCGCGACCGGCGCCGTGCTTCGGAAGTGGGACGCGTCGACCTTCCCGGCGCCGCTGAGCGGCAGCGTTGCGGTCTTCCCGGGTTCGACGGGTGCGCTCGCGTCGCGCGCGTACGTGACCGATGCCGACGGCGTCATCTGGCGCATCGACCTCTCCTCGCCCGATCCCGCAAACTGGGAAGCGCGCGCGTTCCACGACATCTTCCACGGCGCGGCCGCCAACGCGGGCCAGCCGGCGTACAACCGACCGATCGTTTCGGTGAACGCCAACAACGAGGTCGTGCTTCTTCAGGCGACCGGCGACGTCGACCGCCTGGAGGACGTCACCGCTGAGAACCGCGTGATCTCGATTACCGAGGAGCTCACCTTCGACGCCTCCGGCGCGGTCATCGCGGTCGGCGGTCAGCTGAACTGGCAGATCACCCTACAGCCGGGCGAGCAGGTGACCGGCCCGCTGGAGCTCTTCGAGTCGAATGTCTTCTTCGGAAGTTTCGTGGCGTCGAACGATGCGGTGGATGCTTGTCAGGTGGGCTTCAGTCGCCTCTGGGGCGCGGAGTTCGTCGGCAACATCACCGCGGGCAATACGCCGGGTGAGTTCCTGCCGACCGGTGCCCTCGACGATGGAGGAACGCCCACCTTGAACATCGGACCGGGCGACCTTCCGACCCTCG
>JBCDAA010000405.1:0-8110 GCA_039186435.1 Myxococcota bacterium | reverse complement strand
GCGTGAATGCTCTTGGGGATCTGCGCGCTCTTTCGAAAATCTCCGCCGGTGCCGCAGGGCAGAGGGGCGAGCCATGCGCCGGGCGTGATCAGCGTTCCATCGGGTTCGAAGTAGCCGTTGACGGCTTCGTTGAGGGTTCCATCGCCGCCCACGACGGCGACCCCCGGCGCGCCGCTGCGAAGGGCCTCCCGGACGAGTTCGGTGGCGTGGCCTTCGGATGTGGTACGCCGAAACTCGGGACGAATGCCCTCGCTTCGAAGGGCCTCTCGAAGGCTCGTCGACTGTCGCTCTGCGCGTCCTGCACCCGCGCGGGGGTTCAGGATCACGATCACGTCTTCGGGCATGAGCGGGATGCTAGTGCGTGATGATCCGGGCGCAAAGAGGACCAAAAAGCGCGCCCAGGAGTTGACCGGAAGCCGCGCCGGGAAGTACCTCTTGGCCGTGGAACGCAGCCAGCCGGCGCGCAGGTTCGCGCTTTGCGGAGTGCTCTGGACGAGCGTTGCTTCCCTCACCTTTGCGTGGGAACTCTCGTCCGCCATCGGGGGACGCGAAGCCTTCATGCGTCGCTTTGCGATCGGCGGGACCTGGCGCCTTGGCGCGCAGCTGGCGATCGTGGCGATCACCGGGCTTCTTTGGGCCGTTCTCGCGCTCCGTCTGAAGTCGGACGCGCCAGCGATCGCGGGGCATCGCCGCCTGCAGTGGTCGGCGAGCACGGTGGCGCTCGCCTTCGTGGGCTATCACGCCTCGGTCACCTGGGTGCCCGGGCTTCGAGGGCACGACCCGGGCGCGATCTACGAGTCGCTCCGGCACAGCTTTCCCTACTACGGAACCGTCGCGGTCTACGTGGTGGGGCTCGCCGCACTCGCACTCGCGTGGGAACAGGCGCTCCTCGTCTTTGCCGGGACCTGGAAGTTCGTGCGCCGGGACGCCGCCCTACGTTGGTACCGCGCTGCGTCGGCGCTTCTTGCCGCGGCGTGCTTTGTCATCACGATGAATGCGGTCGGTCATTGGGTCACCGGGCGAGCCCTTTTCTGGCGTGACGAGGGCGATGCGTCGTCCACGGACGCGCCTTCGGCCGACGCGCCTTCCGCGGAGCCCGAAGCGCCGAACGACGAGAACGTCGAAGTGCCCGACCCTGTGCCCGGAGAGCCCGCGCCGTGAATCGCATTGCGGTCGTTGCCCTCAATACCTTTCGGGAAGCTCTTCGCGATCGCGTTCTCTACGCCGTGATCGGTCTCGCCTTCGCGGTGCTTTTCTTCACCTTGGCTCTCGCTGAGCTCTCCCTCGATCAGCAGGAGCGTGTCGTCCGTAACCTCGGCCTCGCGTCGATCTCGCTCTTCTCGGTTGTGGTTGCGATTTTTCTCGGCTCGTCGCTCCTCTACAAGGAAATCGAGCGAAAGACGCTCTACGTCATCCTCCCGAAACCGATTCACCGCTGGGAGTTTCTCCTCGGGAAATACGCGGGAATTGTAGGCACTGGGATCATCTTCGTGATGGTGATGGGCGCGGTTCAGATCCTCGTGATGAGCCTTCAGCGCGGGGCGCCCGTGATCCTCGTGGGCGGTCTGCTCCTGCTCCTTGTGCTCCTCGCGGCGGTCGGCGCACGTTTTGTTCGCGACCGCACCTCACTTTGGTTTCCGCTCGTCATTCTTGGCTTCGTCGGCGCCAGCCTCATCGCGATGCAGGGAGACGTGGCGGTCGAACCCATCGTCGCAACGCTCGTGCTCTACGTTGGGGAGCTCTCGATTCTGACGGCGGTGGCGCTCTTCTTTTCGTCGTTTTCGACACCCTTCACGACGGGCGGGCTGACGTTTGGCGTTTGGCTCGTCGGTCGAAGCGCAGACGCCATGCAGACCATGCGTTCGTCGCTTCTCACCGACGAGGTCAAAGCACTCCTTCGGGGCGTCGCGCGGGTTGTCCCGAACTTCAACCTCTTCGTCCCGAGCAGTCAGACGACCGCCTCCGAACCGTGGGGGTACGTCTCTTCCGCGATGACCTACGGCGTCGTCTACACCGCCATCCTTCTGATTCTCGCGGCTTTGATCTTTCGGCGCCGAGATTTCATTTGATGGCGAAGGCGCTCCGGCGGGTGGCGGCCATCCTTGGGGTGTTGGGGGTGGTTCTCGGCATCGTGTCCGTGCGGGTCGTGATCTCGTCGCGGGCGGAGTTGGCTGCGGGAGACGCGGCTCGCGCGGACGATGACATCGAGGCGGCGCGACTTCACTATCGGCGCGCTGCGAAATGGTACGCCCCTGGCAATGCCTACTGCACGGACGCCCTCGACCGTCTGCGTGAGCTCGCGGAAGCCGCCGAGCGCACCGAGGACACCGACGCGGCCCTCGCGAGCTGGCGGAGCATTCGCGCGTCGATCCTCGCGACGCGAAGCAGCTACGTGCCGCACGCCCGGCGCCTCGCCCACGCGAATCGCCGCATCGCGCTGCTTCTCGCAGATGATCCCCCGCCGATCGACGCCGGTCTTTCGCCCGCGGAACGGCGTCAGGCGTACGCCCAGAGTCTGGAGGAGGTTCCGCGCCCGGTTGGGCTGTGGACCCTTCTGATGTTGGCCGGCTTTTTGGTTTGGGTCGTCGCCGTTTTCGCGTTTGCGATCCGCGCCGTGGACGCCGAAGACCGCTTTGTCCGCCCGCATGCGATTCGCTGGGGCGCGATGATCCTGATCGGCTTTGCGGCGTTCGTCGTGGGTCTCAGCCAAGCCTGACCGGGATCTCCCCACGCACACTTGTTGCCCCGCTCGGGCGGCTGCTGTACCCCAAGGGCGTGGACAACCTCCGCATTCAAGGAGGGGCGCGCCTCGAGGGCAGCGTCCGCATCAGTGGCGCGAAAAACGCGGCGCTTCCGATTCTTTCGGCGGCGCTTCTCGCTGACGGGGCGCATCGCTTTCGAAACGTTCCCGAGCTTCGCGACGTGCGCACGATGGCGAAGCTGCTGCGCCACCTCGATCAAGAGGTGAGCCTCGACGGCAATGTCGTCGACGTGCAGAGCAAGCCCGTTTCCGCGGAGGTTCCGGTCGCGCCCTACGAGCTCGTCAAGCAGATGCGCGCCTCCGTGCTGGTGCTCGGACCCCTCGTGGCCCGCTACGGCAAGGCCCACGTGTCGCTTCCTGGAGGCTGTGCAATCGGCGCGCGGCCCATCGACCAGCATCTCAAAGGTCTCGAAGCGATGGGCGCCGAGGTTGTCCTCGAGCACGGCTACGTCAAGGTCGACGTTCCGGCGGGGCGGCTGCGCGGGGCGGAAATCGTCTTCGACATGCCGACCGTGACCGGTACGGAAAATCTGATGACGGCGGCGGTTCTTGCGAAGGGTCGAACGACGCTCGTGAACGCGGCGCGAGAGCCCGAGGTCGAGGAACTCGCCCGCGTGCTCAACAAGATGGGCGCAAGCGTCGAAGGCGCGGGCACCGACGTCATCCTCATCGAAGGCGCGGATACGCTGCAGCCGGTAGACCATGCGATCATCGCGGACCGCATTGAGGCCGGTACCTACATGGCGGCTGCGGCGGCGACGCGCGGAAACGTCCTTCTCCAGGGCGTGACCTTCGATCATCTTGAGGCGGTTGCGGCGAAGATGCGGCAGGCCGGTGCGATCATTGAGCGCGAGGGAGATGGCGTTCGCGTCGTGGCGGAGAAGCGACTGCGGGGCACCGACATCATCACCGCACCTCACCCGGGGTTTCCGACCGACATGCAGGCGCAGTTCATGGTGTTGATGTGCACAGCGGAAGGTCGCTCGCGAATCGTGGAGAACATCTTCGAAAACCGCTTCATGCACGTTCCAGAGCTGAACCGCATGGGGGCGCGCATCGATGTGACGGGTCGAACGGCCATGGTTTCCGGAGTGAAAGGCCTTCAGGGCGCCCAGGTCATGGCGACGGATCTTCGCGCGAGCGCGAGCCTCGTGATTGCGGGCCTGGTCGCGGCGGGAACGACCGAGGTGCTCCGCGTCTACCACATCGACCGCGGCTATGAACGCATCGAGGAAAAGCTGGCGGGGCTCGGCGCGACCATCGAGCGAGTGCCCGGTCATGCCTGAAGAGAGCGAGGTTGTTCTCGCGGTGCCCAAGGGGCGCGTGCTCAAGCAGCTCGTGCCACTTTTCGAGCGTGCCGGCATCGACACCAGTGCGCTCACGGAAAGCAGCCGCAAACTGATTCGCCGGGCGGGAGGCTGCAGGTTTCTCCTGCTCAAGCCGGACGATGTGCCGACCTACGTGGAGTACGGCGCGGCTGATCTGGGTGTCGTCGGTCGCGATGTCCTACTTGAGCGCGAGTACGATCTCTATGCGCCCCTCGATCTGGGCATCGGTCGCTGTCAGCTTGCCGTCGCCGGTCCCGCGGGGGCGTCGTATCCGCCTCCGTCGGACGTGACCCTTCGCGTGGCGACGAAGTTTCCCAACGTGGCGACCCGCTTCTTTGCGGGACGCGGACAACCGGCGGAGGTGATCTTCGTTCAAGGATCCGTCGAGCTCGCGCCGCTGACCGGACTGTCGGACGTGATCGTCGACATCGTGGAAACGGGAGAGACCCTTCGCCAAAACGGTCTTTCGGTGTTCGAGCCGATCGCCGACGTTTCGAGCGTCGTCGTCGCCAACCGCGTCGGCCTCAAGCTCAAGCGCGACCGAATCGCCCCCTTGCTCGAAGCGATGCGAAGCGGCGTCACGGAGCCCTCGACGTAGATTGCTAAGGTTCGGGCTCTTCGAGGTGCTTTCGGTACACGATCTGAATCTCCTCGAAACCGAGTTTGCCCATCGCAGCCCGCGCGCCGTGATTGAAGGGCCAGGTTGAGGTTTCGACCACGGTGCACCCCGCCTCGCGAAAGACGTCCATCAACGCCTCTGTCAGCTGACGGCCCACGCCCGTTCCGCGGTGGGATTCGCGAACGTACCAATCCCCAAGAATGCCTTTTCGACTCAGCACCCGCCGGGGCGCGCTCGTGACGTAGCCGCTCACGTAGCCCACGATCGCCTCTGCGTCCTCGGCGAGAAGGATCGTGGTCGACGCGTTTCGCAGCATCGCGGAGACATCCTCCGCGAGCACCTGCTCGAACCCTCGATAGGCGTAGAGGATCTCCAGCTCGGGCGGCATCACCGCTGCCCGATGGTCGAGGTAGAGGGCGCGATGCAGCGCCAGCACCTCGCGGTGATCTTCCAGTCGGGCTCGGCGAATCGACGCCACATCACTAGCGTACCTCGGGCCCCCGGTTCGCGATATGGGTTCGGTCGCCGGGCGGCCCTCGTTTTCCAGACCGCCCGGCGTCGCCCAGCACTCCGCTCAGCGGCTCACCGTCAGTCGATCGCGAATCGCACGAAAGGTGGCCCGTCCGATGCCGCGCACGCGCATTACCTGCTCGATGCGCTCGAAGGGGCGCCGCTCGCGGTAGGCGATGATCGCTTGCGCCTTGCTTGGACCAATCCCCGGCAGGCTCGTCAGTTCGTCTTCGGTGGCGGTGTTCAAGTCGATGCGTGAAGCTTCGGTCGCTTCCGTTTGCTGCGTCTGCTGCGCCTCGCCCATCGGCACGGCCGCGCTCAACGCCAGCGCAAAACACAGCGAGCGAATTAGGTTTTTCCAGTTCATCCGTTGTCTCCTTCAGTCACGTGAGCGTTTCGCTCACGGGCGATGCAGGAGCACGAGGCATGCCGGGCTTCGCCGGATGTGATCCCGCGACCTTGGAGCGACGGATCGGCGGATCGGCGGGCGGCGAGGTGGCGGCCGCCGTCTGCTTGAGGATCGCTCCAAAAGGTGCCAGGCTCGCGACGTTTTGCGAGCGAATGCGGGCATTTCGCCACGCCGCCGCCCTGGAGAACCATGAAGATCACGCTCTCTTCCGCTTCGCCTCTTTCTCTCTCTGCTGAGATGCTGGTGATCGGGGCCAAGACCACGAGCTTCGGTAAGGACGAAACACTCGCTCAGATCGACAAGGCCCTCGGGGGAGGTCTCAAGGGACTCGCCAAAGATGAAGGGTTCACCGCGAAGGCCGGGCAGGTCCTCAAGGTTCCTGGCGGTGACCTGAAGGCGAAGTGGGTCGTCCTCGTCGGCCTCGACGGCGAAGACACCGTCGCGCATGCACGCGCGCTCGCCCATACGGCAGCCAAGGCAAGTTCACGCCAGCGTTCCGCCGCGATCGTTCTTCCCGCGACGGGCGTGGAACAGGTTCGCGCGGCCGCCCAGGCGGTAGCGCTCGGCGCGTATCGTTACAGTCAGCTCAAGACCGGGGACCGCAAGCCGAAGGGTGGTCTTTCCTCCGCGCAGATCGTGATCGCCAAGAAAGCCGACGCGAAACTGAAGCGCGCGCTCGCTGCAGGCATCGGAGTCGCGGAAGGCGTTTCCATCGCCCGCGACCTGGTCAACGGACCGCCGAACGTGGTCAACCCCATCACCTTCGCCAACACGGCGAAGCGCGAAGCCGCGAAGCTCAAGCTCAAGTGCACCGTCTGGGGGAAGTCGCAGCTCAAGAAAGCCGGCATGAAGCTCTTCCTGGCCGTCAACTCCGGAAGCGCGATCGAGCCTCGGATGATTCACATCGTCTACAAGCCGGCCAAGGCGAAGGCGAAGGTGGCGTTCGTTGGCAAGGGCTTGACCTTCGACGCGGGCGGCCTTTGCCTCAAGCCCGCGAAGTCGATGCTGGGCATGAAGTGCGACATGGCGGGTGGCGCGGCGACTCTGGGTATCGTCCTCGCAGCGGCCCGTCTCAAAGTTCCGGTCGAGGTTCATGCCATCATCGGCTGCACGGAGAACATGACCGGCGCCGCGGCGTATCGGCCGAGTGACGTGTTTACCTCTTACTCCGGCAAGAGCGTTGAGATCATCAACACGGACGCGGAGGGACGCCTTGTTCTCGCGGACTGCCTCTCGTACGTGGCCACGAAGATCAAGCCGGACATCATCGTTGACCACGCAACGCTGACCGGCGCGTGCATGGTTGCGCTCGGTCCGAATCGCGCTGCGTTCTACAGCGACGACGAGAAGGTCTCTGCGCTCTATCAGGAAGCGGCAAAGGGTGCGGACGAGAACATCTGGCAGATGCCTCTCGACAAGAAGCTTCGCCCGCAGCTCGACAGCTTTGTCGCGGATCTTAAGCACACGGGCGGTCCCTACGGCGGATCGATTACCGCCGCGCTCTTTCTTCGGGAGTTTGTCGGCAAGACGCGCTGGGCCCATCTCGACATCGCGGGGCCGGCGTTTCTCGACGCGCCGATCGACCGCGCGCCCAAGGGCGGCACGGGATTCGGCGTGGACATGGGCGTGCGTTTCCTCGAGAGCCTCTAGCGTATGGGCGGCCGTTCCCTAGCGCGGCCGCTCCTCCTTCTTCTTTTGCTGGCGGCAAGTGCGGCCCACGCGCACCTCGGGCACGTGGTGCTCCGCGCCGAGCGCTATCTGAAGTTTGATGTCGAGCCGCGTGGCGTTCGGCTTGTGGTCTCGCTGACCCTTGGCGCGGACGAAACGGTGCGTATTGCGCGTGCTGCCGACGCGAACGCGGACGAAGTGGTCAGTGATGCGGAAGCGGAGTCGTACATGGCGGAGTGGGGCGCCGGCCTCCGCGAAGACCTCCCGGTCGAAGTCGACGGAGAGCCCTTCGAAGTCACCTGGGGCGAAGCCTATTTTCATCCGGTGGGCGCGATTCAGCCGGTCGATGGGGCCGTTGAAATGGTGGCCCACGTGCCGCTCGACGGGGGGCGTCACACCGTAACGATCCTCGATCGCATGCGGGTTGAGGCGTTCGACCGCACGGACGTGAAGTTCGAGGCGCAGCCGGGAATGGAGTTCGTGGCGAGCGGCGTGGGACCCGCGCCCACCGATGTCGTTCGTGCTGTGGCCTACACCGCGCCGACCGCACCCGAGAGGCTCTCGATCGTGGTCGAGCGTCCCGAGCAATCCCACGCGGTGCTCTGGGGACTTGGGGGGGCAGGGCTGCTCTCGTTTGTTGCGTGGGCAGCGGTGCTGCGGCGGCGAAAGAGCGCTACGGAAGCGGAATGAACTCCTCGCGATCTGTTGGGATCACCGGAAAGCGGCGCTGACGCCAGTCGTCCTTCGCGCGCTGGATGCGGTCCTTGCGGCTCGAGACGAAGTTCCACTCGATGAAACGCTTCTCCGGAAAGGGC
>JBCDAA010000404.1:0-8111 GCA_039186435.1 Myxococcota bacterium | reverse complement strand
TGCGTCCTCACGCAGTACTACCCCCCGGAGATGGGCGCGCCGCAGGCACGTCTGTCGGAGCTCGCCACTCGTCTTTCGCAGCGGGGCTGGACGGTCGACGTGCTGACCGCGCTCCCCAACTACCCCTCCGGTCGAATCCTCGACGGCTACCCGCGCCTGCGTCCGGTCGTCGAGCAGCGCGGCGTCACCAAAGTCGCGCGGGTGCCCCTCTACCCGTCGAATACCGGTTTCGCGAAACGCCTTGCAACGTATCTCTCCTTTGCGGCGAGTGCGAGTGTCGCAGGGCCGCTCCTTCTTCGCCGCCCGGACCTTCTGTGGGTGGAGTCCCCGCCGCTCTTTATCGGGTACGCCGCGTGGGCGCTTCAGGCGCTCTGGCGCTGTCCCTACGTCCTCAACGTGAGCGACCTTTGGCCCGAATCGGCGATTCGCATGGGCATCGTTCAAGAAGGCGCGGCAACCAAAGCCGCCGAGCAGCTCGAGCGCGCGCTCTACGCACGCGCCGCCGGCGTTACCGGGCAATCCACCGGCATCATCGACGGAGTGCGAGCTCGCTGCCGAAACGTAGCCACCGAAGTCATCACGAACGGCGTCGACCCCATCCGCTTTGGTCCGCAGCACGCCGACGACGAAGCCCGGCGGCTCGTCGGGCCCGGACCATCGTTCATGTACGCCGGGCTCTTCGGCTACGCGCAGGGTCTTGACCAGATCCTCGATGTCGCGGCCCGCGTGCCGAACGCTCGCTTTGTGCTCGTTGGGGATGGTCCGGTCCGCGCGGACCTCGAAGCGCGGGTCGCGAGCGAGTCCCTGACCAACGTGCGGCTCCTTCCTCCGCAACCGCGAGAGCGAATCCCCGCGCTCCTCGCGTGTGCCGACGCGGCGCTGATCACGCTGGGGATGAGCATTCCGGGCGCGGTACCGAGCAAGATCTACGAGGCGATGGCCGCTTCGCTTCCGATCGTCCTGGTCGCGGATGGCGAACCCGCCGCGCGCGTTCACGATGCGGGAGCAGGTGTCGCGGTTGACCCTGGGGACGCGGCCGGCTTGGAGGCGGCGGTTCAATCCCTTGCGAGCGACCCTGCGCAGCGAACGAAGCTCGGCCAGGCCGGACGCCACGCTGCGGAAACGACCTATCACCGAGATCAAATCGCGGAGCGCCTCGACGTTTTTCTGCGAAGCAGGCTCCGGAGCTAGCGTGCGTTCGCAGCGCTCGAGACCGCTTGGGCAAGGGGAAGTGGCAGCCGCAGGCGCCCTCGCCCTCGCACTGGTGGTCTCTCCGCTCCTCCTTGGCGGGGTACCGGCGTGGGCAACCGTCATCATCGCAGGACTCGCGACCGCCGCGCTCTTTGCGACCCTCTTTGGTCTCGGCCCCGAGCGACTCCCCACAACCCGTTCCGCAACCGGCGTTGTGATCGCGGCTTCGGTCCTCTGGACCGGACTCCAGGCGCTGCCGCTTCCGTGCGGGGTCGTCGAATTCCTTCATCCCGCTGCAGCACGCGAAGCGACCACCACCGCGGAGCTCCTCGGAACGAGCGCCCAGTGCACGCTCTCGCGGGATCCCGGAGCGACGCGCGAAGCCCTCCTTCGAATGTGCGCTATCGCCGCCGCGTTCTTCGCCGCGTTTGCGATCGCCCGGCGCCGTCGTCGCCTCGTTCATCTCGCGGTGGCGTCGTCGGTCGTCGTCGTCACCCTCGTCGCCCTCGGCCACCAGCTCGTCGGCGCCGAGCGAGTGTTTGGACTCTACGAACCGCGCTTCGCGGCGAGCGCAAGCCTCGGCCCGATCCTCAACCCGAACAACCTCGCGGGCTTTCTGGTCCTGGGGATCCCACTCCTCATCGCGCTCGCGCTGCGCATCGAAGACACACGAACGCGCCTCGCGCTCGGAAGCATGGCGGGCCTCGCCATCATTGTGGTGTTCCTAACGGTCTCCCGCGGCGGCATCGGTGCTCTCCTCCTCGAGCTCACCGTGCTCGGGGCCTTTGTTGCGCGGCGTCGTGGCCGACTCGCCATCAACAAAGGCGCGTTCCTCGCCGGCGTAGGCTTCGTCGCGCTCGCGATCGCGGCGGGGGGCTTCGTGGTGGCGGACGCCCTCGCTGCCGAAGCCGACAACCTCGATTTACGAAAGATCGAACTCGCCAAGTACACCTACGGATTCGCGTGGGACAACCCTTGGGTTGGCGTCGGCCGCGGCGCGTTCTCGGCGACCTTTCCAGCGGCGCTCGGGGTCCATCGTCGCTGGGTGCATGCGGAGAGTTTTCCCGCGGAGTGGGCGGCCGAATGGGGCATTCCCTTCGCGCTTCTCTTCATCGGGGTTCTCACGTTCGAGGCACGCCGCGCGATCCGCGCAACCCAGTCGACCCTCGGTCTCGCGATCGGCATCGGCATCGGCGCGTTTGCCCTTCAAAACCTCCTCGATTTTGGCCTCGAGCTCAGCGGCGTCGCCGTCGTCGCCTTCGCACTCCTCGGAGCGCTCGTCGCTCCCGCCGGGGACACGCCAGGAGGATGGCCTTTGCCCGAAGCCCGGCGCCTCATGGTCGGCACCGCCCTCGCCTCCACCGCGCTTCTTCTTCTCCTTGGTCTGGACGTTCACCGAGACGCCGCCCCTCGCCTCGAAGCCGAACTCGGCGCGCATGCGGAAGAACGGGACCGGGGCGCCTTTCGAGAAACCCTCGAACGCGCCCTCGAGGCGCACCCCGAGGATCCGACGTTCGCGCTCCTCGCCGGATCCGAAGCGCTCTACGCGGGCGACCCCAGCGCCCTTCGCTGGCTCAACCGCGCCATGGTGCTCGCGCCCGGATGGGCGGTTCCTCACGTCGAAGCCGCTCGTTGGCTCATTCGGGCCGGTCGTCGCGAACAGGGAATGCTCGAGCTTCGCGCCGCCGCGGAACTGCATCCCCATCGGATCACGCCGGTACTCTGCTGGACCCTCCGCCGCTGGCCCGACGCCGAACTCGGAATGCTCGCCGCACCGGAGGAAGGCGACGGTCGCGCCATCGTTCTCGAGAGCATCGCCGGATGTCTTCAGGGAGAAGAACGCGAGAAGGTCGACGCGGTTCTGCTGTCCGAGTTTCCGAGCCGGATTGAACCGCAGATTCGCGCAGCCTCGGGGGCCTTTGAGGCCGGACGGAGGGAAGAGGCGATCGCCAGTCTTCAGACACTTCTCGAGGAGTCCCGTTCGGATGAAGTTCGTTTGGCCCTCGGTGAATTTCTTCTGCAAAGCGAGCGCGCCGACGAAGCGATTCGGGTGGTAGAGCGAAGCCGCTCTCGGGCGCCCAAAACGCTGCGTCTCTTGGCGAGAGCGCAGGCGGCGAGTGGCAACGAAACCGCGATGCGCGAGACGCTCAGCCGGCTGAAGGCGCGAGTACGTCTCAATCGCCGGCAGCTCGCTCAGGCTGCGGCGTTTGAAGCGTCCCTCGAGCGAGAGCTCGGCAACACCGGTCGTGCCATCCGAGCCTACGAAGCCGCCTTTCGCTACGAAGAAAACCCGCGCTTCCTCGTCGGTGTCGCAGAAACCGCCGAACACGCCGGCGACGAAGGCCGCGCGCTCCGCGCCTACGAGCAGCTCGTTCAGGCGCACCCGGACAATGCGCGTTATCGCCAGAAAAAGAGCCGTCTTGAGACGCGGATCCGAACCGGTCGACGCCGCCCCCGACTCGAGTGAAGCTGACCTAATTCTTCGCCCTCGGGACACTGGGGACCAAGACGCCCGGGTTTTCGCTAACGCCGATCGACGAAAACGCAGACGTTTGATTGAGCTGACAGGATCGCAGCCAACCCGAACTCTGCGCCATAAAATAGCGATATCTCATTACTAAAACAGTTGGACTATTCTAGGCCTGCGGCGACACTTGTCTTGGGCGATGGCAGGATGTGGACAGAGGTCGGCGACGTTTGCGCTCGTCATCCTCCTTGCGTGTTCGACGCCGGGTAGCGAGCCCCACCCCGACGCGGGTCAACCATCGGCGAGCATTGAGGGCGGCTTCGTTCAGGCGTTCGTTCAGGACGGCGCAATCGCGTTGCATATGCCCGGCCTGAACGCTTCTCTCGGCGCTGACTTGAAGTGCGACGGTTCTCCGGCGGCCGGTTCCGCGACTGCTGCACGCCAGACCGAAGGGCGAATCGAAGAGGACCACGGCGTCTTTCAAAGCTGGCTGAGCGAACAATCGCAAGGCATCGAACAGGGCTTTCTCATCAACGAAGCTCCGTGCGATAGCCCCGAAGAGATCACGATTCAGGTTCAGGTTGGCGACCTCGTTCCCGAGCAAGACGGCGAGAACATCGCCTTCCGGACCGACGAGGGAACGCTACGAGGACCTTTACGTCGAAGACGCCCACGGCACCCGGCTCGACGCAACGTTGCGAGCGGCGAATGGGCTCGTCGAGATCGTGATCCCGACACTTCACGCCGTGTTTCCTGTTGTTGTGGATCCCACCTTTCGATGGGTGCGGCGCACGGCGTTCGAAGATACCGCGCGTCCCGGCGCAACATCGGTGGCAGCTGATGGTGTCTACGCCTACCTCGGCGGTCACGAGTTCCCCGGCGCGATGGAACTCCGCGGGTTGGTCGCACGACGAACAAGTCTCTCCGTCTGGGAACCTCACGCGGAGATCAACTACGCAGGGTTCTCCGCGATCGACTTTTTCGGGAGTGCGGCTGCGATTCACGGGGATACCTTGGTGGTTGGCGCGCCAGGGATTCGTGATCCAAGTGCTGCGCTTGTGTTTGTTCGGGCGGGCAGCTCGTGGATCGAAGAGCAGCGCCTGACTCTCGCCGACTCAGCGCACTTCGGAAGGGCGGTCGCCATCAGCGGCGATCGAGCTGCAGTGTCCGGCTGGCGCGACTCCGAGCAGATCGTGGCGGTCTTCGAACGAACGGACTCGACCTGGACACTTGCCGCTGAGGTCGCGCCGGCGGACCTCGACCACGACCCTGGCGACGATCGATCGAACTGGGACGTCGCCATCGATGACGAGGTCGTGGCCATTGGTGCTGCTGGCGCCAACGAGCGCGGCGCAGTCTTCCTCGTCGCACGCGAGACAGACGGAACGTGGTCTCATCGCTCCACCCTTCTCCCAACGGTTCGGACTGTCGGCGGGGACTTTGGGCGTTCGGTTGACCTCCACGGAGAAACCCTGGTCGTAGGTGAACCCAAGAGTGGGCCGGCGGAACGGGGAGCTGCCTACGTTTTCAGCCTCAACCCAAGCGGGGTGTGGACCGAAAGCGCATGTCTCACCGCGGTCGATTCCGTTACGGGACAGCAGTTCGGTGCCGTCGTCGATCTCGACCGATCCGAGAGGCGCATCATCGTCAGCCCACACGCTGCCATCCGTCCGGGGGCGTACCTCTTCGAGCTGGAGGACAGCTGGCGCCACGAAACAAAGTTCTCTCTTCCGGAGACCAGCACTCGGGTTCGGGACGTCGCACTCTCCGGCACGAGTGCGTGGGTTGTGACCGCCCCCGACAACGATGCCTACGTGTTTGCGTTGCTCGAGTTTAGCGACGCGCCGATTGGCGATGGGTGCTCGGCGGACACCGATTGCGACTCCGGGCACTGCGTCGAGGGAGTTTGCTGCGAGAGCCCCTGCGACCGGGGCTGCGAGAGTTGCAGGGGCTCAGGCGAAGACGGGCGGTGCCGACCGCGGAGCGCGGGAATCGTCTGCGCGCCAGCTCGCGGGGTCTGCGAAAACGACGCCGTCTGTGACGGGGTCAGCGCACTCTGCACACACACACCGAGGTTTGACGTTTGCAGAGCAGCGACCGACCGTTGCGATGTTGCGGAGAGATGCAATCGCACTTCGTTTGACTGTCCCCCCGATCGCATCCGGGAGGCAGGCGACTACTGTCGAAGCGCCACGTCAGCCTGCGACACCTTCGACGTGTGCAACGGCGTGTCAAAGGAGTGCCGCGACAGGGTGCTCCCTGCAGGGACGCTGTGTCGCGAGCCGGAAGGCCCGTGCGATACGGCGGAGGTTTGCGATGGCGTGTCGAACGATTGCCCCGCGGATTCCGTCGAGACCGCAGGAACGGTATGCCGCGAGCCTGAGGGACTCTGCGACGCCGCCGAGGTCTGCGACGGCGAGTCGAACGCCTGCCCCGCCGATCTCATACGCGAGATCGGCACGCCCTGTCGAGCGCCAGCTGGCGTGTGCGACCTCGGCGAGTTCTGCGATGGGCGTTCGGTCGAGTGCCCCGGAAACCGCTTCCTGACGAACGGGACTTCCTGCCCGGGTGGCGTCTGCGCGATCGGGATCTGCGTCACCTGTGAAGATGGTGTGCAGAACGGCGACGAGACCGGCATCGACTGCGGCGGGTCGTGTGTCGCTTGTCCAACCTGCACCGATGGCCTTCAGAACGGCAGCGAACTCGGTATCGACTGCGGCGGCGGGTGCGAGCCTTGCGCGACCTGCGAGGATGGACTTCGAAACGGCGGCGAACTCGGCGTCGACTGCGGCGGCGAGTGCGAGCCCTGCCCCTCATGCACGGACGGTTTTCGGAACGGCGACGAGCTTGACGTCGACTGCGGCGGGTCGTGCGCGGCTTGCCCAACCTGCGACGACGAGATTCAAAACGGCGACGAGCTCGGGGTCGATTGCGGCGGCGACTGTGCCCCGTGCAGCACGGCGACCTGTGCCGACGGCGTTCAAAACGGCGACGAAACTGACGTCGACTGTGGAGGAACGTGCGACCCGTGTGCGGCGGGCGAAACCTGCGACGCGTTCACCGACTGCCGAAGTCGCCACTGCGATCGCGGCCGCTGCGTAGCAAGGGGAGCGGGTGGCTGCAGCGCGTCGGGGTCGGAGGGACCGCTTTGGGCCTTCCTCTGGCTCCTCGCGATACGGAGGCAGCGATGAGGAGTGCGCTTATTCTGGCTCTGTGCCTGGGCTGCAGCACGCGCCCTCCCGTGAGCGGGAAGTCCGTCGCACAACCTTTGATCGTTGACGACGAAGTCGCGCTCTTTCCCGCCGAAACCGGCAGTGCCACGTCGCTTAACATCGCCTACGGAAACGGCGTTTATCTCGTCACTTGGAAGAACCGAGGCTTCTACCCCGTGCAGCCGGCGTTCGCCGCACGTGTTTCGCCGGCGGGTATCGCTCTCGACGCTGCGCCCATTCCGATTGGTGATGCGATCGACCCGCGCGTTGATTTCGACGGCACAGAGTTCTTCATCGCGACGCGCGACGACACGTACTACGAGCGCTGGACGCGGGTTCATCCTGTGACGGGCGTAGTCCGAACGGGGGTGTACGACGCTGATCCCATCGTTGGCGAAGAACTCGTCGAGGATGTCGTCTGCACAACGGATGGGTGCGCTGCACTCATAAGCGCTCGGGTCGACTTTCACATGTACTACTCCGATTCAATCTCGCTTTCGCTCTTCCGCCCGGAAGGGGGTGGCGGCGTCCTTATTCGCGCGGGCTACGACGCCCGCGGCCACGAAATTTGTCACCGATTCGGGTCACCTCGCGCGGTCGCCCGCGGCACTCAACTCGAAGTCGTATTTTCATGCACCCCTGAGATACCGCTCGTTCCGGAGGAACACGACCTCGGGTACGGACTACGGGATGTGTTCGCGATGACGATGCCCGCCTATGGCGAACCAGTGAGTCGTGGTGTAGCGGTGGGGCGAACCTCGCTCATCGAAGTGGCCCCAAACGTCGCGTGTAGTGAATCAGACTGCGTTTACGTTTGGAGCGAAACCAACGGCGCACGCGCGTCACTTCGAACCAATGGAGGCGAACGAATCGTTGGTGCGGGCAGCACCTCGCTCGCGTTTGACGGGACCGAATTCATTCTGTCGTGGGACGACGGAGGTCAATGGATGGCCTATCTCAACAGCGATGGGACGTTCGCGTCCGAACGACAGTGGGTTGGTGGAGGCTTCGGCCCGATCGCATCCGCGGGAGACGGCACAGCACTCAATGTCTTCCGATCGGGTGGCCTGAAGCTGCGGCGGATCGACCGCCGGAGTGAGTGCTCGACCTCTAGCAGGTCGCTGCAAAAGTCCGTCGTTGGGCGTGCGGACGGACACAGGGGGGATCGACGGGGTGGCGAAGTCGTGATCTTCTTGGCCCATGCGCGGAAAGAATACGAAGCAGTCGTCGATGCTCTGTCT
>JBCDAA010000403.1:0-8114 GCA_039186435.1 Myxococcota bacterium | reverse complement strand
GAGTGATCCTTCATTGCGCGTGCGGCGGTCAGCGCATCGTCTCCCTGTGGGGTGACAACGAGGTGGCCGCTGACGTTCTCCACCAGCCGAACCCCGACGCGCTCTTCAAGGGAACGGATTCGGCGGGAGACCGTGCTCGGGGTGATCCCGTGAATCTTCGCGGCTTCTTGGAGCGTGCCTCCCTCCGAGAAACTCAGAAGCAATCGGAGGTCCTGCCAGTCGATTTCATTCACCGCCATTTTCATACACGCAAAAGACATTTCGATAAATGGGCGTTGTGTTCGCATGGATGCAAAACCACAACCGTTTCGAAAGGTGCCGCTATGGAGCTCAAGAAACTTGTGACCTACTCCTTCGCCCCCAACGTCGGAACCGCGGATCGAATCGGTCGTGTCGTTGTCGGAGGCGTCGTCGCCAGTGCCGGCCTTTGGGCGACGCTCCCATTCTGGGCCGTGATCGCGACCGCGGTCAGCGGGGGAGCGTGGGCATTAACCGGGATCGTCTCCCGTTGCGGCATGTACTACCTGCTCGGACATTCGACCTGCCCCGTCTCAGGCGAGTCGTTCGAGCGCTAGCGTCCCGAGCGACATCCGCAAGTACTTATGGAAGTGCGTCGACCGGTTTTTTGACGCTGGCGTCGTTCCGTTCGAAGCATCCTCCATGCGGAATCTCCTCCTCGCCCTCGTGGGGGTACTGGCGCTCACTCCGGGTCTGCGCGCCGAGCCGACGTTTCGGTTGCGCGTGGGCGGTGTGCCGGTGGACCTGCACGGAGATTTGAACGCGCAGGCGAACGCGATGGCCGAGCGTTTCCTCGATGAGTCCATCGCGGTGATCGTGCTGGGGCGTCCCACCGAGCAAACGAGGCGTTCCCTTGGCGCAGTGGTCGACACCGATCGTTTGAGCGGTTGGCTCACCCAACTTTCGAATCCTGATTCGGAGGCGCGCGCGAACGCGGCGGGAGAGCTCGATCTCCGTCTTCCGGTGACGGTCGACCCCGAGGTCGCTTTGCCGTGGCTCGAAGGGCTAAAGCGCGACCATGACCGCCCCGCGCGAAACGCGACCGTCAACGTGGAAAGTGGTGAGATCGTTCCCGAGCAGCACGGTCGCTCGGTGGACGTGTGGGCAACCCTCGATGCGCTTCATGATGTCTTTGCGAGCCGTGCGGAACACGTGGACGTTGCCATCGGACGAACCGAAGCCACGAGAACTCGCGGAGAGCTCGACGGTGCGGTCTTCGACACGGTGCTCGGCTCCTTCGACACGCCCTACAACGGCAACGACCGCGACCGCACTCACAACCTTCGCGTCGCGGCCCGCAAGATCGATGGCGTTGTCCTCCTGCCGGGTGAGGTCTTCGACTACAACGAGGTTGTCGGGGAGCGAAACCAGGTCAACGGGTTTCGGCCCGCGACGGTGATCGCCGGCGGTGAGCTCGCGGACGGGGTTGGTGGCGGCGCCTGTCAGCTCGCCGGAACGCTGCACGCGGCGGCCTACTTCGCCGGTCTCGAAATCGTGGAGCGCAACCCGCATTCGCGGCCGAGCAGCTACATCAAGCTCGGTCTGGACGCCGCCGTTGCCTGGCCGAATATCAACTTTCGCTTTCGCAACAACAAAGCGTTTCCGATCCTCGTTCGCCTCTACAACCGAGGCGGGTTCACCCATGCGGAACTGCGCGGGGTCGAACGCAACCACCTCGTCAGCTTCGTGCGGCGCGTCGATTCCTTTCGCACGTACGGCGAGCGCACCATCGAGGATCCGGATCTTCCCGAAGGCGTCCGCGTGCTCAGTCAGCGCGGCGTTCCTGGTTTCGAGGTCACCACCTGGCGGGTTCTTCGCGACGTGGCAACCAACCAGGCCGTGCGCGAACGTTCCGAGAGCAGCTATCCGCCCACGACACAGATCTGGCGTCTTGGAACGGGTGGTGCGGTTCCGGAAGAGTACGAGCCGCCGGCCGGCGACGAGCACGGCGAATACCGCGCGGATGAGTACCTCGTCGCGACGCAGGGACCGGATACGGACGGCATCGAGCACGTGCGCCGCGCAGGTCGAACCGGTGCACCGGGCTGGACGGTTCGCCAGGGCATGCCGCCGGTCACCACCGACGAGTAGTCAGCGCGAGTAGGCAGACGCCCAGGGAGGCGTCTGAAACGTGAACGAGCCGAAGCGGTCCGCGAGGGCAACCGCGACCAGCACGGGCATGTGCGTGTCGCCGTAGCTGTCGGGCCACTCTTCGCTCGAGTCGTCCGGCGGTGGGGATCGCACGGGCGTGGCCATCGCCAGGATCGACACCTCGTCGCAGTAGCCGCCTTCGTCGCAGACGTAGTCGAGGGCGAGGCTGTCGTGAATGTAGAGACCTTCGTGGTGGTTCAACCACGGCGTTTCTTCTTCGTCTTCCACGAGCCTCACCGCGATGACACCCTCGGATGTTGGAACGTAGAGAAAAAGGCCACTGTCGATCTCACCAACCCGGCTCATGCCGCCGAAGCGAACGGGAACGCGAAGCAGCTTCACGATCGTTCCGGGGGCGAGCGCATGCACGGCTTCGGCACTCATGCCGTTGGCGCTTTGCGCGGCTTGAACCTCGGCGCGCTGCTCGAAGGATTCGAGAAAGGGCAGGGGAGGTTCCGCTGCGAGGTCGTCCGCGCGAATCCAGGAAGGCAGCGTTCCGTTCAGCTGAAATCGGATTCCGCGCCAGTGTCCGTCGAAGGGCTCGGTGCCGACCACCAGCACGTCGTCGCCTCGCTGAAGCCGCAACCCGTTTTCGGGAAACTCCTCCGAGTGACCGCATTCGCGAGCCTGCGCTTGCTCGCGCGTCGGACAAATCGCCGACCGTTCGGAGACGACGAACATGCGCCGGGTCTGGAGCTCCCTGAGCTCGACGGCGACGTTCGGGTCCCAGGGCCCAGGATACGCAGCGAGGCCAGGCGCCTCGGGCTCCGTTCGCGGGGCCTCGGTCCGCTCCGAGGTGGAGCCACCGCAGCCCAGCGCGACGCAGAGTCCGACGAGGAGGCGCATGCTCAGCCGACCGGGACGCCTGGCGCCGGAAACTGATCGCAGAGCGCGTTGACGTCGCCGGCGATCTTCGTGTGCACCGCGGCGTCTTCGGGCGCCTCGATCACGTCCGCCATCCAGTTTGCGAGTTTCTTCATTTCGTCTGCACCCATGCCGCGCGCGGTCATCGCCGGCGTACCGATGCGAATGCCACTCGGGTCCATCGGCGGTCGCGGGTCGAAAGGAATCGCGTTGTAGTTGCAAACGATGCCGGCGTCGTCGAGCGCCTTGGCCGCGAGCTTTCCGGGCACGTCCTTCGGGGTGAGGTCGCAGAGGATGAGGTGGTTGTCGGTTCCGCCGCTGACGAGCGCGATGCCACGGGAGAGCAATCCTTCGGCGAGGGCGCGGCTGTTGTCGACGATCTTCGCCGCGTATGCCTTGAACTCGTCGGTGGCGGCGAGCTTTGCGGCGATGGCGATGGCCGCGGTCGTTCCGTTGTGAGGTCCGCCCTGAAGGCCCGGGAAGACGGCGCGGTTGATCGCTTTGCGGTGCTTCTTGTCGCAGAGGATCATGCCGCCGCGCGGGCCGCGAAAGGTCTTGTGGGTGGTGCTGGTCACCACCTCCGCGTGACCGACGGGGGAGGGGTGCGCGCCGCCGGCGACGAGGCCGGAGATGTGTGCGATGTCGGCGATGAGAATCGCGCCGACCTCCTGGGCGATCTCTGCGAAGCGCGCGAAGTCGACGACGCGCGGGTAGGCGGTGCAGCCGCTGAAGATGAGCTTCGGCTTGTGCTCGCGCGCCATGCTGGCGACCTGGTCAAAGTCGATGCGGTGATCGTCCTTGCGCACGCCGTACTGGATCGCGTTGAAGTACTTGCCGCTGATCGCGACCTTGTGGCCGTGGGTGAGGTGACCGCCCGCGTCGAGGGAGAGTCCCATCACGGTGTCGCCGGGCTGACAGAACGCGAGATACACGGCGAGGTTGGCGGGGCTGCCGGAGTAGGGCTGAACGTTCGCGTGTTCCGCGCCGAAGAGCGCCTTGAGACGATCGATGGCGAGCTGCTCGACCTGGTCGATGACCTGCTGGCCTTCGTAGTAGCGGCGGCGCGCGTAGCCCTCCGAGTATTTGTTGTTGAGGACGCTTCCGCAGGCTTCCATGACCGCGGGAAACGCGTAGTTCTCGCTCGGAATCAGGCGAAGCTTTGCGTGCTGACGACGCTCTTCTTCGCGAATGAGGGCTTCGATTTCGGAATCGGCTTCCTTGAGGGGCGCGTCGTAGGACATGGCCACCGTCTAGCATCCGGAGCCCTCTTGGCCCATCCCCGAAACGCACCGTCACCAAAAGGCTGCAAATCCAGGCGCTATCGGCACGGGCTGCCACCGCAATCGATCGGGCACTCCTCGACGTTGAAGACCTGTCCTTCGCCCAATGGATCGGCGAGCGAAGGGATCGTGAACGCGGGTTGGGCAGTGAACGAGCGCAAACATCCGAGCGAGACTTCGTCGGCGGTGAGGACGACGCTACGACCAAAGCGGTCACCGTCGCCGAAGGCCTTTCGGGCGAGACTGAAGCGCCGAACGCGAGCGTCGTCTCGGAGGACCGCGTAGAGGTCGAGCACTTCGGTCATCACCGAAGGATCGACGAGACCGCCGGGGCGAGGACGCGCGAAGTCGACGGTTAGACCTTCAGCGGGAAGGAGCCGAACGATCGCGTTGGGAAACTCGTCTTCAAGCATCGCGCCGAGCTGCTCGACCTCCGCTGCCGGAACGTCTGCCAGTGTTGTGACGGCGATGGCGAATGGAAAGCGTCCATTTTCTGCGGGCGTCCGAACGTCGCCTCCCTCCGTTAGGACAAGCTCGACGAATCCGTCCACGGCCCAGACCAGGGCAACGTGCGTGAACTCAGGTTGAGGCCGGGCGGCCTCCGGCAGCGGAAACGTGACCGAAAGCGTGGAGCGATCCCAGATGCAGGTCGCCTCGGGGCGGCGCGTCTCCGCTTCCTGAAAGCGAACGGTTCCTTCGGCAAACGCGTCGGCGTCCACGCGATCCCCGAAGAGCTCGCGCAACATGTCGCGCGATGTGTCGTGGAGTAGGTCCCTTCGGACGAAGGATTCGCCACACTCCTGAGACGAGCTTGAGGCACAACCAAAGAGGGCGAGGAGAACGAGAAGTCGATGTTGTTTCATGCCCTCAAGTGGCGAGCTTTTTCGAGACCGGCTCAAAAGAGAATCGAGCGTTGCATCACGATGGCTACGCGTACTTTGAGATCCTGCTAGAGTGCGCCGCCGTGCCGGATCTGACCGATTTTGCGACCTTCGCGCGCTTGGCTTCGTCGGCCACGATCGTCCCCGTTAGCCGGAGCATCGTGGCCGATGATCTCACTCCGGTGCAGGTCTTTGCGACCGTTGGCGGGGAAGGCGCGATCCTCCTCGAGTCTGTCGTCGGTGGCGAAAAGTGGGCCCGCTACAGCTTCGTCGGCTTCGACCCGCTTCTCGTCGTGCGTGGTGCAGGAACCCGTTTTGAGATTCGCAAGGGCGGCGACGTTCAGCGGGAACAGGGGGTCGACCCCTACGAGCGCCTTCGCGAGGTTCTCGCCGCGATGACGCCGCCGCCCGCGAGTGAGTTGCGGGACCTGCCGCGTTTCTG
Source organism: Myxococcota bacterium (assembly GCA_039186435.1). GTDB lineage: Bacteria > Myxococcota_A > Polyangia > Polyangiales > Houyiibacteriaceae > JALVDI01. Next base: position 2,478 of record JBCDAA010000403.1, on the reverse strand, counting down.
GGGCGGCGCGGTTGGCTACCTTTGCTACGACGCCATTCGGCGCTTCGAGCCGACGGTCGGGGTTCCGCTCTCGGACGACGACGACGAGCTCGCGTTTGCGATCGGCCATACGCTCCTCGTGTTCGATAACCTTCATCAAACGATTCGCGTGGTTGTACCGGCCCGCACCGGGGGGGACCTTCGCGCGGCGTACGACGCAGCGGTCGCAAAGATCGAGGCGGTGATTGCGCGACTTCGCGAGCCCGCGCGGCCGCGTCTCTTGCCGCTTCCCGAGAGAGCGAGCGGCGCGCTTCCGGACTCGTCGTTTGATCGCGCGGGCTTTGAAGCGGCGGTGCGAAGGACCCAGGAGCACATCGCGGCCGGTGATATCTTTCAGCTCGTGCTGGCCCAGCGGTTCGAGATCGACCAGGGCGCGGTGGATCCCTTCGACATCTACCGCGCGATGCGGGTCGTGAACCCCTCGCCCTATATGTTTTTCCTCCGCCTCGGCCGCGTCGAGATTGCCGGCGCGTCGCCCGAGACCCTGGTCCGCGTCGAGGACGGGGTGGCGACGGTTCGTCCCATTGCGGGAACACGTCCGCGCGGTGAAACGGAGGCCGAAGACGCGGCGCTCGCGGAGGAGCTTCTGCAGGATCCGAAGGAGCGCGCGGAGCACGTCATGCTCGTCGACCTCGGGCGCAACGATCTCGGTCGGATCAGTCAGCCGGGCACGGTTCGCCTGACCGAAGAGATGATCATCGAGCGCTACAGTCACGTGATGCACATCACCTCGAACGTGGAGGGGGAGCTGGCCGAAGGGCGCGATGCGCTCGATGTGCTTCGCGCGACCTTTCCCGCAGGAACCCTCAGCGGGGCGCCCAAGGTGCGCGCGATGCAGATCATCGAGGAGCTTGAGCCGGTTCGCCGCGGCCTTTACGGCGGCGCCGTGGGCTACGTGGGCTTCGACGGGAACGCGGATCTCGCCATCGCCATTCGCACGGTGGTCGCAAAGGACGGGAAGCTCACCCTTCAGGCCGGCGCGGGCATCGTCGAAGCAAGCGACCCGGCGCTTGAGTTCGACGAGAGCGTCAACAAAGCGAAAGCGGGTCTCGTGGCGATCGAGACCGCGCGAGCGGCCGAGCGGTAGGCCTCGCTAAGAGCGTTCAAGCTTGTCGCCTTTGGTGAAACGTCCGTGCTTGGGTGCGGCGAATCGTTCTCCTACGCGCGAAGGTCGCCCCACCTTCCGTATTCCGAACCCTCTGGCGTCCGATGCCTAAGTAGTTGGTTTTATTCGGTTATTACGTTCGTTCGTCCGAACGGCGCTCCAGGATAGGACCCCTACACTTCGGTCTCATCAACGAGGAAGCCACGCGATGAATTTCAAGGAGAGGTTGCTCGCTCGCATCAAACCGTTTCGGTCGGACGCCGAGCTGCGTCTGAAGTGGTCACGTTCGACGAAGCCCACGTTTTTTAAGAAGGCGGAAGCTGCCCTGGGGCAACCGCTTCCCGCGCCCCTTCGCGAGTTCTACGAGACCTGTGACGGAGCCCAGCTCCACATCGAACGAGGTGAGTACCTCGCCGAACTCAACTTTCCGAGGCTCGATCGGGTGTTCGGCGGCCCCACCGGCAAAGGGTGGAACGACCAAGCGTATCGGGGCGCCCTCTGGCAGGACGATTTCGCCGATCTGGGGGCGGAAGTGTTTGACCAGTTCAAGCGTCTTCGGCCCCTGCTTTGGCTTCCGAACGGCCGAGCGGTGTGTCTCGACCGGGAGACGCTCCAGGTGTTGCATGTCGATCGTTGGACGTTGAGTGAGGTTCCAGGCCTGGAGCGTTTCTACGATTGCTGCATCGAAACCCTCGGGCTCCAAGGCTGGGAGTCCAAGCTCAAAGGTCACGCGCCGCCGAGTTTCGAACGTGACCTCAAGCGCTTCACGGAAGCTGCGAAGAAGAGGAAGAAGGCGAGGCTCCATCCCGATGCGAGAGTGGCGGTAAGCTGCAAACGGCTCAAGGTCTCCGGCATTCCACCCCGCAGCCGGCTTCCGTACCCTCGCGGCACCGTCCTTCGAGTCGAGGGCAGCGCCGTCGCGATTGAGTTCGATGCGGGCAGTCGGGCTTGGGTGAAGAAAGGGGCGGTGCAGCTCGTAGAACCCGATCTCTACGAGACGCTGGTTGCGGACGAAGGCGCATGGCCTGGGTTTCTGGACTCGGCCAACACGGGAAGCGGGCCGTGGCCATGGGAACTCGAAGGACGAACGTCCGGCGATTGGTCGTGCGCAGCGTATGGATTGATGGGGCTGGTTCGCCGGTTCCCTGAAGTAACCGCGGTAGGGCTTCTGCTCGACTGGGCAGAGAAGACTCCTCCGTTGGAAAGGTACCGCGGGGTGGATGGTCACATTGGCTGGAAACCCTCACTGGGTCGCGAGCACTTCCTGGACCCAATCGTTCTTCGCGCCATCTACGAAAGCATGCATGTGGGGTTGGGAGGCGCTCGCAAGCGAT
>JBCDAA010000402.1:0-8120 GCA_039186435.1 Myxococcota bacterium | reverse complement strand
TTCTCCGCGAGGCGCAACACATCGTCGCCGCTCAAATCACGAAAGAGCGGAACGCTGCGAAGAAAACGCATCCGTTCGTAGATCGGAACCATCGGTTGATGACGTTTGGCGAGCTCGGGGTAACGATCGACAAAGCGCTCGCCGTACACCATGCGCGCGCTGTGTCTCAGGTGAGGATCCCCGAGCGCCACGATCGCGTCCAGCGGATCCGCAAGCGCGTGTTCGTCGAGCATTCCCACGCGGCGACCGGCCAGTACGCGCTCCCGTAGCGAAAGGCGCTCAAAAAGCGGGACCACGCGCCGCGCGAGATCCCGCTCCAAACCGAGTTCGAGGAGCTCCGCCACCTGGGCGTCGCGGGCCGCAGAGCGCCGGCGCCGCCCCACCTCAACCGCGCCGACCAGACGCTTTCGTCCGCGAAGCAAAAGAAGCGCGAGAACGTCTCGACGCGTGTGCTCGATGTAGAGATCGACCTCGTGCGCGAGCGGCTGAAACGCGTCCTCGACCTCCCAGTCCGGAACCCCGTCGTCGTGCGCCAGTCCCGCGAGGATCGAGTAGAGCTGGTAGGCGCGCGCAACGTCCCGCGCGAGCAGCGGCTCGACCACTTCTTCGCCGAGAGGCATACGCCCGCCGTTTCGAATGCTCTCCCCGAGCGCGTTGACCGCGTGGCGTCGAATCGACGCGTCCGGGTGCTGTAGGAGTCGCAGCACCAGCGCTTCCGACACATGCTCCGAGGGCCCGCGCGCAACCCGGCTCGCCAGCTTCGTCAGACTCGCGCCAAGGGTGCGCTCGCTCGCTTTCGGACCGCGCTCCAAACCGCCAAGGGCCACGAGCAAGCGCGCCGCGGGCTGCGCCGTTCGCGCATCCTTCAAGAGGCGCACCACATCCGGAACAAGGCTCGTCAGATGAAGTCGCACCACCGTGCGCGCGACCAAAAGCCGCGCATCGGGGTCGCCCTCCTCGAGCCACTTGGAAAGCCGACTCAGCACCCCCTGGGCCTGCACGCTTTCGCTGTCGATCGCGCTGAGCGCGGCTTCCAACCCTTCCCGCTGCTCCAAGGACGTGAGCAAGGCTTCGCCGAGAGGCTGCCCTTGCAGGCGACGCTCCAGACGCGCGATCTCGAGCGTGGCCGACACCCGCGGGTCCTCGTCACTCACCAGCGAGTCCACGCTTTGGCGAACGTCCTCCGGCCACTCGCCCATCGCGCGCAAGGTCTCCGCGATCGCTGCGCGCACGTCCGGACTCGGTTCCTCCGCCGCGCGCTCCGCCAGCCACATCGCCCAGCCTTCGGGCGAAAGGCGCGCAAGCCCGCGCACCGCCGCTAGGCGAACCCCGACCGCATCGTGGGAAAGACCCGTTTTGAGTTCCGCCGCGGCGGCTTTGGCTTCCGAGAGTCCGAGTACCTCCGCCGCCAGTTCGGCACGCGCCGGATCGTCGGCGCGGAGCTCCTCCCCGAGCGCCTCACACGCATCAACGTCTAAATTGGCGGACGCTGGCGCGCGACCGGGTCCAAGCATCACCCGGCGCTCGTCGAGGGCCTGCAGGAGCGCCTTCCGGTAGGTTTTCTGCGCGCGCGTCACGATGATCAGCACCATCGTTCCCGCGCTTCCCATCACCAGCACGGCGAGCCAGCGGGTGTCGACATGCTCAGGAAGAAACGCAAGCCCCACCGCGCTCAGCGCATATCCCGCCGGGGCCAGCACCCCACGCACCGCCGCGCGCGCCTGGGATCGCCGAACGCTCGAAAGCGGCGTTTGAAGTTGCTCTGCCGCCGCCGACCACACGGACTGCTTCAGCACGCGTCCCACGCCTCGAAGGACAACCGCCGTGGCGAGGCTCGGACTGATCAGCGCGACAACCGCCGCGAGACCCACCGCGAGCGGCGTCGCCAGGAGCGAGCGCGACGCGCCGAGCGCCGCAAGGACACGACCGCTCGCGCCGGCGAGAAGCACGAGGCCGATCGCACTCGTCACGCCGTAGTACTGCCCATAAAACGCGCTGATCGCTTCGGCCGTTTCGAGCTCCTCCCGCGCCGTCGCCATCAGCGTGAAGTCCATAAACTGCTCGGTGAGCAGCGCGAGCACCGCAAGGGACGCCGTCATCCGCATCAGCGGCTCGCGAATCACGAAACGAATACCGTCGCGCCAGCTTTGAACGAGGCTTTGGCGCTTGCGACCGCGCCGCGTTCGCTCGTCGAGGTCGAGGTGAACCACGCGGCGCACGACCACCCACGCGACCACCAAAAGGCCCGGCGCAATGAGCAGAAGCGACTCCGCCCCAAGGGCACGACTCAGCGAAGGAACGAGAAAACCTCCGAGCGTCCACGCGAAGCCCGCGCCCAGGCCCGCAACGGGCAGCAGCCGCCGCACGCTGCGCGCATCACACGCGCTCGCCGCGACGGACCACACCTGAATCACGAGCACACCGGCCGCCGCCTCGATCACGACGTACACCGCGAACCGCACCGCCGGCTCTGGATCGACCGCAAGCAGTCCTCGCAACAGCAACAGCAACACGATCGCCACCGCGAGGCTTCCTTGGGCGAGGGGCGCCGGACCGACCCGCGGTGCGAGGCTCACGCAGAGGGAACTTGCGAGCGCGAGCGTGACGGCGCTGACCGCGAAGGCCCAGGGGATCATCTCGCGCGGAAACGCCTCGAGAAAGATCCCGCTCTGGGCCGCCTTCAAAAGCGCGAGGGCCGCGCTCAGAAAGAACACCATCATGACGAGGCGCCGCGCCTTGGACGCCTCCCCGTCCGGGATCGCTAGCCATCGCCCGAGCACCGTGCGCTACATCTCCGTCGGCGAGGTGCTCGGTCGCGCCGTTGCTTCCATGGGTGTGGAGGGCTCCGGGCGGGCCCACTCCGGCGGCGGCCGCGTCGACCACGACGGACGATCCTCGCTCGGCGCGCGAACTTCGCAGCCTTCGTTCTTGGCGATCGGTCCGTCCGGCACCAAAAACCCGTCCGTGATTCCCGGCATGCCGGTCACCTCGGTCGGCCCGGGACAGCCCTGGGCGATCCACGCGCGCAACAGCGCAACCTCATCATCGGGAATGGAGGGAAGCCCCATGGGCATGCCCGGCTCTTCGTTCACGTGCGCGGGACGCGGCGAATCGTGAAAGGGCTCCACCCGATCGCGACGTTCCTCGTTTCGGCGGGTCATCATCACTTCGACAACCGGCGGATGCGTATGCCCCTCACGCGGCTGAAGCACCGAATAACGCTCACCGCTCTCAGGGTCGACCGCGCCGTAGACGAGCGTTTCGTAGGTCCGCATCGCGAGGCGGTTCCCCGGCCAGCCAAAGCCGCCCTCGTTTCCGGGGCCTCGATCGCGCTCGTGATCGTTCATGTGGCAGTGGACACAGATCCGCCCAAGGAGGCGCTCCTTAACCTCCGCCCAGCCCACAGGCCGCTCGACCGCTGCCGGAGGTTCCACCGAACGCACGGACGGCGTTGCTCCGAGCGGTGGCTCCGCGTGCCGGAGAAAATCCGTGACCGCGTTGGCTTCGTCGTGCGTCAGCTGCATGTCGGGCATCAGCGTTCCTTCCGCAAGCAGCGAAGGCTCCTCGATCCACGCCACCATCACCTCGCGCGACATGCGGTCCCGCGCGAAACGAAGGTTCGGCGCAAGCTGCGCCGCGAATCCTGCCGCTTGGAGATCCGCTGCCGTTCTTCCCGTCTCCAGGTTTCCAAAGGTGTGGCAGGTCGTACATCCGCGAGTGAGAAAGAGCTGCTTGCCCCGCTCCACGCGTTCAGCGGAGGGCCGCGCTTCGGGCACGCTCGGTGCCTCCCCCGCAGGATCGGCAACCTGTGCGACCGCGGCAAAGTAGCGGGCGATCGCAAGACGATCGGCGTCCGACATGTGTGTGCGGACCATATTCTCGTCCATCGCCGGACGAAGATCGTAGGGATCGCCGATGAACTCGTGAATCCAGCGCGGACTCAGGCGCTTCGCGACGCCGGTTAGATTTGGAACCTGCTGGAAGTGCTCGATGTTGCGCTGGTAGCGGAGCAGCGTGTCCTCACCGTAGCGCGTCGAGAGCATCTCGTAGTGACGATGCCCCGGCGTCAGTCCCTTGATCCACTGATGGCAGCTCGTGCAGTGGTCTGCGCGTCCCGCGGGCTCAATGTCGTCGATGGTATGGCAGCGATTGCACTCGTGGCGGACGAGCGCCTCCCGCCCGGTCGCGATCGCCTGCGTTCGTTCGGCCGCCTCCCAGGGCACCTGCTGGCGCGCGAGAATCGCACCGATGTCCGGTGAGGGAGGCGGCGTCGGTGCAGGGGGCTCGTCCCCTCCGCACGCCATACAGACCAGCACGCACCCAAGAAGAGCCCTGCATCGGAAAGGGAACATGGCGCGCCAAGGATACCTGGTACGCTGCCCTTCATGCCCAAGCGGGAACCGAGCGAACGAATCGCGCTGGCCGACACGGTCATCAGCGAATCGCCCTCGGATCCGGGGATGGTCTCGTCGCCGCGAACGAACCTCGACAACCCCGAGAGCGTCGTGGGTGCGCGCGTCGACCACTTTCAGATTGAAGAGCTGATCGGTTCGGGCGGAATGGGCGCGGTGTATCTGGCGCACGACGTCTCCCTCGATCGAAAAGTCGCCATCAAGATGATGCGAGCGGCACTCGCCTCCCCCGACTACGAAGAGCGCCTGATGCGCGAAGCGCGCGCGCAGGCGAAGGTTCAACACCCGAACGTCGTCGGGATTCACTACATCGGTCGGGCGCATCCGGTCGGCCATGAGACCGACACCGCGCCCCTTTACTTTGCCATGGAGTGCGTCGACGGCGACACGCTGGAAGCCCACGTGGAAAAGGGCGATCCGATGGAGCCCGAGGCGGCCCGCGTCGCGATGCTTCAGGTCGCCCGGGGGCTTCGCGCCGCCCAGCGGGTCGGCATCATTCACCGCGACATCAAGCCTTCGAACCTCCTCCGCGATCGCGAAGGCACCATTCACATCGCGGACTTCGGGCTCGCCAAACCCGTCGAAGCGGACGTGTCGATCACGCAGGAAGGCGCCTTCGTCGGCAGCCCCCTCTACATGTCGCCAGAGCAGGCGAGCGACGATCCCCTCGATCATCGCTCTGACATGTACTCCATCGGCGCGACCTTCTACCACTTGCTCGCCGGCCATCCTCCCTTTGACGGTCGTTCGCCGATGAAGGTCATTGCCAAACACCTCAGCAAAGAGGTCCCGCCCCTCGCCGAAGCTGCGCCGCAGGTGCCGGGCGCGCTCCAGCGCATCGTGCATCAACTTCTGGCGAAGGAACCCGGCGACCGCTTCGAGGACTACGACGAGCTCATCGAGGCGATCCAGGCGGCCGCGCCCGGTCGTGCGCCCCACGCGGGGTTTTGGATTCGGAGCGCAGGCGTCCTGATCGACGCGATTCTCGCGGCCTGCTTGATCGCCCTCTTCGGTTGGCCCGGCGCATTTCTTCATCTGATGCACATCGCGATCGGCCACGCCCTCTGGGGCCAAACCCTCGCGAAGTACCTCCTGCGGATACGAGTTCAGCGACCGGATGGATCCGCCATCGGCTTTCGGCGCTCGATCGCTCGTACGGTGCTTTCCCTCTGGATGCCCATCGCTCTCGGCGCCGCGATTTGGTTCAGCGAGGGCTTTGGCGGACTCACGACGACCATCGAGCAGCTGCGCATCGGCGAGATGGGACGTCTCCAGGACGTGCTAGTGGCCATCGCCGTCGGAAACGGTGTCCTCAGCCTGCTCTACGCCGGGGGCCTGGTGCTCGCCGCCTTTCACAACAAAAAGCGCTCGATGCACGACATGCTGACCGACACGGTCGTGCGCTACGTCCTCCCCGAGGAGTAGGGATCAAAACTTTTCGTCTCGCCGCGCGTCGGATGACTATGCGCCACGCTCGCCTCACTGGTCTGCTGCTCCTCGCTCTCGTACCCGCGCTCGCATCCGCGCAGCGAGGACCTCAGCGGGACGTAGTCCAGCGGGAGATCCGCCCGGTGTTCACCGGAACCCTTACCGCCCACGAGTGGGGCGTCTGGCTCCTCGAAGACGGCGACGTCACCCTCAACGCGCTCGCAAACGAGTCCCCCTCCTTCGTCGCGCGAGGTCATCAGGCGCCGCAAACTCCTGCCCGGCCGCCGGTGGTCGCGCGAAAGCCGGTGCTCTACCTGCGCGCGAGCGAGCCAATTCAAGACCTGCGCATCAACGTCTCGTTCACGGGTGGGCAGCCCTGGCTGCTCTTTCCGGTGGGGCAGGTCGCCGGCAACGCGATCAACTGGCGCGGGCGGCTTCAGCCAAGGCCCGCAGAGCGTCTCCAAACCGCGGCGCAGGGCCATTGGTGGCACCACCTTCGAAACGTAAACGCGGACTATTTCACCTCCGCGCACGGGACCACCGAACGCTTTCTTTTCTACGACGGGCCGGTGTCCTTTCAGTCACCGCTTCGATCGCGAACGCCGCTTCGCGCGCGGCAGGCGTCGCTTCCTTTGTGGCGCGTCACCGCAAACGGAGCGGCCGAACTCGACGTTACCACCCGGAGCGCGAACGTACGCCGACGCGGTTCGAAGGAGCACCTTCGAGGCTGGCTTCTCGCCGCGCTAACCGGCCGCGGTCTCGAACCAGACGAGGCAGCCGCCCTCATCAACACCTGGGCCCCCGAACTCTTCGAAGGCGACCACGCCCGCGACATCTACTTCGTCTCCCGCGCGGCGTACGACCGAATGCTGCCGCTCACGATCTTTCCGAGGCCCACCGAACTCGTCCGCGTCGGCCTCGTCATCGACCGGCGCTGACGTTACTCCAGCGCGCTTGGCGGCAACCGGCCTACGAGCGCCTGTGTGTTGGGAAACTGCTCGGTGGAGACTGCCCACTGCACGTCGGCAGGAAACGCACTCGGGTCGAGCGAACTGTTGTGGACCAGAATCGCGCGCACGCTCGTCGATCCGGTAAGCGCAGAAACGTCGCGAAGGGAATGACAGCCACGCAAGTCGAGAAGCCGAATCGCGTGACGCTCGATCCCGTCGAGGGTCTCTAGACTCGCCGGGGCAGCGACGTCCGGTCCGCAGTGCTCAATGCCCTGAAGGTTCCGAAGCCCGCTGCTTTGAAGCTCAACGTGAGGCATTCGAACGCCCTCCGGAAGACGACCGATGCGCACAAACGCGGGCGCGGCGCGCAGAAGAATCTCCTTGAGTGACGGGTGGTCGGCAGCTCCGTCGAGGCTCTCGAGCTCGGGGCAATTACGAAGCGTGAGGCGCCTTAGCGCGGGCGCACGTTCAGTGAGTCCGTCGAGGTTGCGAAGGCCCATCACGCGAAGAAGAGACATCGACTCGAGCTCCGGCATTCGAGGAAACCCACGCCACCGGTTGGTCTCCCCGGAAAGAGAACGCAGCGCCGGAAGTAAGTCGGGAAGCGTCGCGCGAGAGAAGAAAAGCTCCTGAAGCGTCTCGGATCCCTCAAGAAATCGAAGATCGATCGTCGGCTGGGCGTACGCCACAACCGACAGGCTCTGCAGCGGGCAGCTGGCGAGGAACTGGATCGACTCCACCTCGGGCGCCTCGATGTTCACCTCCGCGAGCGCTGAATCTGCAAACGCGTTGAGGTTCACCGGCCGCTTCAGAACGAACACAACCGACGTCAGCCGCATGGCTCGGGTGGCCTCAAGATTCGCAACGCTCGCCGTTTGAATTCTAACGCGGCTGAGGTTCGTCAGCGCCGTCAGCTCGCTAAAATCAACGACCAGGTCGAGCTCGTCTTCTTTGATCACGAGCTCCGTGTAGGCGGATGCCATCGCTGCGAGCGCGTCACTGATCGCTGCACCCGCGCTGACGAGAACTGCTCGCGCGAACGCGGCACGGCCCTGCGATCCACCGCCGAGCCAGGGAAAGTTCTCGTCCTCCAGTAGGGCCTCGAAGACGCGGGGATCCCCCAGCGTACAGACGAGCTCCTTCCCCTGCGCGAACGCATCCAAGTCCGGCACGCAGAGCAGCGCGCGAGCGGCGTCGACACTCACGGCGCTGTGAACGATTCGAGAATCATCTCGCTCATCACCTCGCCCGCCGCGTTCTCCACGCGATGCCGTACAGGCGGCCCCGGTCGCTCGTGCGCGAACCACGCGTGGGTCGTCGTCTGCGCGTC
>JBCDAA010000401.1:0-8126 GCA_039186435.1 Myxococcota bacterium | reverse complement strand
CGGCACCTACTGGAGCGAGCGTCTCGGAAAGACCGCGTTTCAGGCCGCGCAGCTTTCGAAGCGGGGGGGGCGCCTCGGCGTGGAGCTTCAAGGGGATCGCGTGCTCCTTCGGGGCCACGCGGTGACGACGCTCCGCGGCGAGCTCGTGGTCTGACGACTACTCCCGCAGCAACGTGCGCCGGAGAAACTCGTGCGCGCGGGCGGAAGCTTCGCCGCCGATTGTGCCGTGGTTGGCGCCGGGAACGACCATGACCTCGGTGGGGCCTGCGTGGGCGCGCGCGATGAGCTCGCCGTGCCACGGGGGAATGCGCACGTCGGCATCGCCGTGGGCGAGAAAAAGCGGCGCGCGAATCTGCTCGGCGGCGCAGCGGGGGCACGCCTCGTCGGGGTTGAACGCGGCCGCAACGCCCGCGCGATCGACGACGTCGTTGATCCACACGCTCGGTAGCACGCGCCCCACCGGACCGAAGATGAGTTCGCCGTAGGCCGGGACGACCTCCCGAAGCGAGGCGAAAGGCGCGATCGCAACGACGGACTGCACGCGCGGGTCGTGGGCCGCAAAGAGAATGGCCGTGCTCGCGCCGTAGGAGACGCCGTGAACGCCCACGGGTTCGACGAGAAGGCCTTCGCTGTCCGCGACGTCGAGGATCGCGCGAAGGTCGACGCGATCGTGCACGCCGTAGCTGAGGTGCGTGCCGGTGGACGCGCCGTGCCCGCGAAGATCGACGAGGATCGCCTGAAAGCCCTGGCCGTTGAGGGCGCGACCAAGAGGCACCATCGAGTCCTTTCGATCGTGAATGCCGTGGAGCACCACCACGGTCGCGCGCGGCTCGTCGGCGGGAAGGACCCACGCTTCGATCTCTTCGCCCTCCGAGAGGACGCGGATCGGTTTCGCATCGTCGGGGGCGTCGGTGGGCCGGGGACCGCCTGCGTTCGGCGCGGCAACGATCATCGGCACGGCCCACGCGTCGTCGGTGGCCCAGCCGACGAAGAGCAAGACCGCGATGACCCCGAGAACCCGTGCAACCCAGCGCATAGCCTCTCTACGTATGGGCCACCGGGATCTATTTCAGCAAGGCCGACGACTACGAAGGCCGGGCGCTCGAGGACTCGCGAGTCTCCGCAACCTCGGCGCCCTCTTCGCGGCCGGAGTCGGCCTCGGAGTCGGCCTCGTCGGTATCGGAGTCGGCCTCGTCGGTATCGGAGTCGGCCTCACTGTCGGCCTCGGAGTCGGCCTCGGCATTGGAGTCGGCCTCGGAGTCGGCCTCGGAGTCGGCCTCGGCATCGGAGCCGCCGGGCCCATCGGCATCCGTCGCAGGGCTTTCCGCGTCGCTCCGGCGCTGTCCGGCCCGCTGCACGCTGAGGATCTCCGGCTCCTCCACAAAGGGCTGCTCCGGATGCACACGCAGACGAAGTCGGTCGCCTTCGCTCACGAGCATTTCAACGTCTTCCCGCCGCTGCCGAAAGGACGCGAGCACCGTCGCATCGCCCGCCTCTAGCGTGAGAAGAAAGCGCTCGTCCTCGTGATGCGTCGCGGTCACCACGGCGTCGATCGTTCCCGTCATCCCGAGAAACGTGTCGACGTGGGGCTTCGCAAAGTAGCCGCCCGTCGCGCCTCCCGCGAGGAGGACGAGTAGAACCACGAGCTTTTTGAGCAGGCGCTTCATCCTGCTGCTGGATCGGACGCTCGCTCCCCGGTCTTGAGACCGACCGCCGACTTCGATCGCGCGGCGCCTTCCCGGGAGGACGCGCGCTACGAGGCTTTCGGGCGGAAAACGACTTCGCCGGCCGTCAGTGAGATTCGAAAGTCGACCGCCTCGAGCCGGTCGCCCGTGGCCATGTCCTCGAGCACGAAACCCGCGAGTGCATCCTTTGCGAGCTGCTGCGATTCGGGATCGCTCGGCCCCTCGAGCGCCTGCAGATGCGCGACAAAATCATCGTAGCTCGGACCGGGCTGAAAGCGTCCGACCACGTCGGGAAGCTGGAGAATCGCCTCGCGCACGTAGCCGAGGACGTCCTCCTGCGCGCCCATCACCCGAACGATGCGCCAGTCGGGGGAGACCGCCGGAACGTCGAGCTGCGTCGCGTGCGGTCCGGCGGCGGGGCCGAGCCAGCGCTCTTGGTCCTGGGTCACGCGCCAAATCCCGTAGATGCACGCCGCGGCGATCGTCCAACCGATGGGGAGCACCCAAAGCGGGAGCTCGACGTCTTCGATGCCCGGTCCCGCGAGTTTGCCAGCGAGAAGGGCCATCGAGTTGTTCACCACGTGGGCGAGAATCGGCACCCAGGTGCTGCCGGTCCGTGCGCCGAGCCACGCGAGATAGAACCCGAGCGGCAACACGCCGGCGACGTGGTGCGGGTCCATGTGAAAGAACGAAAACGACACCGCCGAGATCGTGATCGCTCGCCAGCCAAACCCCGCCGCGCGCTGGATCAACCCGCGAAAAAAGATCTCCTCGGAGAAGCCCGGGCAAAGCGCGATGATGGGCCAAAGCATCCAAAAGGGATGCGCCTCGACAATCTGCGAGATCGACTCGAGAGCGCCGAGGCTGGCGTTCGGGGCGATGGCCTTCATGGCGCGGACGAGCGCGTCCGAGGTCGGACCGAGGGCGAGGATTCCGATCGGCGCAAGCACGAACGCCTGCCAGGGTGCCGGTCGAAAGCCGAGTGCTTCGCGAATCTTGGCCTTCGAGAACTTGGCCGTTAGGAAGGGGACGCCGATCAGGGCGATCGCGGTGGCGACGACGCTCGTCGCGACCACGGGATAGTTCGTGATCAGGTTCGTGACGAACGCGGGGTCGCCGAGGGTGTCCGGGTCGGTGAGCTCATCGGAGTAGAGCGCAAACGCGACCGCGAGGGACACGACGAGGCTTCCGCCGATGGCTGCGACTGCGCCACCGATCGCGCCAAAAAACGCGGCGACCGGGGGAATCCGAAGGCGATGCTTTCGAGGTTCAGACACGGATTTCGGGGAGCGTAGCGCGATTGCGGACCGTCGACCCTCGAGGACCAACAACGGCGTCGCGGCGACGAGGAATACCACTGTATTTCAACGGGGAGCAACGCGGAGATCGGCGCGCAGCGAGCGCAGCTGTGGCGCTCGAGACAAGCTCAGACGCCGTCTTGGGCGCGACCGATTCGTGGTAGGCTCTCCGGCAATGCGGCCTGGCCTTGTCTTTGCGTTGCTGGTCGGCTTCACGACGCTTGCTTCGGCACAGGATGGGCCCGTCGTGGAGGAGCCCGACCCGACGCGCCTCGACGTGGAGCGACTGCCTCCCGAGGCGATCGAAATCACGCGAGACCTCTACTCGCACGGCTTCTTTCTCGAGGCCTACATCGGGACGCGAACCTTCGTCGGGGGCGTGGGCGACCTCTCGAACACCGGCCCCTTCGCGCACATCGGGTTCGGTTACGAGCTCACCCGCTGGCTGTGGATCGGGGGCGCCGTCGAAGGCTCGATGCACCGCACCGACGCGCCGTCTCCACCGAGTCCGACCGTCTTCGAGGTGCTGAACTTTCTTGCGGAGGTTCGTTTCCAGCTGAACATGACCGCGCGCGCCGCGCTCTGGCTCGGCGGCGAGTTCGGCATTGGCTTTGCGACGGGCGAGGTGCTGCGCGCGTACGGCCTGCAGGACGCCGACAACGTCGGGCTGGTCTACGGCGGGCAGCTGGGCCTCGACTGGCACATGCGCAATCGGCACCACAGCATAGGAATCGTTGGAGGCGCGCGCGTATTCCCGAACCTCGAGGGCATCGACGGCTCGGTCGCGATCGGCGTGCACGCGAGCCTTTACCTTCGTTACGTCTTCTGAGCTGTCTCTTCTGAGCGTGCCTTCCGAGCGGCGTCTTCTGAGCGTGCCTTCCGAGTGGTGTCTTCCGAGCGGTGTCTTCCGAGCGTGCCTTCCGAACGGTGTCTTCCGAACGGAGGTTGACTTCGTGTTTCGCGGACACACTGTCCCGGCATGAAGCGTTCCCTCAGCAAGAAGCTCTCGTGGCTGCTTCGCCACGGCGCGAGCGACGAAGGCATCCCCATGGATGCTGCGGGATGGGTACGCGTCGACCACCTTCTCGCGCATCTCTCGATCTCGCGGGAGACCCTCGAAGAGCTCGTCCGAACGAACACCAAGCAGCGTATTCAGGTCGAGGGTTCGCGGGTGCGGGCCTGTCAGGGTCATTCGTTTTCCGTGCCGGTGACGCGCGAGGCCCTCGAGGCGAGCTGGGCACCCTACGGGACCGAGGAGCCCGCCTGGCATGGAACCTCCGTGGACGCAGTTTCTTCGATCGCTGCGGAGGGAATTCTTCCGCGCCAGCGCACGCACGTTCACCTTGCGCCCTCGACGGACAGCGCAGTGGGAAAGCGAAGCAACGTGCACGTTCTTTTGCGCGTGAGTCCGTCTCGGATGAGCGCGGCGGCGCGTGCGCTCTTCGTCTCACCGAACGGCGTGGTGCTCGCCCGCGAGGTTCCAGCGGCCTGCATCGATGGGGTGCACTGCGTGTCGAAGAAGGCGCGCGCGCAGGCGGACGCGTTTGCGTCGCTCTTTCGCGTGTCGGCTACTCGGTCGTGACTTCGATCGGACCGATTTCCATGACGCCGTCGTCCGCGGGAGCGGCCGGTGCCGGATCGTCGAGCATCGTGGACGCAAGCCAGATGCCGGCAGCAGCGGCGCCCGCGGCGACGAGTCCTCCGACAACGTAGATCACTGGCGAACGTTTTGCGGGCGGCGGCGCACTCGAGGGAGCCGGCGGCGCCTTCGACGGGGGCAGCGGTGGCGGCAGGCTCGGTGAGTCCACCACCTGCGCGTTCCCAAGCTTGGCCTGCATGTCTTCGCTGAGCTCTTCGAGGGAGTCGGTGAACGCATCGATCTGCATCGTGCGGGCGCCAATAAGCTTGTGATTCGGCGGCTTGTCCTCGGCCATGGTGCGCTGGCGAATGTAGCGCAGGCCGGTGCGGGAGCGCCATGGGGCTGGTATCCTTTGTGTATGAGACAGGGCTGGGTGGTGCTCGGTGCGTTCTGGAAGCGCGGTGTGCTCGCGGCAATGGTCGCAACGGTGGGGTGTTCGGATCGGCAACTCATCGGCGAGGATGGGTTTCACGCGTTCGCGATTACGGAAGACACCCCGCCGATCTTTGTGAGCGAAGACGGCGACGAGTTCTTCTTGGTCGAACAGCGAATCGAGTTCCCAATTCAGACGCCGACGGACCGACAGATGGCGGAGCTCGAGGCAATGGCGACCGAGCCCTTCGCGCGCATGCCCTGGGTGGTGCGCGGCGACTATGAGCTCGAGATCGACTACGTGCTCATCAACCTTGACGATGCGCAGCGCGAGGTCGCGGTGATCATCAACGGTTTTAACGAGTTCCACGAGTACGTTCCCGGGTTTGCCGAGGGCGAAGAGGAAGCCGTCGCTGACTTTGCCCAGTTCGAGCGAATTGTCCGCCTCGAACCGCTGGAGCGACTTCGCGGGACCATCCGCGAGGAGCGGCTCGACGAAGTCACCGTGGATCTCGCGACCGTCGTCAATGGCGTGACGAACGCGAACCTCGTGATGCACCCCGAGAACGAGCAGACGGATCCGCGCATCGCGCCCTTCGTTCCAGCGGTGGTGCCCGCGCTGACCGGTGTTCGCATGGGCCTTCGCGCGACCGGCGCGGGCAACGTGCTGATCGAGCTGACGATTCGCGTTCGCGATGAGGCAGGGAAGATCGTGCCCATCGACCGGATGTGGGAGCTTCCGGAGCCCGAGCTGATCGCCCCGGCGGACATCGCGCCGCCGGAAGGTTGAATCCAGGCGAAATCTCCTCGTCTGTGCTACCAGCAGAAGCGAGCGCCATGTGCGGGGGAGAGCGATGAGAAAAGTGTTGGTTCGCGGTCTATTTACCGCCCTGGTTGCGTGTTCCACCGGCGCCTCCGCCCAGGTGATCATTAGCGAAGGTGGTCAGCCGGTTCAGCAGGGCCAGCCCCAGCAGGGCCAGCCGGTTCAGCAGGGCCAGGTGGTTCAGCAGCAGCCGGTTCAGCAGGCGCCGCAGCCTTTTGTGGACCAGCAGCCCCAGCCGCAGCCGGTGGCGCAGCCCGTAGAGCAGCGTCTTGTCCGGCAGCTGAGCGGCTACCTCTCGGTGCCTTTCATGCTGACCGATGGCGCGCTCTTCGGCTCGTCTCCGTCGAACCCCGCGGACGCCACGGTGGGCTTTGGCCTCCACGGTCGCTTCGGCTGGGAGTTCGGCATGATCGTGCTCGAAGCGCACGTTGGCTGGATGATCATGGCGGTCGACACGGACTCGACCATCGACATCAACCTTCAGAACATCTGGGTCGGTCTCGGAGGGCGCTTTCAGTTCTTGAACCGCTCGCGCATCGTTCCCTTTCTCTCCGCGGCGTTTCGCGCGAACTTTTTCGTGGAGTCGGTGACCGGGACCGGCACGAGCTCCTCGGGCGCCTACGAGTTCGAGCCCGGCGTCATGCTCGGCGGCGGCATCGCCTTCGAGCTCACCCAGAACTTCGGTCTTGAGGTCGCGGTCACCGGCAACGTGGTGTTTCCGGCGGGTGATACCTTCGACGAGCTTCAGGTCTTCTTGCAGCCGTGGTTGGGCGCGACGCTCTACATTTAGGCATTCTGTAGGTCGTGGCCAATCTCGGGTACCTGCAGGTCGTTCGCCACTGCAATCATCTTTGCGGCTTCTGCAGCAATCCGACGACACCCTACGAGCACAACTTCGAGTCCATGAAGGTGCTGGTGGACGACTTCGTCCGCCGCGGGTACTTCGGCATCATTCTCACCGGCGGTGAGCCGACGCTGCATCCCGAGCTGCCGAAGATCACCGCCTACGCGCGCGATGTCGGGCTTCATGTTCGTATGATTACGAACGGGACACGCCTTGCGGATCCAGCGTTTGCGAAGGAGATGGCGAGCGCCGGGCTTCAGCTCGTTCACGTGAGCGTCTACTCGGTGCGTCCCGAGGTGGAAGCGTATCTACGCGGCGCGGAGGGCACGCTGGAGCGCGCGTTCGCTGCGGTGGAAAACGCCAACCGCGAGGGCGTGGAGGTCAACATCAACTGTGTGATCAACAAGCGCAACGCAGACCACCTCGACGAGGGGATTCGCTACTGGATCGCAAACCATCCCTACATTCGGCACTTCGTTTGGAACAACCTGGACCCTTCCATGGGACGGGCCGAGGTGAACCAGGATCGGTTCACGCCGCGTCTCGCGGAGTTTGAGCTCTCCCTCCATCGCGCGCTTCGCCTCTTGCAGAAGACCGGGCGGACCTTTCGCGTCGAGAAGGTGCCCCTCTGTTACATGACCGACTTTGCGTGGGCGAGTACCGAGACGCGCAAGATCGTGAAGGGTGAAGAGCGCATCGTCTTCTTCCTCGATGCGAAGCAGGCGGTTCGCCAGACGGACTGGGGACACATCTACACCGAGGCGTGCAACGCGTGCTCCTTGCGCGAGATTTGCGGCGGGCTTTTCGATCGGGGCGACGGGTACGACCCGGCCGAACTCCATCCCGTCTTTGTCGATCGCGATGCCATCGTGAAGACGATCATCGAGGATCCTTCCGATCCGAGCTACCCGCTGCGAACGCTGGCAGCGTGGCGGCGAGATTTTGAGGCGCGGCTCGTGGCAGCACGCGGGTCGAAGCGCAAGCTGCCCGTCGCACCGGATGCGCCAGCCGTGGGCCAGCTTACGGACCGAGGACGTCGCCGTTTTGATTCGAAGCGTCGCAGCGAAGGGGCGCGTGCGGCGAAAGCGGGCGTGTCGATGGAGAAAATCGAAGCGCAGCTGCCGGACGAGCCTTAACTGTCGGGCGATGGACGTTTTGGAGCGAAGGCTTCGATGAATCCTCCCTCGATTCGGGAGGGCACGGTTCTTCTCGCGACGGGAGGCTTCTTTGATGTCGACACCCCGGAGGGGGTGGTTCGCGTGCGGATGCGCGGTCGCCTCAAGAAGGAAAAGAAGAAGACCGATCTCTGTGTGATCGGAGACCGCGTACGGGTCCGCGTCGACGACGAGGAAGGGCGCGATTTTCAGGGCGTGCTCGAGGAGGTCCTTCCTCGAGAACGCGTTTTTTCGCGGCGACATCCGGGGCGGGGAGGGCGCTTTCGTGAGGACGTGCTGGTCGCCAACCT
>JBCDAA010000400.1:0-8137 GCA_039186435.1 Myxococcota bacterium | reverse complement strand
TCGATCGCGTCGGCCAGCCGCGCGCGACGAACCTCGATCGTTTGAAGATCCCCCACGGCCGCTTCACCGACGGCCACGCGACCTTGGACGAGCTCGGCGAGGCCCTGGAGGACGACCTGTTGCTCCGCGAGCGAACGAGCGCGCGCCTCGAGCAGCCACCGCGTCCAGTACGCATCCGCCACCCGGTGTCGAAGGGCCAAGACCTCCGCCGAAAAGCGCTGCCCGGCCGCGTTCGCGAGCTCCGCAGCGTTTGTCGCGCGCCCTCGAAGCATGCCCGGCCACGCGAGGGGAACACGAAGACCAACGCGCTGGCGCTGCGGACCGACCCGAGTTTCGACCGGCCGGAGAAACGCCGCGTAGCTGATCGTCGGGCGGGGCCAACCGCGCTCGGTGGCGATGCGATGGGTCGCCGCACGCCAGCGCTCGAAGGCCGCCCGCGCGGAAGGATGCTCCGCGGTCGCATGGGCGACGTACGCGTCCAGACGACCGTCGATGGGCGGCGGGGTTTCGCGCATCTCTTCCGCGTCGCGAAAGCGCGACAGCGTTTCTCGTTCTCGAGTTCCCGCGCAGGCCATCAGCACGGCCAACGCGATCCACGATGCTCTCATGACTCAGCTCCTGATCGGGTTCGCAAGAGGGCGGACATCAGTCCGCTGGCGCACGGAGACGGACCTCCGGCGCTCGATGCGTCAGATCAGGAGTCGAACGGTATCGGTCGGTCGCCAGCGTGGCGGGGGAGCGCGCGCCCTCGCCGTCGTCGACGAGATCCGCGTGGGAGCGTTCGCGACGGTCGTGCGCGCAAAGACCACAACGCCCGCCGGCGGTACATCTGTCGGGACGTCGCTAAGCGCGCGCGCATCGCCCTCGTCGTAGACGAAGAACTTGCAGCAGTCGCCCCCCGGCAGCGTGAAGCGCGTCTTGCCCATGAGGTCACAGCAGGGCGGACGCTCCGCCTGAGGAAGCCGCATGAACCAGCACGCATTCGCCTGCTCCGCGTACGCCACCGCTTCGAGCACGGAGCTCACAGCCAAGAGCGCAACGATCGCAGCGAGAAGCGGACGCCTCACGACGGAAAGTCTCGCAACCTCGCGGGCGCAACGCAAATGGCGCCCGCAGCGGGACCAAATCGAGCAAATGCCTGGCGTGCCCCGCGAAGACGCCTACCTTCCCCCCATGCGGGTCGGAGTCGTGGCCATCGGCCGAAACGAAGGAGAGCGCCTCGTTCGCTGCCTCACGTCCCTTCAGGGCCGAGCGGAAGCCATCGTCTACGTCGACAGCGGCTCGACCGACAAGAGCATCGCGCACGCGAAATCCCTCGGCGCCATCGTCGTCGAGCTCGACACCTCGATCCCCTTTACCGCCGCCCGCGCCCGTAACGCCGGGTTCGCGCGACTCGCCGAACTCCACCCGAACGTCACCTACGTCCAATTCGTCGACGGCGACTGCGAGCTGCAGCAAGGCTGGCTCGAAACCGCCGCTGCCTACCTCGACGAGAACGCGGACGTGGCCGTCGTGGCCGGACGACGACGCGAGCGATTCCCGGACGCCACCGTTCTCAACCGCCTTGCCGACATGGAGTGGGACACGCCGATCGGCGAAGCTACCGAGGTTGGCGGCGACATCCTCATTCGCCGCGAGGTCTTCGAGGCCATCGATGGATACGACGCGGGCATGATCGCGGGGGAAGATCCCGAGCTCTGCCTCCGCGTTCGCCACGCTCGCCATCGGGTCATGCGCATCGACGCCGAGATGACCCTTCACGACGCGGACATGCATGCACTCCAGCAATGGTGGAAGCGGGTTGTTCGAGCCGGGCACGCCTACGCCGAAGGCGCCCACATGCATCCCGGGTATCGCCTGCGCGAGCTTCGCTCGATCGTCTGGTGGGGCGGAGCCGTTCCCACCGTCGCCGTGGGCGCCGCGCCGATCACCCTCGGGGCCAGTCTTGCCATGGGCGCCGCGGGGTATGGTCTCCTTTGGAGCCGTATCTATCGCTATCGACGCGACCGAGATGACCCCACGAAACACGCCGCGCTCTACGCAACCGCGACCACCGTCGGGAAGATCGCCGAAATGCGTGGAGTACTTCAGTATGCCTGGAACACCTTTGTCCGCCGGCAGAAGAGCGAACTTATTGAATACAAAGGCGTATCTGGCGGTCCCTCCCGCTGAGCAAGCGATTGCGCCCTGTCCTCAGGGAGGTTATCCCTTGGCCTCGAGCTTCGGGAGATCGAGCGCGTGAGCACGAGTCACAAAGCCCTCTCCGGCGGAGGAGGGTTCGACGGGGATCCGGACGAGGGCGAAAAGCTCGGAGCGCCCATCGACCCCGCTCGACTCGCGCGCCGTGCGCGACTCAGCAAGTGGTGGATCCTCGGCGCGATCGTCGTGGGGGCGATGATCAGCCTTCCGGTCGCCAAGTTCGCCATCAAGCGCAACTACAAGTCGACGGCGATGCTCCGCTACGAGGGCGTCCCAGAGATCGAGGGCCTGCCACAGGCCCAGAGCGAAGAGCAGGATCTCGGGAGCAAGCTCCAGGCGATCTTCATCGACTCGGTGCTCACCTCGGTCAAAGAGCGTCTCGCGATGGAGGAGCCGACCTACGTCGTCGGCCAGCTGATCGAGGCGTCGTCCGATCCGGCGCAGGTGGTTCGCGTGAGTGCGTCCGCGACGGAGGCCGATCGCGCGGCCATCTTCGCGAACACCGTGGTGGACGTTTTCCTCGAACATCAGGTCACCACCCAGCGCGAGCGAATTCAGGCCGGCATCGACAGCCTCGACGAGCGCATTGCCGCGTCGGAACAGACCCTCGGCGCAGCGCGTCAGTCCTACGACACCTTTCGTGATCTTCACGGCATTGCCGACCTCTCAACGGAGCAGGAACAGGCGATCGAAAGCGCGGCCGATCTTCGCGCCCAGCGGGATCGCACCGAATCGGAAATCGGCGCCCTCGAAGCCCGCATCGAACAGCTTCGGCGCGAACTGCGCCGCACGCCGCGAACGACGGTGCAGTCGTCGACGGTCATGGCGAGCGCGGAGGCCGGAGAGCTTCGGCGTCTCGAGGCCGAACTCGCGCAGGTGCGCGCGAACCTCTCCGACGACCACCCGCGGGTGCTCGCGCTCCGGCAGCAGATCAGCACCCTTCGCGAACGGATCACCTCCGGCGACGCGAAGAAGCTTCGAACCGCCACCTCCACGCAAAACTCGCAGTACACCGCTCTCCAGGCCGCTGTTGTCGAGGCGCAGGCGGATCTCGAGGCCGCGCGCCAGCGTCTTCAAGGACTGACGACCCTCGCGCAGCAGGCGCAGGAGCGGGTCGAGCAGTTTTCGTCGATCGAGGGCGAGGCGACGGGGCTGCTCGCCGAGGTTCGTGTGAACGAGCGCCTCTTGACGGAGCTGCAAACGCAGAAGGCGCGCATGCAGGACGCGCTGCGCGACCCGACCCACGGTTTCGTCGTGATGAGCGAAGCGACCGCGCCGGAGTTCGCGGAACGTTCGAAGAAGAAGTACATCGTCGCCGCCGGCATTCCGATGGTGCTGCTTATTCTGGTGCTGATCGGACTTCTCGTGCGCGAGCTCAAGGGCGCACGAATTCAGACCGCCAACGAGGCTGCGTTTTGGGGCAAGGCCCCAGTCATCGGCTCGAGCGTGTGGCCCCGTCAGGCGCAGGCGATCGACGACCTCATCGCGGACATGGACGACTACGTGCCCGACGCGACCGGGGAGATGCTCGTGGTCGCGGCGACGGACGACTGCGCGGAGCTCGCGCTGCAGTTTGCCGGTCGCCTCAACAGCGACTGGTACGACACCACGCTGGTGGGCGGCTCCCCCTTCGATCACGAGGACGACGGTACGCCTTCGCTGCCGCCGCCTGCGGGAGGCGCATCGCTCGTTCCGTTCACGCCGCATCCGCTGGCCCATGCGCACTCGCACGGCCAGGCCCCCGCCCGCGCCCATCACATCGACATGTCGACGCCGATGCAGATGACGGTTCAGGCCTGGGAAGGACCGACCACAGGCCCTGCCCTTCGACGTGCCGCGCGTCTCGCCGACCGGGTTTGCGTGCTCTTGAAGGCGCAGTCGACTTCGATCTTCGACCTTCGCTCGTTCAAGACCCGCCTGGGTCGGGTGGATGGCGTCGGCATCATCGTCCTCAACGTTCCGGACGAGTACGTTTCCCTCGCCGACCGGGTAGGCCCGGTCGACGAGTTCTGGGCCGCGCGACGCGAGTGAGCGTCAGGGCGCGTAGGGCATCGACGAATGGTGCAGGTTGATCCGGACGTTGCCCGCGTCGTCGAGGAAATAACCGAACGAGTACTCCACCTTCACTTCGTCACCTTCGGGTGTCGTGAAGAAGTAGTTGCCCATGGCCATCGCCACGTTGCCGGACGTGATGACGTCGACGTTCTCGAAGCGAACCGCGGTCCACCCCTTGATCGCAAAGCCCTTGTCTTCGGGGCACGCGTTGTTGGTCGCCACGAAATAGGACAGCGCTTGCTCGAACGTCGAACGGAACTGAATCTCCGCCGCGAGGGTCGGCTTAAAGAGCACCGGCGTCAGTCCGTACGCGTAAAGCGTCTTGACGTGTTCGCTCGCGACTTGCTCGAAGTTCTCGCCAGCGGTGTGGGCCGCCGCGATGCGAACGATGCCGTCTCCCCAGGCCTTCTGGGCGGCGAGGACCTGTTCCTTGGTAATGTTGCTCATCGAAGAATCTCCGAGTGTTTGGATGCTGAAGGGGCCCCAATATCGAGCGGGTCCTAGGGGCACGTCAACCCGCATTTCCGCGCTGGAATGACCGTTCCGCGAGGGCGCGATGAGAAGGAGCGTCCGACGTTAAACGCCCGCTCGGAACGCGCGTTCGTCTTGCGGGCGGGCGGCTCCTATGGTCCGCTCCGCGCGTGGTTTCCTCGCGCACGCTAGTCTTGATCGCGGGTCTTTTCGCGTGCGGTGGCGCATGCGGGAGCAAGCAGTCGGAGCCCCAGCCACGGACCCTCGTCCGCGCCGATCCGCCGACCACCGACCGCCCGCGGGTCGTCTCCTCTCCAAGCCGCGCGCGCGCCGTCGGCACCAACCTCGCCGCGCCCACCTACTGGTCCTCGAACTACCCCTTCGTCGACCAGCTCAAGGTGGCCGACGGATGGATCAGTGGACGCGGCGAGACCTGGGACGACGGGCGCACCATCGCGACCGACGAACACGGGTGGATTCGCCGCCTCGAGCCCGGCCAAATCGCGCGGCTCTTTCTCATCGGTGGCGACCAGGAGCACCCCAACGGCCCCATGGTGGTGCGCTACGACGGGCGGGGCGAGCTTCAGTACAAGGGCAGCGTTCGCAACCTCGCGCAGAGCGAGGGCCGAGACACCTTCGTCCTCGACGGCCGCGACGGCCTCTACATGGAGATCCACTCGGTCGATCCGGAAAACCCGATCCGAAATATTCGGGCGTACCTTCCGGGGGGGCGCTGCGAAAACGACGCCTTCGCGTTCTGCACCGACGAGAGCGCGTGCGAAGGACGCTGCGTTCCCTTCGAGGAGAACGCCGACGAGCTGCCCTTTCACCCGGAGTTTCTCGCGGAGTCCCGACCCTTTGGCGTGCTGCGCTTCATGGACTGGCAGCAGACCAATCGGCTTCGGGCGCTTCCGGAAGACGAGGAGCCGCCGCCCGTTCGTGAATGGTCCGAGCTGCCGACACGGGAGGACGCGTTTTGGAGGCCGGTACCGGTCGACGTGATGATCGACCTCGCGAACCTCCTCGACGCCGACCCGTGGTTCTGCATCGCGCACACCGCGTCGGATGACCTCGTGCGCCAGTTCGCCGCGCGCGCTGCCGAACGCCTTGAGCCCCAGCGCCGCGCCTACGTGGAGTACACGAACGAGTACTGGAACGACATGTTCGACCAGCACCAGTGGATCAACGGCCAGGGATGCGCCCTCTACGGAACCGCGCGCGAGTGCGATCCAAACCGCGATGGGACCCTGTGCGAATACACGTCGTGGAGTCGGTTTCAGGAAACCTGCCTGCGCCACGGTCATCGCTATTTCGCCGAGCGGACGGTGGCGATCGGCGCGCTTTGGAACGAAGCCCTCGGCGAGCGTGCCCTTCGCGTGATGGCGGGCCAAATCGGCGGCGCGGACTGGTTTGTCCCCGACTATCTCCTTCACGAGGTAGACGGCGCGCCGGCGCACGAGGGAATCGACATCGTCGCGGTCGCGCCCTACTTCGGCGCAGAGCTCCATCGCGCCGCTGCTCTCGACGACGTCTTTCGGCGCGACGAGGAGGGCCGCTACCGCATGCTCGTGGGTGAAGAGAACGCGGAGTACGGCGGCGTGGTCGACTGGATCGCCAAAGACCTTCGCATCCTCCGGGAGCGTCTACCGGAAGGCGCCGTGCAATACGTCGCCTACGAAGGCGGTCAGCACCTTCACAACCACGAGGAGGCCGTGATGAACCTCTTCCTCGCAGCGAATCGCGACCCGCGCATGGAGTCGGTCTACACGCAGTATCTTCACGCGTGGCGCGACCTGACGGACGACGCGCTTTTTGTTCACTACGCCAGCCCCTCGGTGTGGAACCAATACGGCGCGTGGGGAAGCAAGGAGCGTCAGGGGCAGGCTCTCGCCCAGGCCCCCAAACATCGCGCGCTCCTCCGCTTCGTCGCGGGTCAGTAGCCCGAGTCGCCGCTTTCCCAATTGGGCGGAGGCTCTTCCGCAGCAGGCGCAGGCGCAGGCGCAGGAGCTGGCTCGGTGGTCGCCGGGGGTGGCGCTTCGCCGAAGCCACCGGGGCCACCGTCACCGGGGCCCCCGTCACCGGAGCCACCGTCACCGGAGCCACCGTCACCGAACCACACCGTCAGACCCGCGACGCCAAAGAGGTCCGCGTTTTGCCCGAAGGCGAACGCAAAGCCCTCGGTGACCGGCGCGCCGTCTCCGTTCACGATGGCAAAGGTCAATCCGATCTGGAGGTGAAGGCTCGCCCGATCCGCGATCCAAACCTCCGGACGCAGACCGCCCTCGATCGTGATGATGCGCGAGACGGAATCGCCGGGCCCGCGCGGATTTGCCTTGGCGTTGATGAAGCCAAGTCCCGCGAAGGCGCCCAGGGTCACCACCTCACGTCGCACGGCCGCGAAGTGCGCCCGCACGAACGTTCCGATCAGCGACGTCTTGTCGGCGTCGTCGCCGTCGTTCTGCACGGCGCCCACCCGGTAGGACAGAATCGCCTGGAGGCCGAACGCGTCCGAGAGCTGATAGCGAAGGCTTAGCCCTGGAAGGCGCGCGCCGATGCCGCCACCGATCAAGGGTCCGATCGCCAGCGGTGACTCGACGCCCACACCAAAGGTGCCGGCGGTGGGCTGGGCGTTCGCGGGTGCGGCCACTGCCGCGAGAAGAGCGAAAGAGAGTACAAGCGCTTTCATCGTCGTCTCCCTCAGAACCAAAAGGTGAAGCCGGCGTTGCCGAGCAGGTTTGCGCTACCGAAGAGATCGACACCGACCGATCCGTCGCTGCCGCCGAGTTCATCGTCGAGGATGGCGATTCCGATGCCGACCTGCGTGTGAAAGCTGAACCAGTCGGTCACAAACCACTCCGGTCGAAGGGCGAGTTCCAGCCCAACCCAGATCGCGCTCGTTGAGTCGGCGCCTTCGGGGTTAGTCCGAATCCCGGAAACCCCGAGGCCAAGTGCGAAGCCCAAGTTGACGCTCTCCGAAAGCCCGAGGTTGACGATCCCGCGAACGCCCGTGTTCCACACCACGGCTTTGTTGTCGGGTTCTTCTTCCTTCGCGAAGCCAACGCCAAAGAGCGCCTGAATCCCGAAGCGATCGCTGACCTGATAAACCGCTGAGAGGCCGGGGATCGCTGCATCAAACGAAAACGCGTTCTCCGCAAAAACAGCGTTCCAGCCGAGGGACGTATCCGCCCCCAATCCAAAGCGCCCGGACATATCCTTCGCTTCCGCGACTGGCGCTGCAAAAAACCAAGCGCCCATCGCGAGCGCTACGAGTTTGGGTACACCGTGACCCGCACGTGTTCGCATCTCCCCTCCTTGAAGCGACCACGGTACGGAGCAGGGCCCAAAGCCCGCCAGTTTTCGGCAAAGCTAGACCGCGCTTCCTTTGAACTGACCGCGCGTTCTAGCGGCAGCG
>JBCDAA010000399.1:0-8163 GCA_039186435.1 Myxococcota bacterium | reverse complement strand
GTCCGCGAACGCATCGACGGGGGTTGCGTTGGGGCCGTCCGGCGCATCGAGGCGCCGGCTGTCATTGAAGCCAGCGTAGATCAAGATGAGGTGGGGCTGGCGGGCGCGCGCCTCTGAGGCCAATCGCTGGAGGAGCGCCGAAGTCTGTTCGCCCCAGATGCCCAAGTTGTACACCCGGTTTCGCGAATCGCGCGCCTCGTGCCAAAGACGAAGCCTTTGGACGAACCCTCCCACCTTGTCGTCGGCCGTGCCGTAGACAGTGCTTGAACCAAACACGGTAATGCGTCGCGGAAGCATGGAACTCGGCGACTCATGTGTATCACGCGGGTCTGGCGGCGTCGCCGGCCGGCGGTTTCGGCACGCCGCCGACGCCTGAGCAGCCCGGGAGCATCGCCACCTCGTGCGGCGTGGCTCCGGTCGCCGCCGCTCGGCCATCGAAGCGAAGCGACCAGCCGACGGCACCGCGCGCCGCTTCGGGTTGAACGCAGCACGAGCACGTATCGAGGTCGATTCTGCCGTGAGGGCGGTTGTTTTTCTCGCGTTTCGGGGGGGGTTCCCCCTTTTTCCCCGGGTTGATGCGTCGCGAAGCGGGCACGCCGACTCAACCCTATCGGTCGCGGCGTCACTCGCGTTGCGCGCCGTCGGACAGCGCGCGGCTCGTGTAGGCGCGCCGCGTGAGTCCGAACGCCCACTCGCTTGGATGTACCCGGCTCCGTAGACTCGACCATGCCCTCGCAAGAGCATCCTGCCGTCAACTTCGTTCACGGGTTTCACGCTGATCTGACTCACTGGTTCACTGGCGACGGCGAACGCGCCTTGGTGCGCGAGCGACTGGCAAGTGCACTCCACCCTGAGATGGTCCTCGTCTACCCAAGCGGAAACCGCCTGGGCGGCGCCGAGTTCCTCGAGAGCATCGACGCGCTGTACGGGACGAGCCAAGGCTTCGTCGCGTCCATCTCCAACACCGAGCTGCTCGTAGGCGACGTGGAGCATGCCGTCGTGGCATACGTCGAAACGCAAACGGGTGCGCGCAACTCGCAGTCGGTCAACAGCCGCTCGGCGCTAGCGCTCGTGGTTCGACGCGACGACCGATGGGTCTGGCGCTTCATCCAAGAGACCGCGACGCCAGGCTAAAGAGCGCAGGGATCTCGGCTCAGCGTGCGGCCGCGTCTCGGTCGGAGTCGATCCATTTCATGGTGCGTTCGACCGCTTGCGCGCGCGCCTCGATGCCAGCGTGGTGCAACACCTCTACCTGGCGGTAGGCTTGCTTCAAGCCGCCCGTCGGGAGTGGCGCGTCCTGCCAAAAGAACAACAAGTTCTCGAAAAGCTAGCAAACGATGGTTTGGGCGACCAACGACAAATTCTCCGCCGCCGGATGGGGTACCGTGAGAACAAGCAAGTTGGGCTCGCTACTCGATGTCTCCGAGGAGTAGGGGCTCTTTGCGTCGGAAGCGGCCGATGAGCACTGACAGAGGCCCCACCCAGAATGCCGTTGCCACGACGAACACGATTCCGGCGTGGATCCACGGCAAGTCGATCCCAAGCGCGATCGACCCCACGACTGCGAGCCAGCTCGTCAACGCCGAGGCCGCGACCCGGGCGGAGAGCCCGAGGTCCTGTCGAGCTCCGGTGAGCCCGATGAGGCGAACGCCGTAGAGCGATACGGCATATCGAAACACATCCGACGCAGCAAGGCCGAGCACAGCGCCGGGGAACCCGTAGAGCCAGTAGCCGAGAGGGATCAGGGCGCTGATTCCGAGGAGCTTTGCGAAGGAGTAAGCGGAAGTGAGATCGCTTCGGCCTGCCGCGAGCGTGGCTGCACCATTGGTGTATTGCAGCGTGACCCCGAACCAGAGCCCAGACACCAAAGCCTGCATCATCCAGCCCGCATCCCAGTAGCGTTCGTCGTAAAGGATGCGCACGATGGTCGGCCCGCCGCCGATCCATCCGGCAGAAACCCATCCGCTCAAAACCAGGATGGCCCATCGAGCCGAGTTGAACACGTCTTGGAGGTCTCGATCGGAGTGGTAGATCCGACTGTAGAGCGGAAAGAGAACGCTGCTCGAGACCGAGCCCAGCGCCTGCGAGGGGACTGTCGCGAGGAGCGCGGCGATGCTGTAGACACCGAGCTCGCTGAGGGTGCTCAGTTTTCCGAAGATGAGGCGGTCGAGGTTGTCGGCAGTGAACGTAATTGCCGTCGCCACGAAGATCCAAACCCCAAAACTCCTCGCGAAACGCAGGGCCTCGCGCTCCAGTCGAAACCAGTTCCTCTGCCCGTCGAGCACGATGTGGCTCAGCACACTCTCGAAGACCGCACCGGCGACGCTCCCGGCGACGATCGCCCAAACGGTGTGATACGCCGCGGCCCAAGGGATCATGACGCACACGGTGACGAGCTGTGTTCCGAGCGTGAGAAGGATCAGTGGCTTGACGTTCAGCTCCCGGTTCAGGGTGAAGAACGAAGTGGAGCGGAATCCGTCCGCCACGCTCGAAACTGCGCTCACTTGGATCAGCAGCAGAAGGCGAGGGTCCTCGTAGAAGTCGGCGTAGGGGCTCGCGAGGAGGAATGCGACGAGGAAAATCGCGAGCCCGCGGAAGACCTGCAACGTCCAAATCGTGTTCAAGAAGTCGCGATCGCTTCGGTGGTGCTGAATGACCGCCGGCCCGATGCCGATATCCGAGAAAAGTGCGAGTGCCGTCAGAAAGACCTGCACCAGAGCCATCAGACCGAAGTCTTCCGGCACCAAAAGGCGTGTCAGAACGAGGTTGGACCCGAGGCGAACCACCTGCTGCGCGCCAAAACCGCCGAGTGACCATACCGCGCTCTTCGAGGCCTTGGTCGCCAAGCTCTGCACGCTCCCCTCAGGCTGCTGCACACTCTGGTCTTCGGAGTCGAGCGGGGAACGATTCAAGGTCGGAGCCTCGGGCGGCCAAGGTTGGGGGTGCCCTTTGCGTCTACAACGCGCACCCTAAAGTCGCGACATCAGCGCGTCGGTCAAGCGGGCCCTGTCGCCCCTCCGAGGGACCATAGCAGCTATGCATCTGGCGCCCCACTGGCGTTGGAGCGGCATCGCGTACGTCGCGCCGCAATCGCGCTATCGGTTACATGTGTGCGACAGCCCGCAAAGCCGCCACCCTCGATTGACACCGCACGTAGAGTCGGCGAGCCTTGCCGCGTGCCATCTCTCAGGCAAGAAGCAGTCGCTCGCCTCACTCGACTTTACCCCTTCTACAGTGGACGCGGGACTCTGGCGAACAGCTCGCTCGTTTCGGCGATGGCGGGGCGAAGCTCGGAACTCGCCTGGGGGCGCGTGAGGGGCGGGCTCCTCGCACCCGCGCCGCTCGACGACTACGTGGGCCGCGCGGTGTACTTCATGGGGGAGTTGGACCCCAAAGTTTCGTGGGTGTTCCGAAAGCTCGTGTCGCCGGGCGATTCGGTACTCGACATCGGTGCGAACATCGGCCTCACGGCCATGATTCTATCGTCGCTGGTCGGACCCTCGGGCGCCGTCCACGCGTTCGAACCCAACGCCAAGGCTCGTTCGCTCCTCGAGCGTGCAATCGAGAAAGACCGCGTCCGAAACGTCGTCGTCCACGGGGTCGCCGTCGGTCGGGAGGAGGGTCGCTCGAGCTTTTCGTTCCGCACGGACACGCTGGACAGGGGTCGCTCGTGCCCAACTTCGCCGGCGTCGTCGCGGACTCGGGAGAGACGATGCAAGTGCCCGTCAAGACTCTGGACCGACTGTTCGCGGAGTCACAGTTCGACCGCCTGCGCCTCGTGAAGATCGATGTCGAAGGCTTCGAGGCCGAGGTGCTGCGCGGGCTCATCGGAGCGGAATTTCAGCGATACGAAATTCGTATCCCTGGGTCCGACCTCGCGCAAGGCGTCGTGTGGGCTAGACGGACCGAGGCCCGCATTTCATGGTGGCCCGCGATGACTTCCAATACGGCACTGAAACTCTTGCTTGTCTTGATCCCGCTGGCTGCGGCCTGCTCGGGTGACGCGATGGCGGTTGATTCCGCCCCGGCTCCCGACGAAACCACCACCTATTATGTGGTTCGTCACGCCGAGAGGAACCTCGGCGAAGACCCCCCTCTGAACGAGGAAGGCGTGATCCGAGCGGAACGCCTAGCCGACTCGCTCGAGCTTGCCGGCATCGACGAGATCGTCACCACGCGCTTCATTCGCGGCCAACAGACAGGGGAGCCGCTCGCGACGCGAACCGACGTGCCGATCATCGTTGCGCCGGCCGAGTTCTCGAGTTGGCCGGAGTTCGCCGCCGACGTTTCTGCGTGGCAGCTCGACCGAGAGGTCGCTGGCCGCACCTACCTGATGATCGGCCACTCGAGCGAGTACAACACCACGCTCCTTCAGGCCCTCGGCGCGCCCGACACCGGCGAGGCTCTCGGGGAGGCCTACCAAGACATCGTCATTCTCGTTCGACAGGTCGACGGCTCGGTTCGACTCTCCACACTCCAGTACGGCGGGCGGAGCAGTCTCGACGAGCTGTCCGGCATCCCTCCATAGTCTGCCCCGCGCGCTCTACCGGCCCCAGTCCGGGTCGACCTTGTCTGGCAACTCCACCTCGAGGTACTCCTCGACGTCGAACGGCGCCTGCGCGATGTTGCGTCTCACGGTCTCAGAGATTCGCTTCGTCTCAGGTCGTGCGTTCGAGAGCCCCGTGAGCGGAATGCCCTTGGCGTTCTCCACGTCCGGGTACTTCTTCTTCATCAGCTCGTGCCGCGCGCGCATTCGGTGAAACTGGCCCTGCGTGTGGATGAGCGGAACGAGCTGCGGGTTTTCCTCGCGCGGATCGGTGTAGAGGTCGAAGAAGCTCGCTCCGATGCCCGTGGCCGCGCCGGGGTCCGACGAAATCCAGTGCTTCTTGTACCTTCCCTTGACCGTCGCACCGAGCTCGTGCCCTTGGTAGATGAACACGTAGTCTCGTCGTCCGTGGGTGTCGCCGTTGAGCAGTAGAGCCACCTGGTCGAGCCCGTCGATGACGCGGTCGCGCGGGATGTACTTCTTCGCGCCCCCAAGTGCAGCAAACGTGGTGTAGAGGTCGGTCACGTGAATGATGTCGCCAACCAGCTGACCGGGTTCGATCGTGCCAGGCCACCACGCAAAGGCCGGTACCCGAACCCCGCCCTCGAGGAAGTCGCCCTTGCCACCTCGGTAGAGGATGTCGGTCATGCCCCAGCCCGGCGGCGGGCTGTGCACCATGGGCCCGTTGTCCGCCATCGCGATGACGATGGTGTTCTCCGCGATACCGAGCTCCGTGAGCTCTTGCATCAATGCGCCGACGAACGCGTCGAGCTGCACGTAGGCCTCCGCGACCTTGCCCCCGGCGACGGTTTGTTTCGGCGCGTCTGGTTTCAGG
This sequence comes from Myxococcota bacterium, assembly GCA_039186435.1. Classification (GTDB taxonomy): domain Bacteria; phylum Myxococcota_A; class Polyangia; order Polyangiales; family Houyiibacteriaceae; genus JALVDI01. The sequence goes on along the minus strand of JBCDAA010000399.1, from coordinate 2,782 downwards.
AAGTTGAGCCAGTTCGGCCAGTACTCGACGAAGAACGGCTTTCCGGCTTCCGCGTTTCTTCGGATGAAGGCCAGCGCGCGCTTCTCGGACTCTTGGTCGAGCTTCTCGAAGCACTCGTTGGACGTGCCGCACCACTCTCGCCCGGGCTCTCCCTTGCGCCCCTCGATGTTCTGTACCCATCCCTCCGGCAGCAAACCTGGAGAGTCGAGCTGATAGGGGTCCTGGGGCGAGATCTCGGGCGAGAATCCGATCACCGCGTTCACCGCGGTGCCCTGCTGATTGTAGAGCGAGGTGATCTGATTCATCGGCGTGAAGAGCGCCTCGTCGAATCCTTGGTTGTGAAAGTAGCTCTCCTCGATGTCGCCGAGATGCCCCTTTCCATAGTGTGCGGTCGCGTACCCGGCATCTGAGAGCACCTCGGCGATGGTGACCTCTTCCTTCCGCATTCCAGAGAACTCGTGCGGCATGCCGACGACACCCATCCCGTGCCGCACGGGGTGGCGGCCGGTGAGGAACGCGGCGCGCGTCGGCGTGCAAGCGGGTTCGGTGTACATGCGCGTGAAGTTGATCCCCTCCGAGGCCATTTGATTCAGATTCGGCGTGTCGTAGCCGAGGTTCTTCTGAAATCCCGGAAAGCCCGCAGCACCAAACGGTTGGTCGTCCCAGAGCACATAAACGATGTTGGGGGGTCGCCCGTGCTTCTCGCGAAGCTGCGCGAGCTGCTTCGTCACTTCCTGGTCTTCTACTGCCCAACGCTCCCCGTTTTGGGCTTCCAAGATGTAGAACTCAGCGTCGTGGACGATGCCGCGGTCTTTGGCCGAGACGTGGCCGCAGGCCGTGAGGGTCAGTGCGAGAATGAGCGCGATTCTGGTCATGGTGCGCGAGAGATTAGGTGGTAGTGTCCTGGCAGGACATCAAGAATTCGCCACGACGCATGTCCAAGCCCCAAGAACCATCCACGCCAGTCGCACCGGTCGAGCTTTTCTTCGACGACATCGCCGAGTTGGGCCGTGCCATCGACTGGGACATCGATTTTCGACAGCTCGATTCGGTTCGTCCGAGCATCTCTGCGCAAGTGGTTCAAAGCGAACGGCTGACCGCGATGCGGTTCGCGTTCTCGAACGCCTACCATCAACGCGGCTTCGCTCCCCGAAGCGCGCTCACCTTCGGCATCCCTGGCGAAGGGCCGCTAGACTGGTACGCCCGAGGCGTCGACGGCGACAGCGTGCTCAACTTCAACGACGCGCAGGGCTTCGACTGCGTCTCGCCTGCGGGGTTTTCTGGGATCACGCTTTCCGTGTCGTCCGAGTTCATCGACCGTGCGTCCACCTGCCTTGGCATCGCTGCCGCGGACTCGGTGGTTTCCGCGTCTTCGGCCGTCGTAGTCGGCGACCGAACCGTCGCGCGCCGATTGCGTGCGTCGCTCGCCGGTCTAATCAGGTCGCGCACCCTAGAGGAACGTGACGCCTGCGAATGGGAGGTGGTGGCGCTCTTGCTGGCGGCCGCCCAGCGCGACGCGGAGCCGAGAGCGCGCTTGCTTCCTGCACAGCGCGTTCGCGCGATTTCCCGCGCGATCGACTACATCGAAGCACACCCCGACGGGGCGGTCCGCGTCGGCGAAATCTGCGACGAGATCGGAGTCTCGTGGCGGACTCTCGATCGCGCGTTCCGGGAGCGCTTCGGGGTCGGCCCCAAAGCCTACGTTCATCGTCGGCGCCTCACCGCCGTGCGCGCCGCACTCACGAGGCAGCGCGGCGCCGTTCGCGTCGCGGACGTCGCCAACGCCTGGGGCTTCTGGCACATGGGTCAGTTCGCCCGAGACTACCGCCGCACGTTCGGCGAGCTTCCGTCAGAGACCGCGGGACAGCGCTAGCGAGAGTCACTCGGCCCTGGAATTCAGGGCTCCGGGCAATCTTCCGATTCTCGGCCCGCACAGTCGTTGAGCTCGTCGAGGCATGGGTTGATGTCGATGCCGCCGCAATTGACTTCGCCGGTGCACGCGGGCGTACACGCGTTCGGCGTCTGTGAGCATCCTGTGTTGCAGTTGATGCCCACGCACAGCGCAAACCTCGCGTAGCAACAGCTACAGGTGTTCGATAGTTGATTGCTTGGCGTCGCGTTCTCCTGAACACACTCTGCAACGCAGTCGGCGAACTCCTGCGTCTGTCCGAAGATTGCGGCGCAGCGTGAGGGTGGGACGGTACAGACAGATGTCAGCCGACGGAGGTTAGGGTCCGTATCGTCAATTACTTCGAGGTCATCGGGATTGATGCACGCGGTCCCGAAGAAGCCACCGCTTCCGCCTCGTCCGCCGGCGCCACCCACACCTCCGGTGCCAAGGTCACACAGAACACCCATCCCGCCGGCTCCTGCGGTGCCACCCGCGCCTGACATGCCGCCTGCGCCGGCGATGCCGCCCGCGCCCGCAGTGCCGCCTGCACCCGCCGTTCCCCCGGCTCCGGCCGTACCCCCAGCACCCGCGGTGCCACCCGCGCCCGCGGTTCCGCCTGCACCTGCGGTTCCGCCTGCGCCCGCCGTTCCTCCTGCGCCGCCGCTCCCGGCGACTCCGCCGGCTCCTGCGGTTCCGCCGGATCCGCCCGTGCCGCCGGTGCCGCCCGTACCCCCGGTGCCGCCCGTACCTCCGGTGCCCCCCGTCCCCGCGGGCGGGGCTGGAGGCTGCTGGTCTTTACAGCCGACGACTGCGATTCCGAGCATCGCGACGATAGCGAAGAAGGGCAGGGTCTTCATGACTCAGAGCCTACCACGGTCCCCCTCCGACGTG
>JBCDAA010000398.1:0-8179 GCA_039186435.1 Myxococcota bacterium | reverse complement strand
AGGGGCGCGTTGTCGAGGTCCTGCATCTCCCCGATCGTCGAATGCGCGTAGGGCCAGTAGTCGCCGTACGCGAGCTCGTTGATGCGCAGCGAGCTGAGCGCGTAGGGCTGGTTCTCGTACGACTGGCGCCGCTCCTCCTTCACGACCTGTCGCTGGTTTTCAAAGTTCTCCGTCGTCACCGCGAGGGAGCGCATGCGGTCTGCTTCGAGCCAGAGTCCAAGGGCGAGCTCGTTTGAAGGGAGCGTCTCGAAATAATTTGTGCGGTCGTGGCTGGTCGTTCCATTCAACGAGCCGCCGCGGTTCATGATGAGCTGAAAGTGCTCGCCCTTGCCGACGTTTGCCGACCCCTGAAACATCATGTGTTCGAAGAGGTGGGCAAAGCCGGAACGCCCAACCTCCTCGTTCCGTGAGCCGACGTCATAGTAGACAGCGACCGCAACCGTCGGAATCGTCCGATCCGGGCTCAGAACGACACGAAGGCCGTTTTCGAGACGGTGCCGCTGGACGGGGAGGGACGCCAAGGGGCTCTCCTGAGCCGCAGGCGATTCCGCAGGAGGCGAATCTTCGGTTTGGGCGACCGCGAGGCCGACGGCGAAGAGCGCTGCAAAGCCAGCGCCGAGGTAGAGAACGCGCATGGGGGAAGCGATAGCGCGGGCGGTTGACGGAGCCAACCCCGGGCTTCATTCTCGCCGGTCCGCCATGACCGCCGCCGTCCTTTCGATTGGGACCGAGCTCACCCGGGGCGAGTTGGTGAACTCCAACGCCGCGTGGCTCGGAGATCAGCTTACCTCCCTCGGCCTTGAGGTCCGGCAGCATATAACGGTGGACGACGACGTCGATCGAATCGCCGCCGCGCTTCGTTTCCTCTCCGAGGAGGTCCAGGTCGTCGTGGCCACGGGCGGTCTCGGTCCAACCTCCGACGATCTCACAACCGCGGCGGTCGCCCGTGCCCTCGACGTCGAGCTCGTGCGCGACGCGGCCAGCTGGGAAGCGATTCAAAAGCGCTACTCAGCGCGAGGGCGTACGCCGACCGAGATGCACGCAAAGCAAGCGGACTTTCCGCGCGGCGCCGATGTGCTCCCGAACCGCGAAGGAACCGCCCCAGGGTTTGCCGTACGCCGGAACGAAGCCCGCGCGTTCTTTCTTCCCGGCGTGCCCCGCGAAATGAAAGCGATGTTCGAGCAGTCGGTGCTTCCGGCGGTGGCCGACCTCGCCCGTCGCGACAGCTACCAGGTGCACGTGCGTCTCTTTGGCTTGCCGGAATCGGACGTCGCGAGCCGCCTCGAAGAACTGGAAGGCAACGGCATCACGCTCGCGTTTCGCGCGAGTTTTCCCGAGATCGAAGTGAAGGTGCACGCCCGCGCCACCACGCCGGCGGAAGCCGAACAGCGCGCAAAAACTGCGGCGCAGCGCGTGCGGGATCTTTTGGGCGAGGCGGTCTTTGGCGATCGACAAGATCAGTTCGCCGCGGTGATCGGTCAGCACCTTCGCGATCGCGGACTCACGCTCGCGGTCGCTGAATCGTGCACCGGTGGAATGGTCGGCTCGATGCTCACGGACGTCCCTGGAAGCTCGGACTATCTTCTGCTCGACGCGGTGACCTACGCGAACTCCGCGAAGACCCAGGTGCTCGGTGTGGGACCGGACGTACTCCGTGGCTACGGCGCGGTGAGTTCGGAAACCGCGAGCGCTATGGCCGAAGGCGCCAAACGCGTCAGCGGCGCCGACGTTGGCGTGAGCACCACCGGTGTCGCCGGACCTGGCGGAGGCACCGACGCGAAGCCCGTTGGCACCGTTTGGTTTGGTCTCGCGACCGAGAACGGCACACTCACGTTGCGCCATCACTTTCACGGCGACCGAGAGCAGGTTCGGATGCAGGCGGCGTACGTCGCGCTCGAACTCGTGCGGCGGTTTGCCCTCGGGCGCGATCCCGCAAACGGCCCGGCCTCGCGAACGTGTCAGGAAGTTCGCCCCGTCTAGATCGCCCTATTTAGATCGGCCGCCGTGTCCTAGTCTGGTGAGACTCCTCACGGTATCGCGTTCGCTACCCTCTCTGGTCGTTCGCTGTTCATAGGGTTCCTCGCAAGCGAGCGACCGCGCCTTCAAACCCCGAGAAAAAGAACGTGGAGCGCACGTTTCACAGCGTGTCACACCTGCGTGGGAGCTTCTGCGGGTCGAAGCGGTTGCGCTTTGGCACCAACGAAACTACACAGGTGTTCAGTCCGCCCGCAACAGCGCAGAGCCGATCGGCCTGCCACTCCATAAGGGCGTGAGAAGGAGGAGAAATGGCGAGTGATCCCAACCGTGACAAGGCCCTAGCGCTAGCCCTAGGCACCATCGAAAAGGCGTACGGCAAGGGGTCCATCATGCGCCTCGGGGATGCCTCCGCGAAGGCGGATATTCCGGTCATCCCCACAGGTTCGATCTCCCTCGATCTCGCCCTCGGCATTGGCGGGTACGCCCGCGGCCGTATCGTCGAGATCTACGGTCCAGAGTCGAGCGGTAAGACGACGCTCACCCTTCACGCGATCGCGGAGTGTCAGCGGCAGGGCGGCATTGCTGCGTTCATCGACGCGGAGCACGCGCTCGATCCGACCTACGCGCGCAAGCTCGGTGTGAACGTCGATGAGCTTCTAGTGAGCCAGCCCGATCACGGCGAGCAGGCCCTCGAGATCGCCGACACCCTCGTGCGTTCCGGCGCCGTCGACATCATCGTCATCGACTCCGTCGCTGCCCTCGTGCCGAAGGCCGAGATCGAAGGCGAGATGGGCGACAGCCACGTCGGCCTTCAGGCGCGTTTGATGAGCCAGGCCCTTCGCAAGCTCACGGGCACTGTGCAGAAGAGCAAGACCTCGCTCTTCTTCATCAACCAGATCCGCATGAAGATCGGTGTGATGTTCGGAAGCCCGGAGACGACGACGGGTGGTAACGCCCTCAAGTTCTATTCGTCGCAGCGTCTCGACATTCGTCGCATTGGCACCATCAAGGTGGGTGACAAGGCCGTCGGTAACCGCGTTCGCGTCAAGGTCGTCAAGAACAAGCTCGCACCGCCCTTCCAGCTCTGCGAGTTCGACATTCTTTTCGGCCGGGGCATCAGCCGGAGCGGCGACGTTCTCGACCTTTCGGTTGCGGCGAATATCGTCGACAAGTCCGGCGCCTGGTACAGCTATCAAGGACAGCGTCTCGGCCAGGGTCGCGACAACACGCGAAACTTCCTGGAGGAGCACCCTGAGATGCTCGCGGAGATCGAAGGCAAGCTTCTTGCGGAGCACGGGTTGACCCGAGCCGAAGGGGGGGAGCCCATCGAGCGCACAGCGACACCAAAGGACGAGACCAAGAAGAACGGAAAGAAGCGTCGCTCTCGACCCAACTGACTTGGTCCACACATCGCTCATGTTCAGCTTCAAGAAAGGCGCCGTTGCGAAGCGGCGCCTTTCTTCGTAGAGCCTCAGAGGCTCTTCACCTCTTGCTGCGACGTGCGCCACTTCCTCACGCTCAAGACGCCGCGCGCGATCAAATCGCAGCGCAGCCAAGACTTCGGCAGCCAAGACTTCGGCAGCCAGCGCCCGTGTCGCTGGCTTCTGCTCGGCCTTCTCATCCTCGGCTGCGGCAACCCTCCCGTCGAAACGCCGGTCGCGTCCCCCGACGGAGATATGCGTGATTGGGCCCCCGAGTCAGCGAAGTACATCGTTCACCTCTTTCCGAAACGCCTCTTCGCCACACCTGCGTTTCGCACCGTCGTCGATCCTCTCTTTCCCCCGGCAGGGCGACAGGCCTTCGCCGACCGAACCGGCGTCTACCTCGAGGAGATCGAAGAGGCCCTCTTCGCCTCGCTCGACGAAGGACGCTTCCTGATCATCGTTCGAACCGTGGACGCACCAGCGGTCGTTCGTGCTGCGGCCATGCGGATGAACACCTTGGAGGTGGAGGCCGACGAACCCTTCGTCCGGCGCGTCGGCTTTTTGGGGACCGAGCGTCGTGAGCTCGTGGCCCTCGGTCCTTCGCTCCTGGTCGTGGGAGCGGGCGCTGGCGTGGAAATCGCGACCCTCCTCGAGGCGCTGGCTCACGGCCGTCGTCCTCCCTCCGCGCTCGCGAGCGACGACGGTCGGCGCCTTCTCGAAAGCGCCGACGCGGCGCCACTCACGGTTTTTCTCCCCAAGCCCCTCGACCTTCCGCGGGACACAGGAATCGGTCTCGTCCTCGCCCAGGAGCGCGCAGCCTCGGTGGTCGTGACTCCCACCACCGACACGGCGGACCTTAAAGTGACTGTGATCGGAGAGCTTCCTCCCGGCGGCGATACGAATTTGCGTCGTTTTTTCGAGGCTTTGGGCCAATCCGAGCTCGGAACCCTTCTTGGAATCAACCAAACCCTCCAGTCGTTGGATCTAACGGTGAACCAAGATCAAACGACTATTCGTGCTCAATGGCCCGTCGCGCCCCTATCCCGCGGCCTTCGAGTCCTTCTTGTCGACGATATCGACGCGCTCCTCCGCGAACCGGTTTTCGCCGAATGACCGCTAAGTTACGACGATCGCTGCCCTCGAAAGGCAAGTCTTCGAAAAAGGCGGGCGCCAAAGAGGTTTCCGTCGTAAGACTCGCCGCCCCCGGGCGTTCCAAGAGCGGAGGATCCACACCCATGGAGTTCAACATCGGCGATAAGGCCGTCCACCCTGCGCACGGTGTGGGTGAGGTGACGGCGATCGAAAAGAAGAGCATCGCGGGTACCGATAAGCGCTTCTACATTCTGAAGATCGTCGACAGCGGAATGACGGTGATGGTGCCCACCGACGGGGTGAAGCGCCTGGGTCTCCGCGAAGTCATCTCTAAGCGAGAAGCCAAGAAGGTGATGGACGAGCTCAAGAAGGACGAGGTCGCCGTCACGTCGCAGCCTTGGAATCGCCGTTATCGCGAGTACACCGAGATGCTCAAGAGCGGCTCGCCGATTGAAGTTGCACGAGTGCTACGCGACCTCAGTCGCCTCCGCTCCGACAAGGAGCTCAGCTTCGGCGAGCGTCGGCTTCTCGAGCAGGCGCGGAATCTTCTCGTTACGGAACTCGCTCTCGCGAAGGCCGTGAAAGAAGAGAAGATCAACAAAGACATCGACAAGATCCTCGGGTAGCCCCGTCTGTTGGCTGGCTTTTCGAAACCAGCTGAACGAGTCGTGACGAGCCGACCTGATCGTTCTCTAACGATCACGTCTGGCCAACCGTTGCAGTCTGCACACCCAACTTCGAAACCGAGCGCCGATCTTTCGTGATCGACCGTCGTCTTTTCGGCCCGCTATCCGTCTTCTGGGCGCGAAGGTCGTTGGATGGCCAGTCGGGTCTGCATCTTGCACAGCTCTCTGCCCGTGAGGGTGGTTGGACTTGCGTTGGTACTCGCCTGCGGCCGTTCGGTCTTGGACGTATCCCCGCCCGAGCGCGACGGCGTCGATGCTGCCCTCCGCGATGCGGCGTTCGACGTACACGACGCGACGCTCGACGCAGACGCGGGTTCGGACGCCGGCGAGGACAGTGGTGTCGATGCCCCAATGGACGACGCATCCCTCGTGGACGGCTCTCGCGATGCGGGGGAGCGTTGCCGTGAAGGGTTCGACCAAACACGCCTCTGGCCCCTCGAAACTCCAACCACCTTTCCCGCCTACCAAGACGTGGGCTCGCTTCCCCTCTGGGTCGATGTCGACGCCGACGGCCAGCGCGAGACCGTCTTCATCTCCACCGATGGCCTCTATCGAGGCGTGCTTCGCGTTCTCGACGACGACGGCTCGGTCGTCTCCGCCGACCACAACGATCTCTCTCCCCTCGATCATCCCGCAGTGGGCGATCTCGACGGAGACGGAAAACTCGACGTCGTCACGGTTCGCCACGCGTGGGGCCTCCGCGCCTACAACCATCGCGGCGAACTCAAGTGGCTCAGCCGCCATCCTCTCATTCCCTACCTCGGCGGACGTCCCGTCCGGCGCATTGGTGGCTACGACCCACTCGGCGGCTTTATCGACACGAGCCGCTACTACCATCGCCGCGGAGGCTCAGCACAGGTCGTCGATCTCGAGGGCGATGGCCGGATGGAGGTCGTGTTCGGCGCGACAGTTCTCGACGGTCCCACCGGCGAACTTCGCTGGACTGCGCGCTCCGATGGATGGCAAGGAACCAGCTACGTTCACGGACCCCTCACATGCATCGCTGATCTCGACGGTGACGGAATCCAAGAGATCGTCGCGGGCAATCGCGCGTTTCGCGCTGACGGAACGCTCCTCTGGGAAGCGGACGTCCGAGACGGCTTCTGCGCAGTTGGAAACCTGCTCGGCGACGAGCTCCCCGAAGTCGTCCTTACCGCCCACGGCTACCTTCGCGTCTTCAACGGTCTCACCGGCGTCCAAGAATGGATTCGTCCGCTCCGCGACATCGGTCGCCCAGCCATCGGAGGACCTCCGTTCATCGCCAACGTTGGTGGCGACTCGCGCCTCGAAGTTGGAGCAGCCGCCAAGACTGGTATCACCGCGTATGACCCCACCTGCGCCGACTGCGAACCCGTCTTGAACATCTCCCTCGAGTGGGACGGCTTCTTTGATCCCGACTCCGGCCCCGCCCAAGCAATCCTCGCCTTCGACGATCGCAACGACGGTGTCTACGAGGTCATCGCCCGCACCGCAGAGGCGATCTACCTCTTCGACCGCGGTCGACGGCGTGGCTTCGTGCGCAACGAGGCCTCCCGGCATCACACCGCGTTTCTCTTGCCGGTCGACATGGACGACGACGGCGAAATCGAACTCCTTTCAGGGTCTTCCTACATCCGCGGCACGGGCACCGGAGACCGGGAAGGTGCGGGCGACCCCGAACGCAACCGCGGACTAAGCCTCTGGCGTCTCCGTTGCGAGCCACTCCGCGGAAGCGTCTCCAACATCACTCACCACGCCTTCGAGGGTGACCGCGGTTTTCGCGCGATTCCCTAGACCCGCTTGCATTTCGCGCCCTGCAACTGGCACAACAGACAGGTGAACCGCCTCTTCTCCGCGATTGTCGTTGCCGGCGCGTCCTTGGGAGCCGGTTGTTACGAGCATCATCGCGTCGAGGCGTTTGCGTCACGCGATACAGGCGCGGATGCAGCGCGGGATTCGGGAGCGATCATCCGCTTTGATGCGGGTTTCGATGCCGGCGTGGACGCCCGGGACGTCGGCCCCGATGCGTGTCCCGAGATGTGCCGATGCAACCCGATCCCCGAGTGCGTCGAAGGCTGCGATCCTTCGGTCTTCGTCTGTATTCTCTAGTTTCGTGCCGAACCTGAGCGCGGAAGAACGTCGAGTCGTTGCACTCACCTGGTCGACGCGCGCGATTTCGGAAGCACGTGCGGCGGCGGGCTTCGAGGGCATCCTCCGATACCTCGAAACCAGGAACGCCCCAACTCCTCTCCGTCAGCTCGCCGCTACGGCCATCGACGATGAGCGGCGCCATGCGGAGCGATGCCGCCAGCTCGCCATCCAGTTCGGTGCGCCCCCCGATCCACTACCCAAGTTCTCACCAACGACGGCGACCCTTACCAGTCTCCTCGGCAGTTGCTGCGTCGGCGAAACCCTCGGCGCCGCCTTCCTCGACCGCGTTCGTCGCGACGCCACCGATTCTCGCGTTGAGTCCGTCGCTCGCGAGCTCCTCAAAGACGAGATCACCCACGGTCGCCTGGGCTGGGCCGTCGCAGCGTCCCTCACCCCCGCCGAGCGCAACGCTCTCTCCCTCGTCGACCTCCTCGAGGCCAGCCTCGACCCCTGGCGTGCGCGCCTCACCGAGCTTCCCACGCCCGCCGTTCCCACTCACGGGTGTCACAGCGCCGCCGACATCTCCGAGCTCGCCCACGAAGCCCTCCACACCCTCGTCCTCCCCGGCTTCGCCCACGTCGGTTTCGACGTCACCGCCGCCGAAACGTGGGCCCAGACCGCTCAAATCTAGGCCCGAGCGGCAAATAGCTGCGTAATTCCAATCCGCTAGCTATCTCAGACAATTTCTGACGACAGCGAGCAACCCAGCACAACGGGTCGCCGATACCCCCCACGTTCGGAGGGCATATGTCGCAGAAGCAACGCACCCAGCGCATTCGTCAGCAGCTCGAGGCCATGAAGGCCGAACTGGCTCGTCAAGACCGAGAGCTGCAAGAGGCCGCCGAAGAGGCGGGCGTCGACGAGGCGTCT
>JBCDAA010000397.1:0-8181 GCA_039186435.1 Myxococcota bacterium | reverse complement strand
TGCCGGGTACTACCGCGCGTGCCTTCAGGAAAACGTGGGGCCCCTTCGCCGCGAAGCCCACGGCCGCTGGGTGGAGGCGCTCTCGGCAGCGCAGGATCCGGGCGCGAGAGAGGCCGCCCGCCAGTATCTCGCAGCGTATCCTGGGGGCCCGCACGCGGCGTTCGCGTCGAGCCTCTTGGACTGATGTGGTCCGCCTTGGTCGTGGGATTTGAGGGATCGTTAGCAACAGCGATGGGCGTCGTTCGTCGATCTTGGCTCTGGCTTGGGACCGTGCTGTGGGCGCTCCCGTCGCCGGCCTCCGCGCAACAGGACGTCGTGGTCACCTTCGAGGCGGACGACGAAGCGATCTTTCGCTGGACCCAGCTCGAGCTTCGCGAGCTCGGTTTCGACGTTCGACTCGACGCGCCGGATGCCCGAGCGCGAATGAGTCTTCGGCGTAGCGGGTCGGAGCTCGCGCTTCGGCTCGCAGAAACGGGAAACGCCCCGGAGGAAATTCGGATCGCGAACGACGAACCTCGCGTGGTCGCGCTTCGGATCGCGGAGTTGGTTCGGGCGCGCTGGCTGCCGCTGGTGGAGCGAGCACGCGCGGAAGCGGCACCGGAATCGGGCGATGCGGAGTCGGGCGATGCGGAATCGGACGACGTGGAGTCGGGAGACGCGGAATCGGACGACGCGGAATCCGCAGCGAGTGCTCCCGACGCAGCGCTTGCGGGTTCAGCGACCGAGTCCACGACTCCCGATGAGACCGATGGGAGTGCCAGCGACGAGCCCACGAGTTCAGCCTGGTCGTTGGGTGTGGGCGCAGGCTGGACCCACTCCCTTGGCGTCGCGGGCGCGGTTCGGGCTCACGCGGAAGTCCGCGTTCGTGTGCATCCCCGGCTCGTCCTCGGCGCCACCGCACGAGTGCCGACCGCGCCGATGCGCGTTTCCCTCGAGGAGGGAGAGGTCGACGTCTTCGCCACGGATCTCCAGGCGCTGCTGCTCGTTCCCGTGGCGCGTGGAGGCGTCGAAGTTCACGGGGGCCTCGAAGCGGGCCTGCTCCTTCTTCGGCTGCGAGGCAATGCGGACGCGCCCTTTCAGGACCGCACCGAGCGTCTCCAAACCGCCACCGGTTCCTTACGCGTCGATGTGAGCATTCCGCTTCTTCGGTGGCTTCGACTCGACCTCGGACTTTCTGCGGGCCTCGCGTTCTCACCCCCAACCCTGCGAATCGCGGGGCGTGATGTTCATCGCCTCGCCCATCCAATTTTCAATGGCTGGATCACATTTCGAGGGACCCCGTGAGCCGGTTTTGGAGCCTGTGGCGACTCACCTGGCGAACGATGCTTTTCGTCAGCTCCGGATGCAATTTGGTCGCCGAACCGATCTTCGCGGGAGACGCCGGCGTGGACGTGGGGATCGACGGCGAGGTCGTAAACCCGGACGCGGGTCCTGACGCGGCGCCGAACCCGGTCCTGACCTCGCGACTGCTCATCGCTGACGGTGCGGGCGTCATCGCCTTCGATCGCCTCGACCAGCGCGCGCCCTTCGCGGACGCCGTTCGCTGGGACGATGTCACTGCCGCGGTGGTCGGGTCGGGCGTCCTCTTCCTCGGACGGCCAGGAACCGCGCCCATTGCGATGTTCGACGACGCCGGACGCCTCGAACCAATTCGTACGCCGACCCGCGAGCTGAACGAAACGGAAGCCGGCGGCGCCATCGATTCGATCGAGGAAATGCGCGTCGACGAAAACGGTACGCTCTGGGTGCTCCTCGGTAGCGGCGACGTGCGCGCGTATTTTCAGGCCGCCTTTCGCCTTCCGGACGAGAGCATCAGCGCGGCCCCCTTTCGCGACGGGCACCTTGACGGCTTCGCCTACGACGCGGCGACCGATCGCCTCTACGCCGGGCCCGGCGACGCTGGCCAAGTGCTCGTTTGGGTCAACGCGCTCACGCGCGAATCCCTCGGGCCCAGCACCTTTGCCTTCGGCGGCGACTGCCGCGTGACCGCCATGACCATCGGGGCGGACCTCTACGCGGCCTGCAACGACGGGCGCATCGCGGTGTGGGAAGCGCCGCAGCTGCAGCGCGCAGGCGCCGAACCCGCGCGCACGTTGCAGCCGCGTGGGCGCGTTCAAGATCTTCAGCTTCAAAACGGGACGCTGATGGCGACCGGACCAACCGGCGTCGATCTATGGCGGGTTGCCGGAAGCGCCGAAGGAGAGCCCGATGTACATGTCGAGGTCGGCGGCGAGCGCGCCCTTCGCGACAGCTCGGACACCCTCTTTGTGTTGACCGCAGACGACGTTCACGTGGTCCAAAACGCAACGAGCGACCCGACGGTCGCCGGCCAACTGCGAACGGAGCGACTCCCCCTCGACATCGCGCAGTAGGTCGCGGCGGGAGACGGAGACTTGGGGCGCCGCGGGCGTCAACGGACACCTACGTCTGGAGGATGGGATGAGGCTTGGATGGGTATTGGTGGTGCTGCTCGCGTGCGGCGACGATGACGGGAGCGCAGTCGATGCGGGGCGAGATTCCGCGGTCGATGTCGATGGCGGCGCGCAGGACGGCGGGACGGACGCAGCGCTCGATGCACCTCGCATCGACGCGGGCGACGCAGCGATCGAAGAAGGCATCGAAGTCCTCCGCGACGAGTTCGGCACGCCGCATATCTACGCGGACACCATGAACGACGGCATGTACGCGCTCGGCTGGGCCACCGCGGAAGACCGACTCTTTCAAATGGAGTTCGCGCGACGCTTTGCCGCGGGACGCATGGCGGAGACCTTTGGACAGCGCGGCGAGCGCGAGCTGAACGATCGACTCATCGATCACGATCGCTATGCGCGCACCTTCGGCATCGAACGTCGCGCTGCGGAGAGCGTCTCGCAGCTTCCTGGAGACATTCCGGAACTCCTCGCGGCCTACGCGGAAGGCGTCAACGAGTACGTGCGCGCCAACGGACTTCCCGACGTGTACGAAACGCTTGGGCTGACCTGGGAGCCGTGGCGTCCCGTCGACTCGCTGATGGCGTGGGAGCGCGTTGCTCTCCATCATCAGAAGCCGGACATGCAGCGAGAGATCGCCGCGCTCCTCGACTGCCGGGGCGGTTGCACGCCCGCACCCTGTGGCGGCGCGGGTCTTCCAGCGGATCCGGGCGCGACGTCGACGCCTCCGCCCGCAGACGGCGTTTGGCCTCCCGGGGACTCTCGACGTGCGGCGTCGTTTCCGCGCGGGAGCGACTGGATGGAAACGCAGAAGTTCTACGCGAGTCACGGCTGGGCGGTTCACGGCAGCCGCATCGACTCCGGCGTCAGCATGCTTTTCGGCGAGCCCAAACTCGACGTCGTGGCGCCGCCGCATTGGTACCAATACCACCTCGTAGTTCGCGACGAAGACGTCGACGTTCGCGGCGCCGGCTTTGCGGGCGCGCCTGGGATGGTGATGTTCTGGACGCGCTACACCGCGCAGACGATTACCGCAGGCACCGGCGACATCGGCGACCTCTTCGAGCTCACGCCGGGACGCGCCGCGGACACCTACGTCGTCGATGGCGAGGAGGTTCCCTACCAGATGATCGACGAAACGATCGCGGTTCGCGGCGGCGACGACGTGACAGTGCGAGTGCGCGAGTCGCGCTACGGTCCCGTCATCAACGACCTCGTGACGGGCGAGCCCGAAAGCCGCGACTACGCGCTTCGCTGGGTCGAACACCTCGAGCTCGACACCCACTCGATCGTCGCGGGGATTCAGCTCCAGCGCACCGACAGCCTCGCGTCCTATCAGGAAGCGATCACGCACTGGGTCACCCCGAAAGCGAATGCGATGTACGCCGGTCGGGACCGGGGCGACACCACGAGCGCGGGTCACATCGCGTTCTATTCGCTCCTCAGCATTCCTGTTCGAGCGCCGCTCGTCATCGGCGGCGTCGACATGACCGGCCAGCACCCCTACGACGGAAGCGACTCCAGCAACGACTGGGACGGCGTCTACGATCTCGCGTGGCATCCGCATGTCGTCGACCCGCCCGAGGGCTACATCGTGAACGGCAACAGCGCGCCCGCCGGCAACTGGATTCACGACCACCTCTACACCGGTCTCAACACCATCGGCGACACCTGGCGCTCGATGCAGGTTCGTCGACGCATTCAGGAGCTTCTCCCGGAAGACGACTCGCGCGCGAGCGGCGAAGCGTTCGACGACATTCGCGTCGACGGCGGCATGTGGGGCGTTGAACTCCTCGCGGAGATGCTCAGCATTCTCGAATCGCGCGGGTTCATCGCGCCGCCGCCCGCCGGGGAAAACCCCGACTCACCGGAAGAACGCGCGGCGCTCGTTCGCGACGCGCTCGACCTTTGGATCGCCGACGGCGGCCAATACGACGCCCGAAGCGCGCTGAGCGTCTTCGCGCTCTCGCTCACCGGGCGCATGGTCCTCGCGAGCCGAAGCGCCACAGCGCTTCATTGCACCTACGCCCACGGCAACAGCGCACCGCCCTTCATCCTTCGCTCCTTCAGCGAAGACCCGACCGTTCTCGACCTCGACGTTGCCGCGTGGGCGGTGGCGTCCGCCGATGCCGCGTGGTTGAACGCCGCTCCCTCGTCACCGGATCCGCGCGAGTGGGTCGATCCGGACAACGCCGACTTCGTCGTGGAGGTTCAAAACAACTGGTACTGCGAGCTGCCCGTCGACCCCATGAACCGCGGGATCGGATGCAGCCTCACGCCCGAGTTTGAGTTTGTCGCGCAGCTTCCGCGCGGCCACGTCAACACCATCAACTCCGCGCCCTCGTCGAGCTTTCCCTTCACCGTCGACTTCGCGGACATCGACGAGAGCCGCGCGCTCTTGCCGCCCGGGACGAACGAGAACCCGGATCATCCGCACTTCGATTCGGCGCGGGAGCCGTGGGAAGCGCTGGCGCGGGGCGAGAACGCATTGCCGCGAGCGCCCTTGTCGAGGGATGCGATCGAGGAAGGGTCGCGCGTGGTGCTGATGCGGTAGAGGCGAGGCCGGGCTGCGCAAGTGGCCCGGTCGTTGCGTCCGGGGCTGACCGGTGGGAACGGCTAACCAGTGGGAACGCTGACCAGTGGGAACGCTGACGATGGAACGGCCCAGCTGATTAGCGACCGGCTGACGAACGAGCGAAAGCCGAGTGGGCGAGTGCCGTGCGACCGTGCCTAGTGAGCCACTCCCCGCCGCTTTCGACGACGGAGGAGCAGCGCCCAGAAGAGGGACGAGCCCGCAGAGCCGCCCGCCGCGCTGCAGCCGCCCGAGGTAGGTACCGCGATACCGTCCGCGGCGTCGATCGGTGCCGCGTCCGTCGTGAGCGCTCCCACATCCGAGACGCCGGCGTCCAAGACTCCAGCGTCGCCAGGCGCACCTGCGTCTTCCACTCCCGGAACGCCTGCGTCGACTCCCGCGTCCGGACCGTCGACCTCAACGGACGCAAACTCGAGGTCAAGAACGTACTCACCGGACTCGTCCTCGTAACCGTCGACGAAAAGGAAGTACGTGCCCGGCGCGAGCTCTTGTTCGAGCAACGCATCAAATCCGTCGCCACTGTCATCATCGCAAGCCACTTCGGTCGACGCGTCGTCGCAGACCTCACGCAGATAGAGCGCGGTGTCAAAGCCACTCGCATGCGCCCGAAAGGAGGTCGGTTCCGTAAGGTCAAAGCGATACACCGTCTCGTTCGCTTCGCCGGCACAGCTCCCCTCGTACGTTGGCGTCGAGAACATCGCTGTCGATCCTGTCACCGACTGCGAAATGGGTGCGAGTTCGATGGCGGAATCGCAGGTGTCGCCCTCCGTTGCGTCGATGCAGGCATCGCCCACACAGAAGTCGCAGGCTTCGACGGTGCGCGCGGGCCGGCCGCAGCGAAGCTCAACCACATCCGAGCCGTCACACGCGAGAGTCGTCTCGGGTTCGCAGAGACCCGCGTCGCAGCGAAAGCCCGTGGGGCAGCCTTCTTCGCATCGCGGTAAACAAGCGCCGTTGGAACAGGTCAGTCGCCCACAATCGGCGGAGGTGCGACAGAAGCGACAAAGCCCGCCACCTTCACAAAGGGCGCTCTCGGTGTCGCTCTCGCAAAGGCCCTCCATCGCGCGAAAGGCGTAGGTCGTTCGCTCACTGCGAAAGAGAGGTCGTTCGCCGAGGGTGTTGACGACACTGCAGTCGCCGCGCTCTTCGTAGTCTGTCGCGCCGCGAACGGTGATTCCGACGACCTCGCCGTCGGGTGTGAATACTCCCGAACCGGAGTTTCCGGAGAAGGTGTCCGTGTTGGCGCCAAACCAATTCAGCGTGAAGCGATTGGTCGTGCGCACCTCGCCGCCGTCGTCGATTTTGAGCGGCAACCCCGACCCGAAGCCCAGGACGACGAGCGGGTCGCGAACCGAGAGCCCGCCGCGTTCCCTACGGACGGGCACGGGCGTTCGCTCCGCGTCGACGAGGCGGTCGAGGCGCACCACCGCGTAGTCGAGGGAGCCGTCGTCGACCGTGACAACGATCTCTTCACAGCGGTAGACGTCTGAGGACTCGATTGTCCGGAGGCGTCCTTCCGCCTCGTAGAAGTAGTCGAAGACAAAGCGCGTCTCGTCGCACTCCGCGGCGTCTTCCACGCAGTGACCCGCGGTGAGCACGAGATCGTAGTCGATCAGCGTCCCCGAACAGCTTGCGCCCGTCGGCTGGTCCCGAAACCGTTCGGAGTCGCAGAGGTCCCGGCGCTCGCCAAGCGGCGTCCCCAGCACTTGAATGTCGGAAGGGTCACTCTGATCCAGCTCATCCTCGTCGATCAGCGCCACGATCGATTCGCGCGCGACCGTGCGCCAGAACGCACTTCGGTGCGCGTAAACGTCGGTGCGATTGTCGCTTCCGTACACCACCGAGGACTCGATCGAGCTCACCTCCGGATCCGCGCATCCGATGACGATGAGAGTGGAAAGAAGCAACGCCGGGGAGGAATGCGTCACCCTCCGGGCTACCCCGCCACCCCTTCACCGGCCACCCCGCGAATCGGTCACCATATTGTTCCCGGCTCTCCCTCTTCGGGAGGATAATGATTGCCAACCTGATTTTGTTGACATTCAAAAGGATGCGGTGATGGCGAGTAGCGGAGAATGGTTGGGCGACCTGCAAGTCGGCCCGTTGAGGTACCCAGCGCTCACCGCAGCAGCTTCGGGTGCAGATGATAGCAGCCAACCTGATTTTTTTAACATCAGCCTCGGGTGCAGACTATATCAGCCAACCTGATTTTATTGACATCGCTGGATGCGTGGATGGCGGGTAGCCGAGAACCGTTAGCTCAGCGCCGAGAACCGTTAGCTCAGCGTGACGACATTTGAGGTGCCTCCGAGCTCAGCGCGACGCTTCGAAGAAGGCGCAGAGCGCTTTCGGTGTTGCGAATTCCAGCAGCCGGTCCGGGTAGGCGAGCACCCAACCACCGTCAGACGACCAAAGCGCTACATGCGTCGGCGGGTACTCGTATTCGAGCGTGTAGCACTCGTCAGCTCTCTCGAGCAGCTCCGAGAAGCCCGCAGGGAACTCGGCACCCTCCATCGCGTCGATGAATTCGTCGCGACTCAGAAACTCCTCCTCTGTCGCGTACGGAGCGAGAAGGACGTAGAGAAACATCTCGAAGAGCGGATTCGCCGGCGCGAAGTCCACGAACTCGGCGGCGACGTTGCGGAAGAGGTCCCACTGCTCGCTCCGGAGAAGATCCCAATCCTCGTCATACTCCGCCGCCGCTTCGACAAGCTCGGGCCGGCGAAGGAGCAGCACCTTTCGACCTCTTAGTCGTTGATACGCCGCATCAACGAGGCCCACGAACTCCCGAGGCGTCATGTCAGTTGGGTACCGAATCGCGCCCAGCGACTCAACCGCCTAGCGATAGAGCGTCTTCGCGTCGCCCTTCCCGTGCACCCAGTGCTTGCCCTGTGCTTCGGCGAACTCGTCGACCAAGTCGAGGCTGCCGAGCACACTGGTCGTTCGGAGACCGTGGCTCCGCATCATCGCGACAAAGGCGTTCTTGTTGAGCTTCAGCTCCGTGAGGAGCTTCGGCTCCTCCTTGAGCGTCGCACTTGGGCCGCGCGTTCGAAGGGAGCGCCCGGTCCACTTCAAGAGCTCGAGGTAGTCGACGTACTGCATTGGCACCGTCGTGCGACGGGAGCGTTCGGGGACCTGCTCGGCGAAGGGTGTGAGACC
>JBCDAA010000396.1:0-8184 GCA_039186435.1 Myxococcota bacterium | reverse complement strand
TTTCGCGGGCCGCACCGAAGGTTCATCTCTTCTCGCTCTCCTTTGCGGTCGCGGTCAGCGCGGGCGTCCTGACGCTCTTCGCCGCGGCTCCCTCCATCGCGCCGGCCATCGCGCAGGAGATTCAAAACCTCCCGGCCGCCTTTAGCGAAGCTCTCGGGTTTCGCTGATGGAGGACAAGTCCCAGAAAACGGAGCAAGCGACTCCCAAACGGAAGGAGAAGCTCGCCAAAGACGGCAAGCTTCCGAAGAGCGCAGACGTGGGTGCAGCGGCGGTCCTCGTCTCGGCGGCCGCAAGTTTCGCCTTTTTTGGGAGCAGCGCCATCGCGGACGTGACGAGCTTCTCGCGTCGCGCGTTCTCGCTTCACGAGACGCCACTCGGCGCGGTTCGTGTTCTCTTTGGCGCGATCACCCGGACCACGGTGCCCTTTGTCGCCAGCGCGATGGTCGCTGCCGCCACGGCCGGGCTCGTGCAAACGCGAGGACGCATCACGCCCAAGCTCCTCACGCCCCAATGGGACCGCCTCAACCCGCTGCCGCGCCTCAAAACACTGCTGCCGGGCAAGGAATCCGCGCTCGAAATCTTCAAACAGCTCGTCAAGGTCGCTGCGATCGGCACCGTTGTATGGCGCGTCGTCGACGAGGCGATGCCCGCGATCGTGAACCTCCCTTCCGCGTCTCCCCTGGTGGGCGCGGGGACGGTCGTGGAAGCCGCGGGCAGAGTCGCTCTCCACGGAGGGTTGGCCTTCGTTCTCGTCGCGGTCTTCGACTTCTGGCTCGCCAAACGGAAGTTCAACGAAGACAACAAGATGACCAAGCGGGAAATCCGCGACGAGCACAAAGAGTCCGAAGGCGACCCGCACATCAAGGCACGACGCCGGCGAAAGGCCCGCGAGCTCGCTGCCGCCCGCGCCGTCATGGACGTGTCCAAGGCGACCGTCCTGGTCTGCAACCCGACGCATATCGCGGTCGCGCTTCGCTACGTCCCCGGCGAGGACACCGTGCCGATCACCCTCGGCAAGTCTGTCGACGAGGTCGCTCTGAAAATGCGCGCGCGCGCACGCGTCCACGGCATTCCGATCGTCGAAAACCGTCCCTTTGCGCGCGCGCTCTACAAACACGCCGATCCGGGCAAGCCGATTCCCGTTGAGCTCTACGACGCGGCGGCTGAGGTCATCGCTCACGTGCTTCGACTGCGAGGCGCACGATGAAGACGATCGCAAAGCAGGCTGCAGCTGGCGTCCCGCTTCTCCTCGTCGGCATCGTCTTTCTGATGATCGTCCCGCTTTCGGCGGGCGTCCTCGATCTCTTTCTCGCGACCTCCATCGCCCTCTCGGTCTCGCTCCTCCTGGTCTCCATTCACATGGAGAAGCCCCTCGACCTGTCGAGTTTTCCGACGATTTTGCTCTTCACGACGCTCCTTCGGCTGGCACTGAACGTCGCGTCCACTCGCCTTATTCTTCTTCACGGCGCGGATGGTTCTTCCGCTGCAGGCCGGGTCATCGGGGCGTTCGGCGAGTTCATCGTCGGCGGCAACTTCGTCGTCGGCGCCGCAGTCTTCGTGCTCCTCGTGATCATCAACTTCGTCGTGATCACCAAAGGTGCCGGCCGCGTCGCAGAGGTGAGCGCACGCTTCACCTTGGACGCCCTCCCCGGCAAACAAATGTCCATCGACGCCGATCTCGCGTCCGGCGCGATTACCCAAGAAGAAGCCAAAACCCGTCGAAAAGACACGGAGCGTGAAGCGGACTTCTTTGGTGCCATGGACGGTGCGTCGAAGTTCGTTCGCGGCGACGCCATCGCGGGCCTTTTAATGACCGGCATCAACATCGTTGTCGGCTTTATCGTCGGCGTTGCACAGCAAGACCTGGCCGCCTCCGAAGCCGCCGCGACCTACACGGTCCTCACCGTTGGCGACGGTCTCGCATCGCAGATCCCCGCTCTTCTCGTCTCGACGGCAGCGGGTGTCGTCGTCACCCGCGCCGCTGCCGGAGCCGCCTTGGCGCCGGCGCTTGTTCAACAACTCGGGCGAAACCGAGGCGCCCTTTACATGGCCGCAAGCGTGCTGGCGGGAATGGGGCTCCTGCCCGGCATGCCTTTGATTCCTTTCGCAATTCTCGGGGCTTTCCTCGCCTGGGCGGCCCGCTCCGCGCCGGATCTGACGCCGGAAGCCGCTGGTGGAACGACCCCTCGCGCCGAAGAGCCCAAGGACGAGGCGACGGCGGACCGCGACCGCATCAAAGAGATTCTCCCCCTCGATCTTCTCGAGCTGGAGGTGGGCTTCGATCTCGTCTCGCTCGTGGACGCCAGCAAAGGCGGCGACCTGGTCGAGCGCATCGGTGCGATTCGTCGCAACCTCGCGACCGAGCTCGGGCTGATCGTTCCCTCGATCCACATTCGGGACAACCTCCGACTCGACTCTTCGACCTATCGCCTCTTGCTCAGCGGTAATGAGGTGGGCTCCGGCCGCGTGCGCATGGGTCGCTACCTGGTGATGGACCCTGGCGGGGCACTCCCCGACCTCGGCGGTGAGCGCGTACGGGAACCGGCGTTCGGTCTTCCCGCGATGTGGGTCCGCGAGGCCGGACGCGACCGCGCCGAAGCCCAGGGCTTCACGGTTGTCGATCCCGCGACGGTCGCCGCCACGCATTTGACGGAGCTTCTTCGTTCCTTGGCGCCCGAGCTGCTCGGCCGAAGCGAAGCGCAGGAGCTCCTCGACCTCTTCGCCGAGCAGCACCCGAAGCTCATCGACGAGCTGATTCCGAACCTCCTGCCCATCGGCGAGGTCGTCAAAGTGCTTCGAAACCTTCTCGCGGAAAGCGTGAGCATTCGCGATTTGCGTACGATTTTCGAGTCGTTAGCGGACCACGCCCGGGAGATCAAAGACCCGACGGAGCTGACGGAACGCGTTCGTCAGCGGCTCTCGCGGCACATCACGGTCCGCTTTCGCGACGACCAAAACCAGGTCTCCGCCCTCGTTCTCGACCCCAAAGCGGAGGACGCGTTTCGCACCGGTGGGCCCGATATCGCGTCGGCACAGCGCTTGCTCTCTTCCTTGGACCAAGCGGCTCGCAACTTCGCGCGAGTCACGACTCCGCCGCTGGTGCTTTGCGCACCAGACATTCGTCGGCGGGTTGCCGAGTTCCTGACGCGGCGTGTTCCCGGACTTTCCGTTCTCTCATTTCAAGAGGTCGACATGAAAACCACAGTGCGAACCCTCGGCGTTGTGACGGCATGAGGAGATGGTGATGCAGCAGCAAACATTTCGAGCCGCCGGGTTTGAAGCCGCCCTCACGCAGGTTCGCGAAGTGCTTGGCCCCGACGCGATGATCCTCTCGTCGCGACAGCTCAAGGGGGGCGTGGAAATCGAAGCCACGCGACTGGTGGCCGACTCGCAAAGCGCCACGCTTCTCGAGCGCCGGTTCACCCGCATGGGTGTTCCCAAAGCCGCTGCAGAGACGCTTGCGCGGGGAGTTCAGCGTCGCCACGGAGGTACGCCCGGCGCCCTCGCCCAAGCGCGTCCGGCGCTCGAGGAAGTTCTCGAAGGCGAGATGATCTTCGCGGGCGGAATCGCCCACGCCCCGCGCGTCGTCGCGTTCGTCGGACCGACAGGCGTTGGAAAAACCACGACGCTCGCCAAGATCGCAGCGCACGCCGCGCTCGTTCAGCGCCGAAGTGTCGGGCTTGTCTGCCTCGACCAGTACCGCGTCGCCGGCGCCGAACAGCTGCAGCGCTACGCCGACCTCATCGGCGTTCCCATGGAGTCCGCCCATGATGAGCGTTCGCTTCGCGCAAGCCTGCGGCGTCTTGGAAGCGCAGACCTCGTCCTGGTCGACACAGCCGGACGTTCCCCCCGCGACGAAGCCGCGATCGGCGTTACCGGAGCGCAGCTTCAAAACGCGGGCGAGCCCGTCGAAACGCATCTTTGCTTTCCCGCGAATGTTTCAGACATCGAGCTCGAAGCGATCATCGAACGCTACGGCGAAGCGCACGGACCTCGGCGCTTGATCGCAACCAAGGTGGACGAAGCCGTCTACCACGGGTCCATCGTCGCCGCGCAGATCCACGGCGGCATCCCCTACAGCTATTTCACGACCGGACAGCGCGTTCCTGAAGACATTGAGGTCGCAAGCGCGGGTCGTCTGGCGAGTTTGCTCTCTGGAGAAGGAGTGTTCGCGTGATCTACGCAGCGGACCAAGCCGCAGGTCTTCGTACCCGCGAAGAAAGTAGTCTGATCCCCCTCCGTCGCCGCGCGTTTCGCGGTCCAGCGTGGACGCTGGCGGTGACGAGCGGCAAAGGAGGCGTCGGAAAGACGCAGCTCGCCGCGAACATCGGTGCCGCCCTCGCCTCCCGCGGGCTCCAGGTGCTTCTTCTCGACGCGGATCTCGGCCTCGCAAGCCTAGACCTCGCCCTTGGACTGCAGCCGAAGTCGGACCTTCGCGCGGTGCTCCGAGGTGAAGCGAGCATCGAAGACATCGCCGTGAGAGGCCCGATGGGACTGAAGCTGATCCCCGCCTGCCCGGGTCGCTACGACATGGCGAACCTCGGTCCAGCGGAGCGTTCGCGCCTGATTCAGGCGGTGCACGAAGCCGCCGAGAACTACGACGTTCTTCTCATCGATACCGGCGCCGGCATCGGAAGCAACGCCGTCTATTTTGCGAGCGCGGCCGATGAGATTCTGCTGACGACGACGCCGGATCCGACCGCGCTGCGCGACGCGTACGCCATGGTGAAGATCCTGCACCGTCGCGCGTCGGTCGACCGGATCAAGCTAGTCGCCAACATGGTGCACACCGCCCTCGAAGGCGCCGAACTGCATGCGCGGATCGACGCCATCGTGACGCGCTTCCTCTCCCTCGACCTCGACTTCCTCGGCTCGGTGCCTTGGGACAAAGAGGTCGCCAAAGGCGCCCGCCGCGGACGTCCCCACGTCCTCGAAGCGCCCCTCGCTCCCGCAAGTCGAGCCGTCCTCGGTCTTGCTGCACGGCTCCGCGAACAGCGTCGATTGGAGGTCGCATGTTGAGTTCAGCCCCGAAAGCGCCCTCCCAGGCGATGTCCCGTGACGAGTTGATTCGCGAAGGTCTTCCGTGGGTTCGGCGGATCGCGTTTCGAATGGCGCGTCGGCTACCCCCGAGCGTCGACGTCGGCGACCTGATCGGTGCCGGAAGCGAAGGCCTTATCAAGGCGGCCGACGCGTTTGACCCCTCGCGGCACCCACGCTTTCGAACCTATGCCGAGGCGCGGATCCGCGGATCGATTCTCGATGAGCTTCGCTCCCAGGATCCGATGACGCGCCACGGCCGGAGACGCCTCGCGGAAGTCACGAGAGCGATTCGTTCCCTCACCCTCGAACTTGGGCGCCCTCCCGAAGAAGCGGAAGTCGCCAAGAAGCTCGAGATCGACATTGAGGAGTATCGCCGTCTGAGCGCGGACTTCGCGAAGGCCCCCGCGCTCGCTCGAACGGCCGAGGTTGATCCCGACCGCGTCGGCGGCACCTCCGATGTTCATAACATCGCGGTCAAGCGCGAGCAGAAGCGCATGCTCGCAGAGGCGATTCGGCGCCTGCCCGAACGAACGCAGCGCGTCCTCGCCCTCTACTACCAGAAGCAATGCACCCAGGCGGAGATCGGCGCCATCCTCGGCGTCACCGAAGGTCGCGTATGCCAAATCCTCGGTGAAGCGACAGTTCGCATTCGCGCCGAGCTCGGTCTCCCCGCGCCGGAAAAGCGCAAGCGCATCAAGCGAGCGAGCTGAGCGATGTCCGACGGTATTTGGTCAGCGCTAAGCGGTGCGATCGCCCAAGAACGGGCGCTCGAGGTCGTCGCGAACAACGTGGCGAACACGAACACCGTTGGATTCCGCGCCGATCGACTCGTGTTTGAAGAAGCGTTAGCCGAGGCCGGCGCGGATGGTCCCGCGCCCGCATCGCTACGCTACGTCGAGGTCGCCGAGTCCGCCGCAGACACGGCGCAGGGAGCGCTCCAACAAACCGGTGGCGCCCTCGACCTTGCGCTCGAAGGCGACGGCTTCTTCGCGGTGCGCACGCCGGCTGGCGAGCGCTACACGCGTGCAGGTTCTTTCGTCACGGACGCCGAGGGGGTCCTCGTCACGCCGCAGGGACACCCCGTCATCGCAGAGGGTGGCGACGAAGACGAGCCTGCCCTCATCCGGATTCCGCCCGGAACCGCCGATGTTCGTATCGACGAGAGCGGCTCCATCTTCGCAGGCGCAGACCAGGTCGGAGCGCTCCGCATCGTTCGCTTTGACGAAGCCCCACAGAAGGAAGGCATCACCCTTTTCACCGGCCAGAACGCCATCGACTCGGACGCCACGGTTCGGCAGGGCTACCTCGAGATGGCCAACGTGAACGCCGTCGCCGGAATGAACGAGCTGATCACCGTCAGCCGAACTTTCGAAGCCTTTCAGAAAGTCATCGACACCTTTCAATCTCTCGACCAGCGCACCGCCCGGGATCTCGCAGCTGGCTGATCGCTCACACTGAAGGAAACCAATGCTCAAAGCTCTCAACACCGCCGCCACCGGAATGGTCGCCCAGCAGACTCGCATCGACGTCACCGCGAACAACATGGCGAACGTCAACACCAGCGGCTTTCGACGCGCGCGTGCCGAGTTCCAGGACCTTCTCTACGAGCAGGTGCGACGCCCCGGAGGACAAACCGGCGAGGGAGGCACGCTCCCGACGGGCGTGCAGATCGGACACGGCACCCGAACGGTTTCCACGACGCATATCCACCAGCAGGGAAGTCTTCAGCAGACGGAGAACCCGCTCGACCTGGCGATCGAAGGGAGCGGGTTCCTGCAGGTGACGAGGCCAGGAGGCGACGTTGCGTACACCCGCGCCGGCAACCTGCACACGGACGCTCAGGGGCAGCTCGTAACGGTGGACGGCTATCCGATTGAGCCTCAGATCACCGTTCCGACGGACGCGACAAGCGTCACGATTACGCCCGACGGTCTCGTCAGCGTAACGACAGCGGGACAAACCGCCGCGCAGGAAGTCGGTCAGCTACAGCTCGCGAACTTTGCGAATCCCGCCGGCCTTGAGGCGATCGGTCGAAGCATGTTCATGCCGACCAACGCGAGTGGTGAACCCGTCGTCGCGAACCCCGGGCAGGAGGGTCTCGGCACGATCGCGCAGGGCTTCATCGAGGGGTCAAACGTCGAGGTCGTGACCGAGATGCTCGACCTGATCACGAGCCAGCGCGCTTACGAAGTGAACCAAAAGGTGATCGAAGCAGCAGATGAGATGTTGAGGCGGACGACGTCTCGGTGATCGCGGCCCGCGGGGAGACTCGCGGGACACCGGATAGCGCCCGCCTTTTCGACTTCACACATCACGGAGGTAACGAGCCAAGTCAAAATACTTCTTCCTGTCGACGCCGCCTGGGATTTAGCCACCCAGCGCGGCGTCGACCTATTTAAAGGGTTCTCTACGGAGCGCACAACGCTCGATTCGCTCAAGCTCGCGTCGCCATTCCTCGCGCACAATCGGATGGAGGGTCGACTCGGCAAGAATTCGCGCGTGCTCCGCGGTGGTCCAACCGTTGCCGTCGAGGTCGAAGCGTTCGACCCCAGCGAGGGACGTCGAGGAAGCCAGGGCGCGCAGCCCGCGGAGACCGATCCTTGGGTTGTTGTAGAAAAGGCAGGTCCGTAGCGTCGCGAGCGCGTCCGCGGCCGCGAGAGCGCACGCGCCGTCGTCGCCCACCTCGGCGTTCCCAAGACCAAGAACGCTGAGCGAAAATGCCGCCGCGGCGACCGCCGCGGTCCCTCTATCTCCGACGCTCGTCTCGGTGAGGTCGAGCTCGTTTAGCGGATGGGGCGACGCCGCTAGTTCCGCAGCGGCTTGTTCCCCAAGAGGGTTGCTGCGAAGAGACAGACGCTCGAGGCGACATCGGCTCGTGGCGATCGCGTTCACGCTGCCGATCCCACAATCGTAAACGTCCAGCGCAGTCGCTCGCTGGGCGCTCGCCATGACGGTCGACAGCGTCGCATCGTCGACGGCGCCATGCGCGAAGCAGAGCTCGTTTACCATTGCGAGAAGCGGCCCGTTCGTAAGCTGGCCCACCACCGCCGCAGGAAGAAGCGCTCCCTCGATGCTGAGGAGCTCCAGCCTCGTTCGCCGCGCAAGCGATCGCGCGGCTTCCTCTCCCAGCTGAGATGTGCAGAG
>JBCDAA010000395.1:0-8216 GCA_039186435.1 Myxococcota bacterium | reverse complement strand
GCGAGCGCGCTACTCCGCGCGGGGCACGACGTCACCGGTCTCGCGCAGCGAGTCCCAGGAGACGAGGCTCAGCTCTCGGCGCTTCGTGCGTTGGGTGGACGGTTTCGACCGCTTCCCGAGGACGCCGTTGCGGTCGCGTATCCACGCGCTGAGTTTCCGGAGGCGCCGGTGGTCGCGACCATGCGCGAAGGCGAGCTTCGGGAAGCGGTCGAAACCGTCCACCCAACGCACGAAGCGCCGAGAGCTGAGCCTCGTCTCCTGGGACTCGCTGCGCGAGAACGGTGACGTCGTGCCCCGCGCGGAGTAGCGCGCTCGCGAGGTTCGCACAGTAAATGCTCGACCCGCTTCCCTGCAGCCCATAGCCGTGGACGAAGAGAACCTTCATGCCTGCCTTCCCCCGGCGATGCCTCGCCATTGCGTTTCGAACCTGTGCCAGCGTTCGTGGGCGGCACCGCTTCCCACATCCGGGCACAGCGCCAGGCGCATCGCGTCCGCGGCCCAGCCTTGAAGGGACCACGCTCGCCGTTGAATCAGCGCGCTCTCGTCGAGATCGGCGACGTCCGAAAGGAGCACAGGAATGCCTCTCGCCTCTGCTTCGAGGGCAACGAAGGGAGACGCCTCGAGGCGCGAAGGCATCACGATGACGCCCGGACAGTCCGCCCAAGGGTCGACGGCGTCGAGGTTCCACCGCACGCGCGCTGGACGAAGCCGGGCGCTCGCTTCGAGATCGAGTCCTGTGACCATCGCCGGCAGGTCCACACGCTCCGCAAGGCGCAGGAAGCGATCGATGCCTTTTCCACGCGTGCAGCGCCCGACGAACCCGATCGCCTTGGAGCGTTGCGCGCGCAGGCTTGGCGGCACGGCGTTCGGCACGTGGCAGACCGCGCGCGCCCCCTCGCGGAGCGCCCGGCGACACGTTCGGCGGGTTACGCCGACAACCATGGACGCATGTCGAACCATGCGGCGCCTGCGGTCCGCGGCATCGCGGGCGGCGCGATCTCTGGCAAACGGGGGTACATAAACGCCGCCCTCAGTCGCACCGAGGGAACGCACCTCGCGAACGAGGTCACCGTGCTCGACGTAGACGAGCTGCGCGGCTGGAGCCTGCGCGGCGACGAACTCCGCGGCTTCAAGGCCGCTCGCTAGATAGCGCTTCGCCCGCGGAAGCGGCCCGGCGAACCCACGGTGCACGACTACATGAGACGGGACGGCGTAACGGAGGTCCGACGAGCTCGGTACTGTGACCACGCCAACCTCGAGCTCCCGAAGCGCACCGAGAACATGGTTTGTCCAGGTCGAGAGCCCCCCGGTCTTTGCCGGCCACTCACCTTCGGCGACGATGCAGACATCCATCAGCGCACCTTCCGTTGGTGACGGATTCGCCAGAGAACTCGTCGACTGTTTTCCAAAGACACCGAGCGCAGCCTCCGCTCTACGATCGGTCGACTCAGCGCGGCCTTTAGTGTCGAGGATTTGACGCTTAGCGTCAGCGAAGCGGCGATCCGGCACCCCGAGGAGGCCCTGCAAACACAGGCGAATCCAGCATCTCGCGCAGCAAAATCTACCAGCAAACAGGGCACATCTTCAGTTCAGCAATTCCTATTCCGTCCCCTTCCACTCAGGCACACATCTTGAAACCGCTCCCGCAAGGGGTTCACCAAGGGAAGGTCATGACGGCGGAGACTCAAACGCTCGAAACGCTCGAAACCACGATCCGTACGCTTCGTCGAAGGCTCGAACGGGAAAAGGCGGCTCGCACCGCCGTCGAAGAGCTCCTCGAGTCCAAGAGCCGCGAGCTCTACACCGCGAATCAACAGCTCCTTAAGTCCAACGAAACACTCGAAGAGCGCGTCGCGGATCGGACGCGGGAGCTCGAGCGCACGAGGGATACCGCGCTCGCGGCGAACCGCGCCAAGGGCGAGTTCCTGGCCAACATGAGCCACGAGATCCGTACGCCGATGAACGCGATCGTGGGAATGACGGAGCTTGTCCTTTTGGGGTCCCTGACGCCGGAGCAGCGGAAGCAGCTCAACGCGGTGACCCACGCCGCGGACGCGCTCCTCGATCTGATCAACGACATCCTCGATTTCTCCAAGCTTGAGGCGGGAAAGCTCGAGCTCACGCAGCGCCCGTTCGACCTTCGCGAAATGGTCGAGACGACGACCGCAACGATGGCTCTCCGGGCGCACCAAAAGCGGCTCCTCGTGCTCTGCGACATTCAGCTCACCGAGCGAGGGTGCTTCGTGGAGGGCGACCCCGGGCGCCTTCGTCAGGTGCTGATCAATCTCATCGGAAACGCGATCAAGTTCACAGACGAGGGAGAGATCATCATCAGCGTCTCCCGCACGGAAGCGGGTCAGATCGAGTTTTCGGTTCGTGACACCGGCATTGGAATCGCCGACGAGCATCAGGCGCTGGTCTTCGCGCTCTTTCAGCAAGTCGACGGGTCCACCACGCGGCGCTTCGGCGGCACCGGCCTCGGCCTCGCCATCTGCGAGAACCTCGTCACGATGATGGGCGGCGAGATCTCGCTCACCAGCGCGGTCGGCGTCGGAAGCACTTTTCGATTCAGCGCGGACCTCCCGGTTGCGGAGCGCAGCCTGATTCCATCCGAAGCCCTCCCGCCGCGCCGATTCTTGGTCGTGGATCCGCACCCGCTTAGCCAGTCCGTGCTTCGCCGCTACCTCGAGGAGCTTCAGCTCGTGGTTGAAACCTGCACGTCCGGCCAAAGCGCACTCCGAAGACTCGCGGAAGGGCGCTTTGACGCCGTCGTGATCGATGCTCAGACCCACTCCTTCGACGGCTTTCTCACCATTGAGCTGATCCGGGCGGTTCCGAGTCTTCGGGGCGTTCCGATCTTGGTCACGTCGTCGACGGACGAAGCCTACGGACGAAAGCGCGCCGCGGATCTGGGCGTCGAGGCCTACCTCAACAAGCCGGTTCGCTTCGGCAACCTTCGCGCCGCGGTCCGTGCGCTCCTGCACCTGCCCGAGCCCACAACCTCGGCGCCGCCCCTCGCACCACTTCAGGTGGGTGCGCAGGTTCTGCTCGCGGAGGACAACGTCACCAACCAGCGCGTGGCGTGCGGGTTGCTCAAGAAGAAGGGCCATCACGTTACCGTGGTCAGCAACGGTCTCGAGGCGGTCGAAGTCTGCCGAACTCGGACCTTCGACATCATCCTCATGGACATTCAGATGCCCGAGATGGGCGGAATCGAGGCGACGCAGCTCATTCGCAACATGGAGCGACCGCTCGGACGAAAAACACCCATCGTCGCGCTGACGGCGCACGCGATGAAGGGCGATTACGAGCGCTTTCGTGCAGCCGGGATGGACGAACATCTCGCCAAGCCCTTTCGCGCGTCGGACCTCTGGGCCGTGGTTGACCGCATGGTGATTCCGGTCGACCGCGAAGCCGGGAAGGAAACGATTCCGCCCTTTCCCATCGAGGATCACCTCGACACCTTTGGGGGAGACCTCGAGCTCTTCGCGGACGTCGCGTCGGTCTTCTCGGAGTCTTGGCCGGAGCTCCAGCGCGGTCTCGAAGGAGCTGTCGAGCGCCGTGACAAAAGCGAGCTTTGCCGCTTCGCGCACCAGATTCGCGGCGCGGTGTCGCATTTCCAAAGAGAGGAAGCGTTCGACCTCGCGCGAAAGATTGAGGAAAGCCACGAGAACGAACCTTGGGATAGCCTACGGCTCCTCTCCGAGCGTCTTTGCTTTCAGGTGCAGCGCCTTCGAAGCGAACTCCACGCTGCGCTTCTCCTCCGCGGCATTCCGATCGGATAGCCCGTGATCGAAAAAGAGGCGCCCGCCCTCGCGGATCGCCTCTCGCTCGCGCGCCCTACTCGCAGCACCCTTCCCGGCAGCGCGGGTCGATCACGCACATCATCGGATCGATCGTTCCACAGACCATGGGACATCCCCGCTCGTCGAGGGCGCCGCAACAGCCCGCCTCGATGCACGCAGGGTCGAGTCCACAGCGCAGCGGGTCCGCGCAAGCCCGTCCACACGAGCCCCCCGAGCCCGTCCGCGCACAGACGCCGCTGGGATGAACCGCCGGACTCTCCACGCAGATCTCGTTGGGGGCACACGCCGCGCCGTCCGCGCATCCGGTCTGGCTGCACACCGACTGACCAAGGATCGTGACGCACTCGAGGTCGCCGCAATCCGCGTCGGAGCTGCACGGTGCATACGCCTCCAGCGCCGCTCCTTCCCGGGAGACCGGTTCCGGCTCGGGCGTGCCGCCGTCGTCCACCACCGAGGTTTCACCAAAGCAGCCCGCGAGGCCGACCAAGAGCAATACACGCAACTTCACAGCGAACCTCCACAGTCCGGTCCGGGTTCAAAACTCGTTTCAATGCGGGTCAGGCCGTCGTTCGCGTAGGTCCAGAGGTAGTGATTGAGGAACCAAACGCCGGCCTCGATCACACTTCCGTCCGCACCCAGCGGCTCGACCTCAACATTCTCAGGGTCGTCGTCGAAGAGGTAGTCCTCGTCGTTGAGAAACGCATAGTGCGTGAACTCTGGCGACACTTCGGGGAACGTTGCAGTGAGAAAATCATCCGGTGTTGGCATTGCGATGGGCGTCAGCGTGCCGCCGCGATCGAAAGTGCCAATCCCCGAGTGGGCCAAGGTCATCGCGGGATTCATGTCCTGAATCACCTCGATGGATCCGTCCGCCATGCGAATGGCGCGGTCGTCGTAGAGCACACCCGCTGACCCCGTCTGCTTCACCCGCACCCGTGCGCTGCAGTCGAGGGTGATCATGCGGAAGACCTGCAGGTCGATATTCTCGTAGCGCTGCATCCCGTTCGCCGGCGGGAAGGCGTGCTCGATTTCAACCACGTGAACGAACGAGCCGCCGCGCACGAAGGTCTCGTCTCGCACGAAGGTCGTTGAGCCGTCGACAACCCCCGGGGCAAGCGTCGCGGTGAGATTCACCGTGGGATCCGTCGAGAAGTAGGTCGGCGAGTCGATGACGGTACCGGCCACCGGTGTCGGCGCTTCGATGAGCACCTCCCCCGTCTCCGTGTCGGAGTACCCGAAGGGTACGAAGTCGAACGTCGGCGTACCGGTGAAGATATTGCCGAACACCGCAAACGTACCGACATGCACCTGCTCCGTGGAGGTTCCGCAGCCATCGGCAAGCGCGCGATCGGCATCGACGAGAGTCGCGACCTCGGAGGGTGCCCACTCGATATCCGCGGTCATCGAAGGAGCTGCGATGTACGCGCTGACCCCGACGTCGCCGATCGTTCCGGTCGGTGAAAGCAGCGACGCGTTGCGAACCACGATTTGAAGGTCGGGGGTCTCCGCGCTCGGCGTTACCACCACCTCAACGGTGACGTTGTCGACGATCTCTTCGTCATCGGCGTTGAACGCGAGGCCCGGACTACCGCGCCCCACCGATCGGTTGAGCGTCCGCGCCCGGATGAGACCGAGGTCGCCGCCGAAGGGAATCCCGACCACTGCGTCTCCGAGACCGGATTCTCCAAAATCGAGGACAAAGACGAAGGTCTCGTCGCTCTCGAAGCCGGGCCGGTCGACGAGCCCCTCCTCGCTCGCGCTTTCCGACGTCGTGTCGGGATCTCCGTCGCCGTCGCCGTCGCCAAAAACGCCGACCGTCGAAATCCCGAGATAGAGATCGTCGTGCACGGCTTCGTAGGCGACGCCGACCGCGTCGATGTCGTACCCCGGCGTGCTTCCACCTTCTCGCGCAATGTCGTCAACCGCGTCGGGGAGCACTTCCCCGGCGTCCGCGAAGTCGGTCCGAAGGTCACCCGTCTTCCGCGGCGGAATCGCAAAGGGCGTCGCCGCAACACCCGCCGCGGGGCCTGCACCGTTGACGACCTCTCCATCCTGAACGACATCGATGTAGTAGAAATGCGGCGTGTCCTGGTCGACGTCCGCGTCTCGAAATCCGTAGGCAAACCCCGATGCGGAGACACCGATCGAGGGAACCCGCCCCACTTCAACGGTCGGCGCATCGGCGGCTCCGTCTGCGCGGCGAACCACGTACTCGACCGTTCCGTCTTCTTCGCTCACCCACGTCAGCTCGATCGCGCAATGGTCTGCCCGCGTCGCAAGATCGAACACGCCGGCGACTTCGGGGACTCGAACCGGGCTCACCCCAGTACCGTTGTCCGCCGCGCCGACGGGGTCCCGTCCACCCTCGCCGTCGAAATCGATGGTCCCTTCCACGGTCGCCGAGAGGCCCACGAGTTCACCGGTGACCATCTCTTCGCAGTCCGCACGAAGCGTTGCCGTGCGCCGGACCGTTTCCGACGCGCGGACGATCGCAATGGCGGCGGGCCCTGAGATCAGATCGGCGCTGCCCACCACCGCGGTGTCAACAACGACGTCGGTGGCGTCGACCGAACCGTCGTTGGAAACGTCGATATTGAAGGTGGCGAGTGTTCCGCAGGTGATTTCCGCAGGTCCGGTAACCTGCGCGGAGAGGCCCGCCGGCAACACGCTCGAACCAAAGGCGAGCCAGTTGTCGTTCCAGTTGGTGGTCCCGACATAAACCGGCTGCGTCGCCTGCACGCGCAGGAAAGGCCGAATCCCGTCGGCCGGGCGGTTGAGCGCCGCGTACTGCGTTCGGTCGACCCGCACATCGACGATATCGTCGACTTCGTCGATCGTAAGCGACTCGCTGAAGAGCGTGCCGCCGGTGTCGGCGTCCACCACCATCACATCGGTGCCGGGAACGAATCCTCCAATGTAGAGATGCGAGAACGTGCCGTTGACGCCTGCCGCCCGCGTTTCGTGGCCGGGCGGTCCGAGGTACGCCACAAACTCGCGGCCCACGTCCGCTGCGCCCTGCGCATCAAGGGCGGATACGAACGTGTAGATGTCGCTGGTGCCAACGGAACCGGTCTCGAGCCAGTTCGCCTCGAAGACGTTCACCGGGGCCGTCGCCGTTACCTCGTAGAAGGTCGACGTGCGCGTGATGGGGTGCGATCGACCCGTAACATCGAGATGGCCGTAGGCGCCGAGCTCCGCGCGCTCTACCTCGTACCAGCCGTCGCTGTTGTTCCATCCGTTGAGAACCACCGTCGCCGGACGGTCCCCCGCCACGACGCGGATCTCCCGCTCGTGATTCGCGCGGGGGTTGACGGGCACCGGAAAGAAAAAGTGCTCGCCGACCGTGGTTCCGTCTTCCGAGGGAACATAGCCGCCCCCGTCACGCGCGTTGTTGCGGTTTCCGAGGGACTCCGTGGAGCCGAACATGACGGTCGTGGGACGGCTCGTGAGCACGCGATAGGTGTGGCCGCGCTGGACAGTGTCGACGCCGACCCGGTCGTGTACCGCCATGAGATCCACGCCAGCGTCGAGCGTCTGACGAAGAAGCAGTGTTCCCGGGAGCTCGACACGGGTGACACCACTTCGCTCCACGGACTCCGTGCTGACGCGATAGATCTCCACCTGCGTGCCAGGCTCGTAGGCGATGACGTCGATGTCCCAGCGGTTCTGCACGCCATACACGAAGAACTCCCCGCCGCGCATGGTCCCGTCCGCGGAGGGCACCCAGTCGTGCTGCCAGTCGGAGCGCGTGGCGAGCATTGCGGTCACCGGCCGGGTGGAGTCGATGATGAAGCGGTCGCCGTCCCAAACCCCGCCGGCGTCGTCGTTGACGGCACCGTCACTAATGCGAACGACCACCGACTGGCCACGCGCGAGAAGCGCCGAGGTCGAGTCGTCGCTGTCACCGTCTTCGTCGGTGTCCACGATGGAGACGGAGGTGTCATCCGCCTGAGCGGTGACGACCAGAACGGAAAGGCGGCCGACGTTGTTGTTGTTCGGCGGCACAAAAATCGAAAAGTGTGTCGAGGCCTCCCCCGCGAGGGCAAGCGAGGGAAAGCAGAGTGCGAGCGACACAGCCCAACTAGCGTAGGTTTTCACACCTCGAGATACGGGCGCCGTCTTCGGCCGCTTTAGGGACCGTAAGCGCCGAACGAAAAAAAGCGCCCCGAAAATTCGGCGCGCTTTCGCTTCGAAGGTTGTGCGCTACGCCGCGAGAAGCGGGTGCGCGCTCACGAGAAAGACCAAGCCTTCCGCGCGTTCACGCTTTGCGATTCGCGACAGGAGGTCCACGCGGTCGACGCCGCGTAGCGCGTTCCGTTCCACCTCTTCGTCGACCGCCGTCAGGAGTTCCACGCTCACCACCTGATCCACCACGACCGCCGAGTGCAGGTCTCCGTCGCTCAGCACCAG
>JBCDAA010000394.1:0-8283 GCA_039186435.1 Myxococcota bacterium | reverse complement strand
CGCCCGCGAGCCACGCCTCGAAGAGACTCCAGGAAAAGCGCGCGATCGACGAGGGCTCGCACGCCGCCTGCACCTCGCGGACCGCTTTGCTGAAGGCAAGCATCGTCACAAAGTCGTCGAGGGCTGACGCGGGCAACGCTTCGCCGCTCTTAAGACGTGGCGCTTCCGCGGCACCGGCGCGCCAAAAGTCCGGGAGCTTGGGAATCTTGCGCGGAAGTTTCAGCAGCGGATCGCCTGCAAAGAGCGCGAGGAGCGCCTCCGGCACATCCTTGCCGTACGAGTTCGCAACGGCGAGGACGACCTCACGGCGGGGACCGATCAGGAACGCGAGGGCCCGCGTCGCGCGCGTCGCCTTGCTGCGATCCTTGCCGAGCGCCTGCGGGATCAGAACCGTCGCCGCCAACTCCGCGTGACGCCGGAGCCAACGCTCGCACGCGTTCTTGGTGGACTTATGCTTGGCGAACGCAAGGGCGATCGCTTCGGCAGCCCGCGGCGACGCGTAGGGCGCGAGCATCGCGCACCCCGCCTTGGGCGACTCCTCCGCAAAGGAGAGCGCCGCCTCAAGCGCCTTGAGGCCATGCTCTGCGACCAGCTTCGGCATCGCGTCTTCGACGGTGCGACGAAGATGCTTTCGGGCGATCTGCGCAGGAGACTGATACCCGTAGCTCGCAAACCGTTTCGCGTCCTTTTCCGCGAGCGCGTCCCAGTCGGCGCGGGTGCGAAGCGCCAACACATCCTTCGCCTTAAACCCGCCAAGGCCCCAGGTGCCCCCGCGCGCATCCCATTGCGCTTGCTCGCCCGGACGCCACACGAGCGCATCCGTCAGGTCAGGGGTTTCAAGAGCGAGCGCCTTCCGCTTCTTCGTTTTCTTTTTCGGGCGGGTCCACGGCGGCGTCGCGAGGACCGCTGGGAGCGCGTCGGCGGTCGCAACCGGCACGTTCGCTTCCGCGATCGCAGCGGCAACCAACGGCTGAAGGGGCGCGTCGAGGGACGAAAGAAGCGCCTCCGCGACGTCCGTGAACTGGCGCACCGCGCGCGCCAACATCGGCCCGTAGCGATCGGGCGAGCGCTCCTTTGCTGCAACCGCCAGAATCTGGATCGCACGACGGGGAAAGCGCTCGATCGCGGCCAGCAGCGCGCCCTGAAAGTTCCGCTCGAAGCCCGCGACCTGTGGCTGGTCGAGCACCGTCTGCTGGGTCGCTCGATCGAGCAGCGCCCACATCGCCTCGTCGGTGGGAATCGCGCTCAGCGCCTCGGCCGCCGCCTGCTGCACGTCCGCGTCGACATACGAGCCGAGGGGCACCAGGTCTTTCAGGTGCTCGACAGCCTCGAGACCGTACACCGCGACCAAGGCGTAGGGCGCGTCGAGCCAGTCGCGGCGAGACTGTTCGAAGTTCGGTCCGTACTCGTACTCCCCGCTCGCCAAAAGCGCCGTGAGCGCCTTCGCGTCGAGGGCTCCGCCAGGCCGCCCCTCGAGATGC
Source organism: Myxococcota bacterium (assembly GCA_039186435.1). Classification (GTDB taxonomy): domain Bacteria; phylum Myxococcota_A; class Polyangia; order Polyangiales; family Houyiibacteriaceae; genus JALVDI01. The sequence continues at coordinate 6,802 of JBCDAA010000394.1, read as the reverse complement.
GGACGCCAGGTTTCCGGGATTTTTAGCTGGGTTTGGGCAGAGGGCATGTCGTTGTCGTACGGCGCGCGCCCGCGGCGTCTCCCCCGTTAGGGTTTGCACGCTCCACGCCCGCACGACGCGAGGCGCAACACGGGGTTGGTGGGATTCCCCCTACGGAAAGCGGTCACTTCGCAAGATGCAAGATGCGCGGCATACGATGTGCTTGGAAGGCCTTTCATGACGCGAATCACCGCTGGAAGCGTATGCGTTTTGATCGCCCTGGGGTGCGGAGACGACGCGTCCCCCGCTGCGGACGCGGGGAGCGATGCGAGCGACGAGATCGCGTGGACCGCACCTTCGTCCCTCACGCTTGGGGAAGGTGAACGACGTACGCTCGACGTTCCCGCCGCAACCTCAAACGGCAGCGCCATCGTTGCTGAGGCCATGGCAACCGGCGTCGAGGTGAGCGTGCAGGACGGAGGCGTTCGTATCTACGCGCCCTACGAGAGCACCGCGGGTTCCGTCGACGTCACCCTGCGGAGCGACACGGACGAGGTGCGCGCCACAATCCCGGTCACGGTCGACGCGCTTTCGTGGGCCGCGCCCTTGAGCGCGGAACGCGCCACCCCCGGACCCGAAGAGCGCGAGCATCCGGCGCTCATTCTCGACGAGAGCAACGACCGCCTTCTCGTCTTCACCGGCTCGGGATACGCGCCCTACGGAACCGCGTTGAGCGACGTCTGGGCTCTCGACCTCGAAAGCGGCGCGTGGAGCCAACCCGCGATCGAAGGAACGCTTCCGGAAGCCGGCTCCCAGCGTGTTGCACGCATCGAAGGTGAGAGCATCGCGTACCTCTTTGGCGGCTACGGACAGAGTTTCGCCATTCTCGACAACCTCTACCGCGTGGACTTCGGCGCCGATCCGATTCGCGTCGAAGAGGTCACCCAGGAGTCCGACTCGGGGGCCACGCGCCGCTCGCTTCACGCGTTCGTGCACGATCCCGAAACCGACACGTTCTGGACCTTCGGCGGCTTTGGGTCCACCCCGCGAAACGACCTCCGCAAGATGCAGATCGTCGATGGCGTCGCCCGGTGGACCTTCGTTGAAACGGACAGCGCCCCGAGCGATCGCTTCGGGTTCTTCTACGGTTTTGACAGCGAGAGCGGCCAGCTCGTGCTCTTCAGCGGCGATCAGGGAAGTCCCGGCGGGGTCGACGCCGCCCGCGACGTCTGGGCCCTCAACGTTCGTTCCGATCCTCCCACCTGGACGCTACTTCTCGAAGGAGACGCCGCCGCGCCCGGTCGACGCAACGGAGTCTTCGCGTGGGACCCGCGCGGTCCGCGCCTTTGGATCTTCGGAGGCACCGCGGACGCCATGACCAGCGAGCCTGGCCTTTGGGCCCTCGACATCACCGACGAGCCGACCTTCCGCGAGCTTCCCCTTGTGGGCGAACCTCCCCTGCGGTCGAGCGGCGTCGGCATCTACGACCCGACGCGCAACCGCATCCTCCTCGGCTTTGGCAACACCACCGAAGCCATCTACGCGGACATTCAGGTTCTCCAAACCGGAAACTGACCACCTTCGATACGCTCCTCCGCAAACTTCGCCCCGGTCGCAACCCGTGCGAAGGTAGGCCGCGGTGAAGTCCTTCGACCGAAAGTTCGGCGCGACCTTCGTCGCCGATCTTCCGACCTCGCCGGCGGTCTATCTCTTTCGCGACGACGCCGAACGCGTGCTCTACGTCGGCAAAGCCAAGAATATTCGTCGGCGCCTCTCGGCCTATCGCAACGCCAGCCGTCGCAAGGTGCATCGCAAGATGCGCGCGATCGTTCGCGCCGCTTCGAGCCTCGAAGTTCGGCCCGTTGCCACCGAGGCCGACGCGCTCCTTCTCGAGAACGAACTCATCCGCAGCCTCCGTCCCACCTTCAACGTCGACGGCAAATTTGAGTTTCTCTACCCCGCGATCGGCATCGGGGGCGCGACCCTCCTCTGCTTCACCACCGACCACGCCGCCTACGAGGGGTACGATCTGCGCTGGTACGGCTGCTTTCGCTCCCGGCCCCGCGCCAAGGAAGCCTTTCACGCACTCACCGAAGCGCTTTCCCTCGTCGGTCATCGCGACATTCTCCGGGGAACGCCGCGCACTCGCGGCTCCTACCTCCGCGGATTTCGGCAGCTCGACATGGAGATCGTGGCCGCGCTCGAGGTCTATCTCGCCGGCGAAGAGCGCGCGTTTCTTCCCGCGCTCGCGATGCGCCTCCTCGATCGACCGCGCGCGCGACGTGACGCAGCGAAGGTTCAGGAGTGGCTTCACACCTTGGACGCGTTCTACGCCTTCGACCTCGCTCCGCTACGGGAAGCGCTCGCGCGATGCGGGCGTTCGGGAACCTTCGTGGCGCAGGACGAGCGCGACGCACTCTTTCTCCGCGCTGGGCCTACTCGAGAGGCAGAATAAAGTCCCGAAGCACGGCCATGTGCTGCATGCCCTCCGCGCCGCTGTCGTCCACAAGCGCGGGCGCCAGATCCGAAATCGGCGTGTAGACCCGCGTGTCCACCACGAAGCCTCCGTCGTAGGCGCCAGTCCCGATCCGCACCGGGATCTCGAGCGGCTCCAGGCCCGCGTTCACGAAGACGCTGTCGATCGTTCGCGTTCGCGGCCCGTTCGTCCGCGTGTTGCCCATCTGGTCGCCCGGATTGGAAAAGGTGTTCACCAGCGCACTCAATCGGTCGAAGGACGGGCCCCCGTTGGCGTTGAAATCCCCGGCCACGATCAAGAAATCACCGTCGGGAACCGTCGCCTCGATGGCCGCAACGAGCGCGATCGCCTCTCGCTCCCGGCTTGCGCCACTGGACGTCAACCAATGCACACTCACCGCCCATAGATCGACGTCACCCGGTACATCGAGCCGCGCCCAGGTGAACTCGCGCGTGTCCGTTTCGGGATCCTCAAAGTCGCCCGCGTCGAGAATCGGAAAGCGACTCACCACACCGTTGGGAATGCTGGTCCCGCGACCGCGGAAAATCTCGCACGGTCCCCCGCAGGCAAGCGTTGCGAGGTCCTCGAACGCCGCGGGCGTGTTGTCGCGAAAGTTGAGCTCCTGAATCAACACGATGTCGGGCGAGATGCCTTCGAGAATGCGGAGGCCATGGCCACCGTCGTAGGTTTGCGCGCCCCCACTCGTGAGATTCGCGGCCACGACTCGCACCGGCATTCCACAGGCTTCCGCCTCCCGGCAGTCGAAGTCTTCACAGTCCGTGTCCCCATCGAGATCGTTGTCGATGGTGTCGGTGCACGCGGCGCCGCCTTCGACGCAGCGCGGGATCACACGACAGCTCGTGTCGGCGCAATCCACGCTCCCGTCGTTGTCGTTGTCGATTCCGTCGAAGCAGCGCGCCTCTGTATTCTCGACGCCGCAAACATCGTGCGCTGAGTCCCTGCATCCAGGATCGCGGCAGTCGATGAGGTCGTCTTCGTCGTTGTCGAGTCCGTCGAGACACATCTCCCTCGTCTCTTCGGGCGGAAGACAAACCGGATCGTCCACGCACTCGGCGTCTTCGCAGCGCTCGGCACATGAAACGAACGCGTCGACGCCCGCATCCTCAGCGGCCGCGTCTCCTTCGCCAGCATCCGAGGTGGCGTCCACTTCGCCGGCGTCGACCCCGCCATCCGGTGTTGACGAAGGGGACGAACAGGAAGCCACGAGAAGCACAGCCATCATCGCGCGCAAGACATTCACCCCCTCAGCTTGGAAAAACGTACGCCACATGCAACTTGGCAGTGCTCGGGAACCGCGACCTTTGGTTCGAGCGACGAACAAACGTCGACGCATCGTGTTCGACCCGTCGCGCAAGTTCCGGCCGGCTGCATGAGCTTCGGGCAGGACGATGAACTTCTGGCCCGGGAGCGGAGCATCGACGCTAGCGCCTCAGCTGCTCCGCCGGCACGAGGTCGCCGTAGAGCGCGTCACGCAGCCCGGACCCGTTCAACTTGCACATACTCACCATGCGGCCTTCCACCGGAACGCGAAATACACACGCCGCAAGGCGCTCGCGACCTTCGTCCGTCTCGAGCTCGCGCGCCGACATGAAGTCGTGAACGACGAAGACGAAGGGGCGCACGCTCGCATCACCGCGCGCCGCCGCTCGAAGAAACTGCGGAAGCCACGCGACCTCGCCGACAAGCCGATAGAGCGCATAAAGAGGAAACGAAAACGCGTACTCCGGGGACCGCGCAAGAACACCAAGAACTCGGCCCACGGCCTCTGCGCGCGTGGCTCCGTCCAGATAGAAGTGACGAAACGCCCCCGCCCCAAGGCGATCGAGAAAACGTGCATCGACCGGCGCCCCTTCGCGCGCAACCTCGAGAACCTCAACGCGCTCGCCAAAGCGCACGACGAACGCCAAACAAAGTCGATTGCACGCAGGATGGCCCATCGTGAAGGTGTGCGGAGAGAGCGGGCGCCCCACCTCGCGCGTGACCGAGTTCCAAACCGTCGCGCCACCAGTCTCACGCTCCCTCGTCCGGCCGACCTCCGCCGTCGGTTGAAAGCTCAGCATTCGAAAGACATCGCTATTTCGGAGCGTCCATCGAACCACCTCGCCGATGTCGCCTTGGTTCGCCTCCGTCACCGTGACCGTGTGCGCCGCTGCAAGCGGACGACCGGTTCGGCGACGCACTCGACGAACCGCCTGCGCAAGACGATCGCGTACCTCGTGAAGCTCCCGCTCGCGCTGCGGACGTGAATGTCCGGGGCGACCTCGCTGCGTCACGTCGACGTGCAGCCCGACTTTCTCAAGACCCGCTCGCACGAGGAACTCGAGGTAGCTCGGATCACGCAGAAAGGTCTGTCCGTGACTCATCACCATCGGGTCGAGACCAATGCCTTTGGCGTACCGAACGATCCGCGCGAGGTCCTCCCGCGGGAGCAGCGTCACTTCGCCGCTCGTGATCTGAACGTTGCCAGCAGGTCCGAGCGCTGCCCGAATCGCATCGAGCTGCCCAGCGACGGTCGCAAAGGAAGCGGGCACTGTTCGATTCGCCTCGCGTCCGAGGTAGCAAGCCGTGCATCCAAAATCACACGCTTCGTGAACCGAGTGCGTCGCGGCGCACCCCGCCGTACCCACGCCGTGCCACTGCGTTCGAAGCGCGCGAACGGAGCGCGGCTGCTTCTCTCGCACGCGGGCGCGGGCAACGTCTCGTTCGCGATAGCCGCCGAGCTCGTGCGCGCTACGTATCGTCTCACGGAGAAACGACGGAGTTCGCGCTAGGGCGTCGACAATCACTGTCTCTAGGGAACCATGGACGTCCTAGCCAGCGATACCTCGTTCTGACTAACGAGCTTGCTCGGTACCAACCGAGAGATTCTGAAACGCCTCGAGCTGGCGAACACCGGGATAGTCTTCGTTCGCGAGCTCCTCTGGAGCGACGTGGAACTTGCTCACGAGCGCTCGCAGAAACTCGTTCGCGCGCTCGAGTTTCTCCAGGATCAAGCTGGCCGACAGGCCCATCTCATAGGCATACCGAAGATCTGGATCCTCTCGAACGCACTGGTCGATGCGTGCGTAAAACGTCGTAACGTCGCCTTCGGCGAGATCAGCCAGAGCCTCGAGAACCAACCAATAGGGATCTGGAAGCTCCGCGCGCACCACCGCGAGCGCGCGCCGAAGCTTCGTCCACTGCTCCCGAAGGAGATACGCGTCGATCGCCACGAGGTTCGTGGTCACGCTCCCTGGAAAACGCCCTAACAGCTCATCGAGCGTTTCAAGGTAGGTCTGGTCATCGAGGTGCGCCGCCGCTTCGAGACGGTAATGCATCATCGTCGGGACAGCCTGAAGCTCTTCAGGCAGCTCGCCATACGCGGCAAACGCTTCGCCCCACCGCTCTTCCCGAATCAGCCTATGAACCACGCCCAGACGGATCACGCGCCCCGCCGTCTCCGCTGAGATTCCTTGGTGATCCGGCAACATCGCGGAGAGCGACTGCGCCATCTCGTCGCTCATCCAAAGGCCGGTCGCCACCGAGAAGATATCCGTCGCGCACGGAGAAGCTTCGCACTCTGCGATCGCAAAGTCATAAAAGCCTACTCCTCCGCTCCGGACGAGATGTCGAAGCCGCACCACAGGCCGGCCCTCTCGCGTTGCGACCCGAACCGCAAACGAATCACCGTTCAGGTGCGCCGCGCGAAGCCGTGCAAGCAAGCCACCCCGGTTCATACGGTCAATGATTCCCGCCTCCACCGCCGCGCGGATACCTGGATCGAGCGTGTCAGGGAGAGCCGACCGAATCAGCGTCGGCCAATCCACGAGTACTCCTTCTTGTCCCTCTTCGATTGCTGCGATCAAGGAAGCCGAAAAGATGGATGCGGTGGATCGAACCTCCGGCGCAGGCGCTCGTGGCACCCGTGCAGGCGTTGGAGCTGCGACTGGCGCGCACGCGGCACTCAAGAGAACGAGGGTTAAAACACGCAGAAGTTTCACGTTTGTTTCTCTGCCCTTGGGGACAACAGTTTCGATCCTCCAAGGGCAACCACCATGGGGACGACATCCGCACCACGCAATAAACCTCGTCATTATTTATCGATAGAATTCATCTCCGTTTAGAAGGGGTCATGGCATCGATGCACCTTCTCATCGGCGGGGCGCTCCTCACCCTTGCACCGCTCGGAATCGTCGTCTTCGCAAGGTGGATGGTCTCGAACTCTCCGCTTCGGCAGCGCCGCTTCGACGCGATCTTTGCGAACCCAGACGAGCATCTGTACTCGTGGATCCTCCTCGCTGCGTTGTTGCTGCTGCATCTCGCCGTCCTTGCACTACTCTGGACCGG
>JBCDAA010000393.1:0-8323 GCA_039186435.1 Myxococcota bacterium | reverse complement strand
GTGCCGTTCACGAAGGACGCCTGCTCCGAGAGCAGGAACGCGACTACGCGCGCGACCTCTTCGGAGGTTCCGAGCCGGCCGAGAGGCACCTGCCCCGCAAAGCCCGCGCGCGCTTCGCCGACCATGTCCTCTGGCAAGCCCACCTTTCCGAAGATCGGCGTGTCGATCGGGCCGGGCGCCACGCAGTTCACCCGAATTCCCCGCGGTGCCCACTCTGCCGCGAGCACCCGCGCAAGCGACCGAAGCGCGCCCTTGGACGCGGCGTAGATCGCGGTGTTCGGAAACCCTTTTCGGTTCGCGATGGTGGTGTTGAAGACCACCGACGACCCGCTTCGAAACGACTCGGAGAGCTTTCGGAGCAGGTAGTAGGGCCCGCGAATATTAAGTCCGAAGGTCTGGTCGAATACTTCGAGCGTTGACACGTCAAAGGGTTGAAACGTTGCTCCGCCCGCGTTGACGAAGGCTCCGTCGAGCCCTTCTGGAAAGCGCGCGGCGAGGGCATCGATCTGTGCGATGTCGCTCGCGTCGGACACCACCATGGTGACTCCATCACCGAGTGCGCGCTGCGCCTCGGCTACGCGATCCGCGTTTCGACCGGTTCCCACCACCCGCGCTCCTGCCGCCGCGAGCTGCCTTGCAGTCTCTAACCCCATGCCGGAGTTGGCGCCGGTCACCAAAAACGTTTTGTCTTTCATTTCAGCTCCTTTCGCGAAGCTCAGACGACGTTCGAAGGTTGCCGTAACGGTGCATCGACGCACCCGATCGGTGGACGCGCGCAGCTTGCGAACGCGCCTTCTTGAAGTTTCTTCAGACCGAATGGCGAGGACGTTCGTCTCGCTCCCTTGGAAGAGAGAGACGAGGAGAACGAGATGTGTAAGTCAGGCCCCGCCACCTATCGAACGTCGCTATTTGCGCACCTGTTGATTGGGCTCGTCGCACTGAGCGGCTGCTTTCGAGACACCACCCCTACGCCGGACGATCCGGGCGTCGTATTTCTCGACGCAGACCTCGGTCACACCGAAGTCTTGGCCGACACCGGCGGCGAGGTCCTCGCGCGCCTCGTCGTTCGTACTGGTGACGTCAACCAAACCGAGCGCTCCCCCCTCAACCTTGCGCTGGTCATCGACACCTCCGGCTCCATGCTCGGTGACCCCATCGATCGCGCCCGAGAAGCGAGCCTCTCGATCGTGGATTTGATGCGCGAAGGTGACTTTCTCTCGGTTGTCGCCTTTCACACCGAAACGGAAGTCCTTCTTCCCTCCACGGAAGTTCGACGGGGCGACCTCGACGAGATCCGGGAAAAGATTCGCGGGATGGAAGCACGCGGCACCACCGACCTCGCCGGCGGTTTGCGCATCGGCCTCCAGCAGGTGATGTCGCATCGAAGCAACGAGTCCATCGACCGCATCGTGCTTCTCGGCGACGGCGTTCCCAACGATCCCAACCCGATCGTTCCCCTCGCGCAGCAGGCGGGCAACAGCGGCGTTCCCATCGCGGCGCTCGGCCTTGGTCTCGAGTACGACGAGACCCTCATGGGGCAGATCGCGCAGCTCTCGCGCGGTCATTTCGAGTACGTCCAGGAGGCGGATCAGGTCGCGAGTGTGTTCCGGGATCAGTTGATCCGTGTCGAGCGCATGCTCGCGCGCAACGCGGTGCTCTCGCTTCAGCCGGGTCCGGGCGTGGAAATCTCCGAGGTGCTCGGCCAAGAAACGCCTCAGGGCGGTGGCGGCCTCGCGCTCAACCTCGGTGATCTTTCGGAAGGCGACCGCCGGGAACTCGTCGTGCGCATGACGGCGCCGGGCCGACGCGAGGGTGCGCTGGTGGAGCTTCTCGACGCGCGGCTGCAGTTTCAGGACAACGTCAACGAAGCAGGTTCGCTCCGCCGAACCGCGTTCCTCGGTGCACGCGCGACGGCCGACACCACCCGCTACGAAGCGAGCCGAAACGCCGAGGTGCACGAAGCCGCGGCGGCCCTTCGCGCGGCGACCGCAACCCTCACCGCGATTCGCATGGTGCGCACCGGACGGATTCACGATGCGGCAGCGTTTCTCGAGAACGCGAACCAGATGATCGGCGACTCGAGCAGCGAGCAAGCGGCGTCCATCCAGCGACTGCGACGCGCGGTCGAAGCGATGCCCGCCAACGAACCGGCACCTTCGTCGGTCGACTTCGAGGAAAGCGTCCGGGAAGCGCACGACGAGAGCATGGACGTGCTCGGTTATTGAGGCCGACCCCCAAGATCGTGACTGCGCGTCAACGCGATGACGGACTCAAATGTCGTGGTGCCGCAACGAGTGTCGTCGATTTCTTGGGGTTTTGACGCTCAATGCCGTTTGGTGAGGTTGGCCCGGGACTTGCTCATTCCAAGGTTGTCACGGGTGAAACAGCGGAGACCGACGATGCGACGACGACGAATTCGAGGAGAGCGAGTAACCGCGGGAGATCACCCCACGCGGCTTCGTCGGCGCGCTCAGCGTCACGCCCGTCGCGGCGAATTTCGAAAGGCCGTGGTGGCCTTGCAACAGCTCGCCAACCTCGACGGAGAAGCGCGCAGCTGGGTTGCGCTCGGACACATGCTTTGCCGTGCAAATCGCCAGCAAGAAGCACTGCAGGCATGGAAGCAGGGCCTTTGGCTTCACCAGCAACAAGGCTTTGCAGGCCGCGCCGCGACGGTTGCAAAACTGATTCTTAAAATCGATCCCTCCGACCGTGCGGCCTCACGCATGGTGCGAAAAGCGGCTTGACCTCTGGTGCTCACCGGATCGCCGACTTATGATGAGTGCATGGAACCCTACATGGGCTCCAAATTTGACGGAGAGTTGGGCAGTTATGCCCCGCATTGGTGCGAATCCAGTAAGCGTGGCTTGAAGGCCACCTTCGGGTCGCGTGGACACTCGTCGTCATCAATGAGGAGCGTCAATTCCGGCGCTCCCCACCTGAACGTCTACGTGAGGTCTGGCCGTGGTTGGTCAGAGACCCCGAGGCGCCGGCCACCGCCGGGGGAGGCAGAACGAATGGACTGTATGTGTAACTTCGAGCTCTCACCGGAGGTCGCGACGCGTTAAACACCGCGTCGTTCGCGCTTCCCTCTGGGAGCTCGATATGAGGGAGTGACGGTTCGCCGTCACTCCCTTTCTAATTAAGGCGCTATCGTTGAGGTGCTGGCGCCTGGGTTGGGGGGTCTACGATGGGGGCAGCTACGACCGCGACACGGCGTTTCGAGAACCGGATCATGAACGCGGTCTGCGTCGTTGCTCGCGGCCGGATGCGGCAAGGAAGACTGCCTCTCCGAGTTGGCGGCGCAGGCTCGACCTGCGGACGGCACGAATCTTCACTGGCCAGAGGTCGGTCACTCCATTTACCTGCATCTCACGTCGCGTGATCTCGCGTGGGACATCAGCACGCCGGTAATTCATGATGCGCTCTCTCGCGACGAATGCCCCGAAGTCGCTCCCCCCGTCATCCTCCCCGAACGAAATGGGAGCTTCGTAGGGCTCGCGGAAGTCCTCAACGAACGCCCGCCGCTTCGGGTCGCCGGAGACGTTCGTTTCCGCCGCGTGCAGGATCTCTTCGAGCGAATGCGGGACGCCGGGATGGGTCACGTCGAGCTCACCCGCGTCCACTGCGCAACCCAGCGAAGTTGTCAGGCCCAAGGGATCGAAGCCGGCATCGTTGGCTGGGGCCACACCAACAACCGACCGACGTCCGCCGAACGCGAGCGCCGCAATCCGTTTGGCTCGCTTGTGTTCAGCGAGCCTGTACCGCCGTCGCAATTGCGCCTCGAAGTGATCGAGCTCCGCGAGGGCTGGCGGATACAAACCGCCGGAGGAGTTCTCGCCGCTGGCTGTGAGACCACGACGAGCGAACTACAAACCGTCTCGAAACGGGAAGGGTTCACGGAGGTCGTCGCCTGCGTCACCAAGGTGAAGCACGAGTTTCCCGCGGAAGACGTAGTTCGCCTCGTTCCCCTCGAAACAACCCAATGGAGCGACATCGCGGAGCAGATCACCGCGCTCCGACCGCAGTTTTCGCGGATTCGCTTCTGAAGCCTACGCGTTCGAAGCGGTGCGAACCTGGTTCCGTCCGCCGCGTTTCGCCGCATAGAGCGCATCGTCGGCGTGCTTCACCAGATCGTTGGGGCCCGTTGCGGCCGTCTCCGGAATCGCCGCAACGCCGGAGCTGATCGTCACCGGAATCTTCGTGCCGCCGTGCACGAAAGGAAAGCCTTCCACCCACTCGCGAAGCCGTTCACCGAAAAGCTCCGCGTCACGAAGCGTGAGCCCGCGACTGAGGACCACAAACTCCTCACCGCCGTAGCGCGCGAAGACATCCTCGCGGCGCACCGACTGGAGGATTCCTTCCGCGAGCGTTTTCAGCACGTAGTCGCCCGCGAGGTGACCGTGGGTGTCGTTGATCTTCTTGAAGTGATCGAGGTCGAAGAGCACCAGCGAAAGCGGCGCCTGATGACGTGCCGCGAACGCGAACTCCGCATCGAGGCGCTCGACGAAATACTGCTTGTTGTAGGCGCCGGTGAGACCGTCGCGAAGCGCCGCATCGTACATGCGCCGCTGAAACTCTTCGTCCAGATCGTCGCTGTAGCTGAACTTCAGGATCGTCGTCGTCCCGATCTGAATCTTGTCGCCGTCCTCAAGGGACTGAACCTCGATCGGATCCCCGTTGACGAAGGTTCCGTTCGTCGATCCGAGGTCTTCGACAAACACTCGACCACCCTTCGTGAGGATGCGGGCGTGACGGCGGGAAATCTCCGTGTCTGTCAGGTGAATCTTGACACTCGGCGCGCGGCCGATCTCGCATAGGCCATCCACTTTGAACATCTCACCGACGTTCGGCCCAGCGATCACAATGACATAGGCCCGATCGCGGCTGATGCCTGCGAGCGCCTTCCGAGCAATGTCTTTGTTTCCGACGACAGTGGCTTCGTCGTCCCACTCGTCCGTCACCGGCTAAGGATACCTCACCCGGGCGGCTCGTGGGGCGCAATCCCGACTCGCGCCGGCAGCGTCACGCGCTCGCCCTCGTAAAGGTATCGATAACGCGCAAAATGAGACGTGACTCGACGTACATAGTTTCGCGTTTCATCGAAGGGAATGAGCTCGACAAAAAGGTCGAGATCCATCGGACCCGTTTCCGAAAGCCAGCGGCGAACTCTTGCGACCCCCGCGTTGTAGGCCGCGATCGCCAGCGGCTGAACACCGTCGAAGCTTCGCCAGGCATGGGCGATCTCGCCGGCACCAATCCGCACGTTCTGTTCGGGCTCGAAGAGACGATCGCGCGAAAATGGCACTCCGAGACGTCTGGCGATGCGCTGACCGCTGGATGGCAACACCTGCAAGAGCCCGATCGCATCCGCGCGACTCACGGCGTCAGCCGCGTAGCCGCTCTCCTGTCGCATGGTCGCGTACACGTGCGCCCAGGGAATGGACTGCTCGTCCGCCGCCCGACGAACCGCATGCCACGCCGGGCGCGGATACGCCGCTTCCCACGCCCACCGCGCCGCACCCCGCGGCTGTTGGGCGAGTTCCCCGCGCCGGGTGATCCCCAGCTGATAACTTCGTCGCGCCGCATCGAGCCGACCGTACGCCGCGATCAAAAGCTCGATCTGACGACCGGCCGGTGCGCCTTGACGCAGCCGTCGTTCCGCTCGCCGCAGCGCGCGAAGGGCATCGCTCGCAAGGCCGAGGCGATGGAAGAAGGCGGCGTCGTCCGGCAGTGAAACCGAGATCGCCTCGGAAGCCGGAGGGGCGTGCCCAAAGGGTAGTGGCGTGGCAACCCCGAGGTCGCGCAGGCGCTGATCCGAGAGAAGCCCGTACCAATGAAGGGGATCGATTCCGCGCGCGCGCTGGTAATAATCCGCGGCGCGCCCAGTGCGGCGTCCCTTCTCGGACGCCCGCCCCGCCCAATAGAGCCCGCGGCCCGTGACCATCGCACCGCTTCCCATGTCGGCGTAGTTCGCAAAGAGGTCCGCCGCGCGCCGAAAGGAACCGCGCCGGTACTCGTGAAGGGCGAGTTGCCAGGTCGCGTTGCGTCGCTGGGTCTGCGTTCCGCGTCCGCGCGAAAGAAAGCGCTGAAAGCTACGTCGCGCGGCCGGCCTTCCGAGGCGTTCCTCAAGCCAGGCCGCGAGATACTCCGCTTGGGCGGCTCTGGGGTGGCGGCGATGGCGCCGGGTCAAACGTCGATACGCACGAATCGCATCCGCGTCTTGGTCGGCGCGGGACAGTGCGCGCGCCGCGTGAAACTCATCGTCGATCGCCGTCGTGCTTCGCTGGCGAGACGCCAACCGAAGATCCGCCGCAGCTTCCGCGTAGTCCCCGCGCGAGCGATAACGCGCCATGCCGCGAAGATGAAGCCAGCGCGCCCGATGCGCCCGCGGGGGTGTTCCTTCGAGCTCGCGCACAGCGTCCCGAAATCGTCGCTGGTTCATCCATCGCTCTGCGCGCTGCATCTTCTGTGTTGCGCTGAGCGTTGGCATCGGTCCGAGCGACTCGAGAACCATGCGCACCGACGACGCTTCGGGGTGCGCCGGTCGCGCGACGTAAAGCGCCACCAACTCGCGCACGGCGGCGTCTCGGTTTCCGTTCGCAAGCTGAAGTTCGACGCGCTGCATGCGAAGCGCGAACGTGTCCACGCGCGCGCCGTTCTCCATGATCGCGGTGTTGAGGAGGTTGATCGCTTCTTCGCGAGACGACTCGTCGCTGGCCTCCCGCGCGGCGCACTGGGCGATGAGCGAGCGCGCGACCTGCGCGGTCCGAAGCGGCTCGGTGAGGGTCGAAAGAAGACGCGTGCCCTCTGCGCACTCCCCGCGAAGCGCCAGCGCGCGGCCACGACGAAAACGCGCGTCGTTTTGGACCGTCGCAGGGAGCCCGCTCAGTTCGCTCCAAGCGTCGGCCGCTGCGGTGAGATTTCCAAGGCGCTCGTGAAGCCGACCGCGCAGATAGCGCGCTTCGGCTCCCTCCGCTTCACCGAGCGCCTGGAGCGCGCGATCGTTGCGGCCATAGCGCACGTGGTCGGCGACCACCTCCCAGGAGACCTGTGCGTGCGCTGTGGAGGCGAGCAAAACGAGCCCCAGCGCCGGCGTCATCATCCCCCGCATGCCCATGGCCATTAACACGAAGCTGGGCCTTCGAACCATTCCTTGGAATGGACCCCTGCGGCTTGTGGTTGGCGCAGAGAACCGAATTCCCCTATACGGTCGCGTTCCTATGCGGGCTCTCACCCCTCTTTGCCTTGGCCTTCTTTTCGCGTGCGCCCCGAATATCGGGGATTCCTGCAACGATTCGTCGGACTGCTCCGTTAACGGAAGCCGCATTTGCGATACCGCCCAGCCCTCGGGGTATTGCACCGTCCGCAACTGCGACCCGGACACCTGTCCTGGGCGCTCCATCTGCGTCGAATGGCGCGGAATCCCGGACCGCACCGCCATCGCGTTTTGCATGGATCGCTGCAACGGCGACGGCGCCTGCCGCCGGCAGTACTCCTGCATGGGCGTGGACGATCCGCGATTGCTCGAGGACGGCGACCCGCTCGCGCAGATCGTGGACCTGGAAATTCGCCCCGACGCGCGATTCTGCGTTGCCGATCCCGCACTCGTCGACGAGTGAGTCTTTCGTGAGACGTCGCTGCGCGCGTTCGCAACGTAGCCGCCGCGCCGCTTTGTCGCGTCCTTTGCCCGACCTCTCGTAGGCTCGGCGGGTGGGGCCCTACCTCATCGCGCGACTGCTTCGAGCCCTCGGCACCATCGCCGGGGTCGTCACCCTCGTCTTTGCGATGGTGCGTCTCACTCCGGGGGATCCGGTCGACGCGCTTCTTGGGGAACAAGCAGCCGAAGCGGATCGCGCGCGCATGCGAGAGCGCCTTCACCTCGATGAATCGCTGCCCTCGCAGTACGTTCGCTTTCTCGGCGACGTCGCCGATGGTTCGCTCGGGCGCTCGTTTCGTTCCGGCGAAGTCGTGGCGAGCTCCATTGCTGAAGTTCTTCCGGACACCGCGCTCCTTGCGCTTTCGGCGCTCCTCGTCGCGTGGGTGACCGCTCTTTTCCTCGGCGTGCTCGCAGCGCGCTATCGAGGGCGCGCGCCCGATCGCGCGGCGTCCACCCTCGCGGTCGCGGGGCTCGCCATTCCGAACATCTGGCTTGGTCCTCTGCTGATCCTTCTCTTTGGCGTACAGCTTCGGTGGCTTCCCTTGCCGGGCGATGAACAGGCGGGGATCGCAAGCCTCGTGCTTCCGGCGCTCACGCTGGGAACGGCGCTCGCCGCTACGCTCACGCGACAGATCCGCGGCTCGCTCTCGGAAGCGCTGCGGGCGC
>JBCDAA010000392.1:0-8325 GCA_039186435.1 Myxococcota bacterium | reverse complement strand
CTGCTCGGGATCGGTCAAGCGGCGCGGCGGGTTGGACGAGATCGAGACGTCGCAGCTGCGCGCGCCTTTCGGACGAGCTGGGTGGCGTACCTGGTGATGCCGGTGCCGCTCTTCCTCGGGTACGCGTTCACAGCAGGCGCGGTCGTCTCGCAATCGGACGACGCCCTCCGAGCGCTCAACTGGGTTGCGCTACCGGTGGGGGTGCTCGCGGGCGGGGCTCTCGGACTCGGACACGGGCTCGCTGGGCTCACGCTTTCGCCGCGGTGGTTTCGCCGCGGGACGCTGGCGATCGCGATCCTCGCGCTGCTTTCGTGGGGCGTTCGAAGCCTCCGGTCCACCGACGCTCCTTCCCGCTACGCCCCCTTCTTTTGGGCGATGGCGGAAGCGACGACCGACGTCCTTGCGGGCGCGGAGGTCGAGCGAAAATACCTTGGCGGCTACGAAGAGTTTGATCTGCGTTCGGCGCGCGGAATGCTTCGTGAACAAGGCGAACTCAAGCCGGTCCTCTACGCGGTGAATGTGACGGGCGCCGGAGGCGCGTGGCTGGTGATTCCCGCAGAAGGCGCGCCCGCTTGGGTCAACGGCGAAGAAACCGGGGAGTACCTCACATCGGCGGAGCTCGCGAACGCGTCTCCGATGCTCGCCGATGTGGTCGAGGCGGCGGCAGAAGGAATGCTGGACGGTTGCCTCCCCGAGCCCGAGGGTGCGTTTCCAGGTCCGTTCTTTGTCTCGCCGACGCCAGCGTGCGGTTCGAATCGCTACCGAAGCCGCCACGTGCAGACCTTCGGCGGTTATCAGCGCTCTGGAGGCAATGTCGATCGCTATCGTCTCGTGGTTGAAGCGGAAGGACGTCTCCTCGCGTTCGAGGGCTCGTTCAACTTTCAGTCGGGGCGCCTCTGGATCGGTCCGCCCCGTCCCGCGGCCGACTGACCGCCTTGCCAGCCACCCTCGACTTCTCCACTCTCGGGCCATGGCGGATCTGGACACTCTGCGCGCAGCCCTGAAACCCATTCTCGACGTCGCAAAATCCCTCGACGCATCTTCCCCCGGCGCAAAGGGCGCACTGGAGGAAGCGTTCCCCCTGCAAAGCACCGCGATGCAATCGCTTCGCGCGCTGGTTCGCGAAGGGATCGACGGCGGATGGCTCGCCGATCGCGAGTCGGGAGGCATTCGCTTTTCTCGCGTTCAGAAGGCGGGAGAGGAAAACCTCTCCGTCGATGCGGTTCACATGGATCGTCCGGGTCCTGGACATACCCATCCTGAAGGCGAATTCGATCTCTGCTTTGCGGTCTCCGGCGAACCCCGCTTCGACGGACATCCCGAGGGCTGGGTCGTGTACCCGCCGGGGTCCTGGCACGTGCCGACAGTGAGCGGTGGCGTCATGGACATTCTCTACTTTCTCCCCAGCGGCGCCATCCGCTTTGAACCGAAGCCCTAACGCGAGTTGGAAATTGGGGGTTCCGTGAGCGACAAAGAAGCGTGCGCTTTGCCCTCGTGTTGCTCTTGATTGGCTGTGGTTCCCGAACCGGTGTGCTCCCTCTCGAGCCCCCGCGGTCGGACGCAGGCCCCTTCGATGTCGGCGTGGACGCGTCGCTGCCGACCGATCCGGTACCCACCGATCCAGCTCTGGACCCCTCCGTCTCCGTTGCCGCCGGCCTCTTTCACAGCTGCGCGGCAACGCGGGGCGGACGTGTGCTCTGCTGGGGCTTCAACAACCAAGGCCAAATTGGCGACGGCACCCGAACGCAGCGCTTTGGGCCGGCCCCCGCACCGATTCGAGACGCGGTTCAGGTCACGGCCGGTCGCGCGCACAGCTGTGCGCTTCGCGAATCGGGAACCGTTATGTGCTGGGGAAGTCACCTCGACGGGCAGCTTGGAAACGGTGAGGTTTCCACGGCGGAAGTTTCCCCCGTCGAGGTGGTCGACCTTCGCAACGTCGAATCGGTCTCCGCGGGCAGCGATCACACCTGTGCGGTCTCCGCCGGTCGCGCCTACTGCTGGGGCAACAACCGAAACGGTCAGGTTGGCGCGATCCGAAGCGCGACCTCTCGTCGGCCGGTCGAGGTTCCTCTCGAGGGCCGAATCGTCGAGGTAAGCGGCGGTCTCGAACACAGCTGTGCGCGCACCGCTCTTGGTGAGGTGTTCTGCTGGGGCCAAGCGGTCGTGCGCTCCGACGAAGTTGCGCCACCCTTTCGTCCTTTTCAGGTTTCCCTTCCGCCGGTGGATCAGATCTCCACCGAGGAATCTACGGGTTGCGCCGTGACGAGCGCCGGCGCGGTGTGGTGCTGGAACGTGCGCGACGGGCGTGCCGACGCGGTCGCCCAGGTTGAGGGTCTTCGCAACGTCGTTCAGGTTTCTGCGGGCCACGAGTTTTGGTGTGCGCTCGACCGCGCGGGAACGGTTCGCTGTTGGGGCAACAACGACCGCGGTCAGCTCGGCGATCGGGGCGCTGCTTCGAGTGGCTTTGTCGCGCCCGACGTTCCTGCCTCGACAGCGGTCATTGCCGGATGGCGCCACGCATGCACCCTCGCGCGAAGCGGCGTGATTCATTGCTGGGGACGCAACTGGGAGGGTCAGCTCGGCGACGGCAGCGGCGGTGAACTTCGTCCGCCAGTGATTGCAGCCGTGCTTCGCGAAGATGCCCCTTGACGGTGCGGCATGGAGCACCACGTACTGTCGCTTCTCGAAGGAGGCTGCATGCTGCGTTATCGAATGCTGGGAAGCTCGGGGCTTCGCGTGTCGGAGATCTGCCTGGGCACGATGAGTTTTGGCCAGCAGTGGGGGTTTGGGGCAGACGAAGCCACGAGCCACGAAGTGCTGAACGCCTACGCGGAAGCAGGCGGGAACTTTCTCGACACCGCGAACAAATATCACGGGGGCGAAACAGAGGAGATCTGCGGTCGCTGGCTCGAAGGTCGCCGCGACAAGATGGTCGTCGCCACCAAGTACACCCTTGCGATGGATCACTCCGATCCGAATACGGCGGGCAACCACCGGAAGAACATGGTGCGCTCGGTGGAGGCGAGTCTGAAGCGTCTTCGCACGGATTACATCGACCTGCTCTGGGTGCACGCGTGGGACGACCTGACTCCCTACGCCGAGACGATGCGCGCGCTCGATGATCTCGTGCGCGCCGGAAAGGTTCTCTACGTCGGCGTCAGTGACACGCCCGCGTGGGTCGTTTCGGCGTCGAACGTTCTCGCGGAACTTCGCGGCTGGACACCTTTTGTGGGCTTGCAGATCGAGTACAGCCTTCTGCAGCGAACGCCTGAGCGGGATCTTGTGCCGATGGCGCGTCACTACGGCATGAGCGTGTTGGCCTGGGGACCTCTCGGTGCGGGCGTGCTCACCGGCAAGTACACGCGCGGCGGCGAGAACGATTCGCTTCGAACGCAGGGGAACGAGATGCGCGGACGGACCTCGGAGAGGAGTCTCGCGATCGCGCGAACGGTCGACGCGGTGGCCGACGAGATTGGCGTGACGTCCGCGAAGGTCGCCACGGCGTGGGTTCGCGCGCAGGGCTACGAGATGATTCCCATCGTCGGCGCGCGAAAGGTCTCGCAGATTACGGATACGCTCGGCGCCAGCGAGGTGACGTTGAGCGAGGAGCAGCTCAAGCGCCTCGACGAGGTCAGCGCGACGTCCCTTGGATTTCCTCACGACTTTCTCGCGGCGCCGCCGGTTCAGGATCTCGTGCGAACCGAGCAGCGCGGCCGCATCGACGAGCGTTAGCATTCAACAGAGAAGCGGTCGTCCGCTGATGAAGCCAATGGGCCCTCTGGGGAATCGCCCTCAGGGGGCCAATTGTTGTTGCGCTCAGGGGTCTCTCCCGACGTGCGCGTGGAACTTCCGTCGCGGGATGAGGTCGATTCCTTGTCCTCTTTGGAGGGCTACGGCCACTGAGTATTTGCGATGGACATCTGGAAGCTCACCACGCTGGGGTTTGCGTGCGCGACGGTTTGGGTGGGTTGGCCTGAACCGTCGATCGAGCAGCGCACGGTTCGCGATACCGAGCGGAGTTTGGAGGTGGACCTGCCTCTCGAACCGGCGACCTACGGTGACTTGGAGACGTTGCGTCGAGGTGACGTCGCGCTGGCCCGGCGCCTGGCCTTCGATTCGCACCGTCGGGTTGCGCGCGCGGCTATCGACGTTCTGATGCGGGCGGAAGACAGCGAGACGATCGCGGCGTTGATTACGGAGGACGCCCCCAGCTGGCGAAGCGCGCGAGCGGTCGCGGCCCTTGGCTGGATTGGCGATGCGTTGTCGGTTCGCATTCTGACCGAGCTCCTGGAAGAAGAGGACCCCTCGCTGGTATCGGAGAACATCGCGGCCGCGCTCGGACGTACCGGTGCGGGGGAAGCCCTCGATCCGCTACGTCGGCTGGTGGAACGCGACGCGGCCGAGCGGGTCTTCGTGGGCACTGCAACCGCTCGGCTCCGCACCGCCCTTCGTGCGATCGCGAACATCGGCACGCCCGCCGCCGACCGCCTCCTTCTCGAGTTCGCAGCGCGAGAGGAGATGCTCGGACGCGTTGCGATCGAAAACCTTGTCGAACTCGAATCGGCACCGGTCCAGAATCTGCTGCGAGATGCGCTCGCTGGCGACGACACGATGCGCGCAGTCGCCGCCGCCGGGGTGCTCACAGATTCGCCAACCGCCCTCGGTCCAGAGCTGCGTAGCTGCGCCCAAACGCAGGGTGATGAGGCCGCCCTCGCGTGCTTGCGCACTCTCATTCATCGAGGTGCCGTCGGGTTCGCCGCCGATCGTCTCGAGCTTCGGCCTGATTTTCTCGATCAGCTTTACGGTTTGGAGACCACTCCTGCGGGCGTCGAAGTGCTTGAGCGCCTGTCGACGTCCGAACGTTTTCGCACGCGTCTTTCGGCGCTCTGGATGCTCGCGGAAGCCTCCGAAGATGCGCAGTGGAAGCTTGCTCGACTTTCGGAAGAAGCAGCGCCTGCCCACCGCTTTCGCATCGGGGCCCAACTGATCGAAGCGGGCAGCTCCGCGGGCATCGAAATCGTGGTGGACGCGCTTCTCGCGACGCCTAATCGACGCGAGCGTGCGGAGGCGCTTCGCACGCTTGCGCAGGGGAATGAGGACGCCGTTAACGCGCTTCGAGATCTCGCGCGGAGCGGTGACGATTCGCTGGCGTCCGACGCACGTCGCGCGCTCTTTCAGCAACCGCTCGACGAAGCGGACCTGTCGCTCCTCGAGGACTCCCTTCGCGGCGGGGACACGTCGGTCTTATCGAGTCTCCAGGCCGGTGAGCTGACTCCGCGTCTCGAGCGGCTGCTTGTCGAGTTCTTGGACGACCCAAGCGCGGAGCGCGATGCCTTTGCGCACCTGGCGCGAGGTATGCCGGTCGCGGATGCGATTCGTCTCGCAGGTGACGATCCCATGCGGCAGTCGATCCTCCTTCGGTACACCCGTGAAGATGATCCCGCGCTGCTCTCGCTTCTACGGTCCCACGGTGAGTCCGCGACGGACTTCGGGTATTTTGTAGGCACCATTGGCTCGCAGTCGCTTCGCGATCGCTACCTTCGGGATCTCCTCGCTACCGGAACGAGCGAGCAGCGAGAGGTGGCGATTGGCCGGCTCGGTTCGGGCATGCCGACGCCCGAGCTTGCGGATTTCGCTCGGGACGCGAACGCGTCTGTCCGCATTTCCGCGCTCAACACGCTCGCTGATCGCTACAGCCCCGAAGCAGCCGAAGCTGGGCTGGCTTCATTGCGTGACCCCGATCCCGCGGTGCGCTACGCCGCGCTGAATGCGGTGCATACGTCGCCCGGGCCTCCGGCGCGGGCTGCGATTGTGGACGCCATCGACGACGACGACGGACAGGTTTCGCTCGCTGCGACCCAACTCTGCCTCAGCGAGCTCGGACGCGTGGATGAAGTTGTCGCGAGAGCGCTCGACGCCGATCAGCCTCTCGAGCGACGCGTGGCGATCGCGCTCCAAATCGACTTGAACAACTACGAGTTCGATGACGCGACCGATGCCGAGCTCCTCCGCCTGCAGTCGCTCGAGTTCTAGAGTGCGCGTGGTCTAGATCCTTTCCGAGATTCTTTCCAATCCTGTCTAATGCGCGAGGACTGCGCCGGTGCCAACCGGGCCGCGCAGAAGTTCGCGCACAACCGGCCTACCTCCACCGTAGTGCACGCCGATCGCGCTCTCCCTCTCACTCCGAAGCGTTGCGACGAAGTCGAGCCAGCCGTCGCCGTTGAGGTCGCCCGCTTGCGCAAAATCGCCGTAGTGATGTTCGTCGAAGGGGATATCGCGCCAAATCGCGTCACCTTCGCGCCAAGGAAAGCCGTACGACGTGTAGACGAGCAGGCTGGACTCTTCGACCACGCCGTCAAAGTCGGAGTCGACAGCGCGCACGGCGACGAGTTCATCGAGCCCATCGCCGTTGACGTCGCCGACGTAGCGCGGGACTGCGGCGATCCGAGGACGGGTCGACGGGTCGAAGGCGATTCCGCCGCCGTGCGTTTGCGGTGCGAGGGGGGTTCGACCGTCGAAGGAAAACGTCCACGAGGCTCCGCGCGATCCGACCGTGATCTCTGCGAGACCGTCGCCCGTCACATCGCCCCCTGCTGCGACGAAGAGCCCTACGCCGCAGCGCGTGTCGGCGTAGCTGCCGCAGTCTTGGGGACGAATCGCGCGGACTTCTTGTCCTGGGCGAACCCGATCGCCGAAGAAGACGTCGACCTGGCCACGAAGGGAGCTCTCGTCGGAGGTTGCGTTCGGTCGCGCGACGACCCAGTCAGCGAGTTGATCGCCGTCCACATCGCCCGCGGCGTAGCCGATTCCTGTGGAGTCGGCCGTCAGCACGCGCGCTTCGCGGGGGCCCTCGCTGCTGCCGAAGTACAACGTGATTCCGTCCACCGTGCTCAGTAAGAGGTCACCGTAGCCGTCGCCGTTGGTGTCGCCCAGACCGACAGCAAACCCTGTGTCGTCCGCCAGCAGGCGCAGCGCGGGATCGGCGCCGGAAATCCAGTACGCACGGGGTTGCCTGCGGCGCGACTCGCGGACGGTCTGTACCACCAGGTCCCCCAGACCGTCGCCGTTGAGGTCCCCCGCCCGGCCGAGCTGGGAAACCTGTTCGCTCGCTTCAACGCGCAACGTACGTTCTCTTGATTGCGACCGAACGAGATGGATTTCGTCGACGTCGCCCGCGAGAACGTAGGCGAGGTCGCCGATGCCGTCGCCATCGAGGTCACCGCCCGCGCCGTAGGCGGTGTCTTCCCAGGCGGTGCGTCGGCTGCGTAGCGGAACCCAGAAGTTCCAGAGCGGTGTTTGCACGTCATCGCTCGACGCGCGCCAGAAGTACATTCCTTTCTCAAGGTCGGAAGGTCTCGCGACACTCTCGCCGCCGATTCCTTCCGCAGTCCAGACGACATCGGCACAGAGGGTGTCTCGACAGACCTCAACGGTGAAGGGTTGCGCCCGTGGGGCAGCAACCGCGAGTGCCGGACGACCGCGCACTGTCGAACCCGAAAGGGGGGCGATCAGTCGCAGTGAGTCTTCCGCAGGGGCCGGACGATCCGCGTCCGGACGATCTGCACCCGGGCCCGCGTCCGCTTCGATAGCGGAGTCCGGCGTCCCCGCGTCGGAACGTGCCGCGTCGCGTTCCGAACGCAGGTGGGCGTTGGGGCAGCCGAAAAGGAGGAGGAGAAGCCAGGCGATTCGCATGACCCAAGGCTTCGGCGAGGGGGCTTAGCTCGCGACTTAAGTTTTGGTTCGACCACGCCGGAAAGGTCGGGGATCCAGCGATTTAAGCGTGATGGGGAATCGCCCGACCCATGAACCATGGCGTTTCCCCGTTGGTCTGGGCTGATCTTCCTGGTGGCGTGCTCCGGACCGGTGGTCGCTCCAGGACAGGAGTGTGCGTCCGAGCGCGACTGCCAGGCGGCGAGCGAGTGTGCGGTCGCGGAGTGCGTGGACGGGGGATGCGAGCTGACAAGTCTGCGAGCGGGTCACGCCTGCGCGGAGGGAATGTGCAACGGCAGCGGCGCCTGCGTCGAGTGTGTTTCCGGAGGCGACTGCTCGAGCGGTCGCTGCGTCGATGGCGCCTGCGAGGCGGACACCTGTGGGGACGGGCTTCGAAACGGCGCGGAGAGCGACGTGGACTGTGGCGGCGAATGCGGCCCCTGCGCGGATGCGATGCACTGCGACGACGACGACGACTGCCGGAGTGCGTCCTGCGATGAAGTCTGCGCCGGTCCGACCTGCAGCGACGGTCGGCGCAACGGCGACGAAACGGACGTCGATTGTGGTGGCGGCTGTCCGCCCTGTGCGCCCGCATTGGTCTGCGGCGTTTCTTCG
>JBCDAA010000391.1:0-8358 GCA_039186435.1 Myxococcota bacterium | reverse complement strand
CTTCGACCTCGCCGCTATCGGCGTCGAGCCGGACGGCCTGCGTCAGCGTGAGAAAGTCGCCCCCGTCGGCGGCGAACTCCGGCAGGTCGTAGGAGCCACCGGGCGTTAGGGTGATTCGTTGCCGGCCATTGAGAACCAGGCCTGGAAGTTCGCCGATGTAGTCGCTCGGCGGAACGGCCGCGAAGAAAAGACCCTCGGGGGTCAGGTCCGAACAGAGTTCGTCGTCCGGGCATCCGCCGCGGGCGCGCTCACCCGCTTCGACGGCACAGGCGCTGAGAGCGACCATCAGGCTAAGTTGAAAGTACGTTCGCATCGTGTTCCCTCCGCGCCGGGAGTTTGCAAAGAGCGCACCGCCGACGAAAGCGCGAACTCGCATGGGTTTTTTTCGCCACGCGTGAGCTCGGGTTCACGGCGTCTGGCGACAGAAATGTCGTGGTGGTGGGCCATCCTCAAACGTCGTGAATCGAATCGCATCAACGACGTCCAAGGCGCGACGCACGTCTGTGGGCCCGCGGCGATCCGCGCGAACCCGCGTGATAGAGTTTCGCGAATGGCAGAGTCGACGGTTCCGAACACGTTCCGCGGACGTCCGGTTCAGCGAGTCGATCTGGTCGTCACAGAGGGGCCTGATTCGGGTGCGTCGGCGTCGCTGCTCGATCGGGACCTGACGGTGGGGACCTCGGACGACAACGTCGTTGTTCTCACCGATCCTTCGGTGAGTCGCTATCACTGCGAGATCGAACGCCGCGGGCCTCGGGTTACCATTCGCGATCTCGGTTCCACCAACGGCACGCGGGTCGGCCCGGTCTGGCTTCACGCCACCGAAGGCGTGGTGGATCTTCCGGTCGAACTTAGGGTGGGGCGCACGACGATCGAACTGCGGGACGGGGAGATCGCGCTCGCACCGAAGAAGCCGGTCGCCAAGGCCCCGGCGATCGTGAGTCGGAGCCCGGCGATGCTTCCGGCGCTCGAGCAGCTTGAGCAAGTGTCCCGTTCCACGATGCGCGTGCCGGTGTTGCTTCTCGGCGAGTCCGGCACCGGCAAGGAACTCTTCGCGCGGACGATCCACCAGGCGGGAGATCGCGCGCAGGGGCCCTTTGTGACGGTCGACTGTGCGGCGGTCACCGCTTCGCTGCTCACGAGCGAGCTCTTCGGCTACGAGAAGGGTGCGTTCACGGGGGCGCAGAGCACGCGCCAAGGTGCGTTCGAGCGCGCGCACGGTGGCACGCTCTTTCTCGATGAGGTGGGCGAGCTTGGCCTCGATCAGCAGACCGCGCTGCTCGGGGTGCTGGAGCGCGGGACCTTCACACGCGTCGGCGGGAGTCGTGAGCTTCGAACGGATGTTCGCGTGCTCGCGGCGACCAACCGCGATCTGCGCGCGGAGGTGAATCGCGGCGCGTTCCGCCTCGACCTTTACTATCGTCTCGCGGTGGTGCTGCTGCGGATTCCGCCCCTGCGAAAGCGCGCCGAAGATTTGGAGTCGCTGATCGAGCGTTTTGTCCTCGAGGAAGGCGGCGATGGATCGACGCCGCTCTTCGACGCCGCCCAGCTCGAGGCGATGCGACGGCACGCGTGGCCCGGAAATGTGCGCGAGCTTCGCAACGTCGTGCTCGCCGCGATGGCCACCGGACAAGCGCCGACGCTCTCCTCCATGGAGGCGCCATCGTTCGCCGATGGGCAACGCTTCGTGGAGGGGCCGCTTCCTTCCTACAAGGAAGCGCGCGCGCAGGTGACGCGGGAGTTCGAAGTCCGCTATCTCACCGCGCTCCTCGAACGGGCCGGTGGAAGTGTGCGCCAGGCCTCTCGGCTCGCCAGCATGGACCGCGGCTACCTCACGGAGCTGCTGCGGCGCCATGGGCTGAAATAGGGCCCGTGTGCCATACTCGCGGCGGTGAGCGAGCTGAGGCCGGGAACCCGCGTTGGGCGGTACGAGATCCTCGCGCAGAAGAGCCAAGGCGGGATGGCCACCCTCTACGTCGTGCGGCTGATCGATCAGCCGGACTTCGAGCGCCCCTTTGCCCTCAAGTCGATGCATCCGCATCTCGCGAAGGATCCCGCCATGCTCGACATGTTTCGGGACGAGGCGACAATCTCGGCGCAGCTCCGGCACTCCAACATCGTTCAGGTGTTCGAAGCCGGGGATCACGAAGGCGTTCCCTACCTGGTGATGGAGATGCTCGAGGGGCAGACGCTCCGGGCGCTCTCCGAGGAGCCCTTGCCTCTGGGGGTGGCGTTTCGCGTCCTCGAGGAGATCGCGACGGCGCTCGGAGCGGCCCACGATGCGCGCGCGTCCGACGGAGAGCCGCTTCGGATCGTGCATCGCGATGTGACGCCCTCCAACATTCACGTCGGATACGATGGCTCGGTGCATCTGCTGGACTTCGGCGTGGCGTCCGCGTCTCGCCGTCGCGCGACGACACGCACCGGGGAGATCAAAGGCAAGCTCAGCTACCTCGCCCCGGAGCAGGTGCACGGCGTCGCCGCGGCGACCTACCAGGTCGACCTTTTTGCCTTGGGCATCACCGCGTGGGAAACGCTCGCTGGCGAACGACTCTTCCTCGGCAGTACGGACGCAAAGACGATGTGGAACGTGCTCTACCAGGACGTGCCGCATCTGCTCGATGTGCGCCCGGAGGTTCCGCCCGCGATCGCGGAGGTGGTGATGGCGTGCCTGCAGCGGGAGCCGCGCCTGCGACCCAAACGCGCGGACGCGATCGCCGAGGCGCTCCAGGCGCATAGCGCGACGCGGCGCGAGCTCGCCGACTACATGCGCCGCGTGTTTCCGCCGGAGTCACGACCCTCCCTCGGGGATCTCCTTCGGCGGTCGACGCCGCCTCTTGCTCTCGCGCCGGAGGTTGCGTCGATGGAAGCCGCACCGCGGCGATCGCCGTGGGTCGCGGCGTTGCTGGTGCTAGCGGGTCTCGGCGCAGCCGGAGTTGCATGGACGTCGTCCTCACCGACCGATGTCGCGCGGGCGGAAGTTGCCGCGGACGATCGTGAGGAGGCAGGTGACGTCGTAGCCGTCGCCGCCGACGCCGACGCCGACGCCGACGCCGACGCCGACGCCGACTCCGACCCCGACCCCGACCCCGACCCCGACCCTGATTCCGTTTCCAACCCTGACTCCGAACTTGCTGCGCAAGTTGCCTCCGAAGGCGATGCCGCTTCCGACGCCGACCCGGAGGGCGCGTCCGCCTCCAGGTCGTCGATGCGTCGGGCCCGAATGCGCGCCCGAATGCGCGCCGAACCCAGGGAAGGCCGGATGCCCGACGGCTTCTTCGAGTTGGACGTGTCTCGATGATCCGTGCGCGTCCTCTCGCGCTCGCCTTCGTCTTCGTCCCAGTCTTCGCGAGTGCCCAGCAGAGCGACGCGGACAGCGACGCGCAGGCCGACGCACAAACCCTCGCGACGCGCATCGCCGAAGCCATGGCCGCGTCCGGCTGTGGTGCGGCGCTTCCGCTGATGGATGAGCTGCAGACGCTTCTGCCGGAGCGCCACGACCTTCGCTACAACCGTGCCCGCTGCCATCGCGACCTCGGCGAACCGCTCGAAGCTCTCGAGCTCGCGGAGGCGATCGTCGAGTCTGGGGAAGGCGAACCGGCCGAGCGCGCGCGCCGCTTGATCGAAGAAGAATCTGTGAAGGTCGCGACGATCGCGTCCGAGGTGCCCGGTGCGATCCTCACCGTTGAAGGGCGGAGCTGCACCAGCCCGTGTCGACTCCGGGTGAACCCCGGTACGCATTTCGCGCGCCTTGCCCGCGACGGCGAAGAGCATGAATCCTCCATTCGTGTGCAGAGCGGTCAAAACGCTCACGCCCTTTGGCCGGCGCAGCCCGAGGCGGGTGAGACGGAAGTCGCCCCGGTCGAAGAGGAGGACACGGGCTATTCCCCGGGGGCGCTCACGGGCGTGGGGCTCGGCCTAGCCGTGGTGGGAGGCGCGGGCATCGTTGGCTTTGGTCTTGCGGCGAACTCTGCGGAGGACACCTTCGATCGCGCGATGCCGCCAAGTCAGGGTCAATACGATCGCGCCGTTCGGCTGCAGCGAGCGGCCAACGCGAGCATTGCGGTCGCTTCGTTGGGCGCTGCGCTTTTTGTGTTGGAGTTGATCCTCGATGCGCGGTGAGCTCCTCGCTGCGGTGCTCTTGCTCGTAGGCTGTCGCCTCGACCTCGACCAGTGTCGCGTTCCGGGAGCGTGCGCGTCCAGAGATGCCGCCGCAGACGCCCCCGCCGACGCTGCATCGGCGGACGCCGGCGTTGATGCCGCCGAAGACTGCCGCGGCGCGGATGATGGAGATGAATGTAGCGCCGGCGCCGGTCGCTGCCTCGACGAGCGGTGTTGCACCGGGTGCGTCGACGGCGGCAACTGCATCGAGCCTGCGGCGACCACCGACGACTCCTGCGGCGTCGGCGGTCAAGCGTGTGCGCCGTGCGTCGCGCCGCTCGGCAGCTGCCAGGCCGGGATCTGCCGCGCGACAACGCCGCTCTCGAGGATTTCGGTTGGCGGGCGTTCGGCGTGTGCGGTCGCGGAGGATGGCGCGCTTTATTGTTGGGGGCAGAACTTCGACACCGGCTCGCCCGGCGCGGCCGTGTGTCCCGCGTGTCTTGGCGCCGATCCGGATCCTGCATGTCTGGAGCGAGTGAGCGGTTGTGGCTGCGAACGAGGTGTGAAGACGCCGCCGCGGCGAATCGTGGAGGGCCCCTTTGCGGACGTGCAGCTCGCCAGCGCCTCGATCGAAGGAGGCGCGGCGCTCGGGCGCGACGGGCGCCTCCACTTCTGGGGCGACAACGGTCGCTTCGTGCTCAGCCCGCTCACCCCGGACAGCGAGGCGACGGTCTGCCTCCCGGAGGCTGCAGCGGAACCGCGACGCTACGAGAACCTCGGTTTCGGTTTCAACGCCGCCTGCGCGGTCGACACCACTTCGGCGCTCTACTGCTGGGGGAACTCGCAACCTGCGCTTGGTGGGAACCGGCGTACCGAGGCCACGCTCATCGTCGTTCCGGAGGCGCCCGAGCGAGTCGCCGCGAGCGGAGGGCACGTCTGCTTTGTCAGCGTCCGCGGTGATCTCTACTGCCGAGGAAGCAACGCGAGCGGCCAGGTGGCCCCCGACTGCGGCGACGAATGCGCGGTCTGGCAGCGCATCGGCGCGCGATGGGTGGAGGTCGATGTCGGCAGCGGTTTCACCTGCGGCCTCCGCGAGGAGGGAACGCGTACCGGACTCTATTGCTGGGGAGGCGGGCCGGAGGGCCAGCTCGGTCTCGGAGAGGTTCGAAGTCTCCCTGCGCCCACCGAGGAGCTCGACGCGGAGCGTGACTGGGGGTTCCTCGACGTTGGGCGCGAGCACGCGTGCGCGCTGACCGTGGACGGGGAGGCATTCTGCTGGGGCAACAACGATCGCGCCCAATGCGGCGCTCTCGATCCCGACGCTGTCGATCGTCCGAACGCGATCACCCAGCCCGAACCCTTCGTTGCGATCGCCGCAGGCAACCGCGTGTCCTGCGCCATCGGCCGGTCGGGATTGGCCTACTGCTGGGGCACGAACGAGTTCGAACAGCTCGGCCCGGATCGCAGCCTTTCGCCCGCGCCGCTTCCGATCGTCCTCGAGGACTGAGCTCGATTCTGGAACCCGTATGGGTGGGTGGGTTTCCCCCGCCATGGCGTGGTGAACCCTGCCGCCTCGACCCCGCCACCTTTCCTCATCGACCGACAAAGCGCGGGCTTCTCCGCGAGGAACGAACTTTGCTCTGCCGTGCTCCATGAGTTTTGGGCGCCTGGGCATGGTCATCCTCCTCCTCGCAGGCTGCGACTCGCCAGCGACTGATTCCGACGCGGGGACCTCCCCGAGGGATGCGGCGGTCGACGCGGGACGCTCCGTTGACGCAGCAGGTGATACGGGCCCGAGCCGCGATGCCGGCGCGCGAGATGCGGGCGACCCGGACCCGGATTCCGGCTCGGACGCGGCGATGGATGCAGCGCGCCGACCTCCGGCCCTCGCCGACTGGTGCATGGGTTCCGATACGGTCATCGGCGCGCTCGCCTCCGCGATGGAACCGCGCAGCTGGGTCGAGATGCCGGACGATTCCGGCGCCCTCGACCTCGACCTTCACTACAGCCTTCTTTACTGGAGCGACTCGGCCGTCTGGGATTCCGTCGAGCGCAAAGTCCACTGGATCGGCGGTCCGGGCACCTGCTGTGCGGATCCCGCCACCTACCAGCGGCTCACCTACGACGCGGTCGAGGATGCGTGGACGATGGAGGCCACGCCCTTCGCCGGCAGCGGGCACGCCTACGACGGCAACGCCTTCGATTCCGAACGTGGGCTGCACTACTTTTCGAAGTTTCACGACGAGGTCGTTCGCGTCTATGACGGTCGCACCTGGAGCGACCTCCCGGAGATCCCCTTTTCGGCCACGCCGACCTCGGGCCTTGCCTTCTTCGAGACCGACGAGGGGAGCCGGCTTGTCTACGTTGGGCGCACCGGGCGGGTCGCCTTGTGGGACGGAACGCGCTGGACGCAGCGCGAGGGCGCGGAGGACTCGCCCTGGGGCACCTACAACAACTTTGCGGAACCCAATCCAGCGCGCGGTCTGGTGTGGATGGGCGCCGGCAACGGGGGCGACCGCGTGCACTACGCCATGTCGGCTGCCGGAGAGTTCCGCCGCTTCGCGGACGCGCCGATCTCCCTGAACAACAGCCGCGCGCTCCACGCCTACGAGCCCGTAAGCGGAAACTTCCTGGTCCACGACATCGACGCGGACGTCTTCTACGAGTTTGACCCTGTTGCGGACACGTGGACGCGCATCGACGACATGGTGGATCGCCCTTCCTTCACCCGCGGAACCCGTTTTCAGGTCCCGATTCCGGACTGCGGCGTCGTCCTCTTCTTCGAGCACTACCGGGACGTGCGGAACGTCTACCTCTACCGACACGGATGAAAGTGAATCCCATGCGAGCGATCACCCTCTTTGCGATCCTCGTCGCCCTTGGATGCGGCGACGACGCGGCGCCGGTCGATGCGGCCGATGCGTCTTCTGCGCCCGATACTGGTCGCGCGGACGGAGCCCCGCCCGACGCCGGCATGGCTCGCGCGGACGTCGGAATCGACAGCGGCCCACCGCTCGACTACCTGCCCGCGTTTCCCGGCGCCGACGGCTACGGCACCGAAACGCCGGGCGGCCGTGGTGGACGGGTTCTCGTCGTCGACACCCTCGACTGGAGCGGGCCGGGGTCCTTCTCCGAAGCCCTCTACACCCCCGAGCCGCGCATCATCGTCTTCGCGGTCTCCGGCGTGATCGACGTTCCCGGGGACTCGGGCAACCTAAGGGAAGAGCATTCCTACCTCACCATCGCAGGGGAGACCTCCCCCGGAGGGATCACCTTTCGCGGCGGCGGCGCAGCGCTCCACTCCTACCGCGGCGGTCTTCACGACGTGGTTGTGCGCCACCTCCGATTTCGCGGCCGTGACTCCTACGACAACCTCGCGCTACACACCGCGCACCACATCGTGATCGACCACTGCGACTTCTCGGGGGGCACCGATGAAGCGTTCGATATCACCTTCAGCCACGACTACACGATCCAGTGGAGCACCATCACCAATAGCGGCCCGACCGGACAGCGCTACGGCGCGCTCCTCGCGTATGCCCCGACCGCCAACATCTCCTTTCACCACAACTACAGCGCGCACCACGCCGGCCGCTGCGCACCGCATATGCACTGGGCGAGCAGTGGCCCCACGGAAGGAACCCGCGTCGATGTGGTCCGCAACGTCTTCTACAACTGCGGTCATGGAAGGGTGCTGCATTTCTCCAACTCGGAGGGGGTCGGAAGCGTTCTCGTGAATGTTGTCGGCAACACCGCGAAGGCGGGTCCGACCACGCCCGTCGAAGACACGACCTTCTTTACGAACTTTGGCTCGTTCATTCACCTCTACGCTGAGGACAACGTTTACGAGCCGGACCTCCCCTTCTTTGCGCGGGCCTATCACAGCCCCACGATCGTCGACGCGCCCCACGAGGGCTCGAGTCTTGGACACCAGGACCGCATCGCGGCCCGGGACGACGTTCTTGCCCGCGCTGGAGCATGGCCCCGCGACCCGATGGGCGAGCGAACGGTGCAGCAGTTCTTTGACGGGACCGGGGAACTCGGGCGCGTGAGCGATCCTCTGATCACCGACGGGCCGACTGCGCCGGCCGATGCCGATCGCGACGGAATGCCCGACGCCTGGGAGACCACTCAGGGCCTCGATCCTGCGGATCCCTCCGACGCCGTGGAGCTCCATGCAAGCGGGTACGCGTGGGTCGAGGTTTACCTTCACGAACGAGCTGCGGAGATCCTGCCGTGAAGCGAACGACCTGCGTG
>JBCDAA010000390.1:0-8439 GCA_039186435.1 Myxococcota bacterium | reverse complement strand
CGCGGCCGGCAGCGATGTCGGCGCCGAAACGGACTACGACGGCGCACCTCGCAGCCGCTACACCATCGGCGCAGACGAGTGCGAGTGATCAGGGACTGTAGAGAATCCCGAGGATCGACGATGCGGTGCCTCTCTAGAACACATCAGTCCGGAAAGAGAATGCCGACGACGTAGTGCGCCCAGGGCGCGCCTTCCGCGCGGCGAAAGGTCACGCTAACGCAAAGGGAGAGCGGCCCCGGCTGCAGAAAGCGCTCCGGAATCTGGATCGATCGGAGGCGGGTCGTTTCAAAGACCACTCCCCGCACACCGCGCTGCCAGGAAGGAGCCGCCAGCTGGCTCGCCGCCTGAAGGGCGCTCATCGGTTCCTTTCCTTCCCGGACGCGATCCATTTGTCCATCGAGCTGAGGAAAGTTCGTGATGCGCGTCGGCGCCGGAAGTCCCCGCGCCTCTCGGGCCGCGGCAACCAGCTCGAAGACCTCGCGCGAAGCGGCATCGCGATCGAGCCCGTCGAAGCGCTGGTAGGTCGCCGCGAAGACGTCGACCCCACCTTCGATCATCGTCGCACCGACCGCGAGAAAGCGCGCCTCGGGATCAAGAAGGAGATCGCGTCCGTTCGGCTCCGCAACAAAGGTGGACAGCCACTGAGCCGGGTCGGGGGTCCCGTACTCTGTCATCGCGCCGATATCGCCCGAGCGAAGATCCGACGCTCCGACGTTCCACCCCGCGAGCACGCCAACCGCCAGCGTGTCGACGGTGCGAAGATCGCCCTGCTGGCGCGCTTGAAAAAAGACGGGCGTCACGCGGTGAAGAAGCGCCGACTGCTCCGTCGCGTGTGCGACTGGCGCTAGGTTCGCCGCGGCACGCAAGCCGTTCACGCGCTCGACCAGTACGCTTGCAAACTCATCCGGGGTCGTCACGGGACGCGGATTTCCCGTCGCCGTCGGACGATAAGGCGTCCCCTCGGTCCCCGGCCGCCGGGCCAACACCGACGCCACGGGGATCGCGAGCAGATGACCTCGGACGCCCCCTCGAATCGTGATCGCGGCCACGTGATCGTTCGGGTCCATCCGGCAAAGAATGTCGAAGTCCGGGAGCTGGACGCTTCGGTTCAGCGCACATTGCTGCACGCCGTAGGGACCTTGGTTGATCGCCGCCTCAAGGAACTCGATAGGCCGAAGCAGGCGGCCGGCAATGCGGACGGTGTTCCGCTCACTCGGCTCGGGTCGCACGTTCGTCATCTGCGCCTCGAGGCGCGCGCCGACGATGGTGACCAGACGACGATCGCCACTGGTGATGAAGTGTGCACCGATCTCGAGCGTCGACCCCTCCGGAAAAATGTCGACCAGCACGGTGGGGTCGAAGGCCTCGGCGGGTATCTCCCCTTCCGGTCCGACCGTCCGGCGAAGTACCCGAACCTCCGGCATGGTCGCCCCGCAATAGGCCGCGAGGTATCGACGAAACGACGCCGCGGGAAGCTCCGGCGCCTCGGCCCAGCGCGTTCCGAGCTCGCGTGCAAAGCAGGCCATCGCTGCGGTTGCACGCACATTCGGGCGCGACGACGCATACGCCGTCACGCCCTGCCCCGCGAGGCTCTCCTCCTCGTGAGGACCTTCGGCTTGGCTGCTCGGAACAGGACCGGAGGCCGCCCACTCCTCTGGCGAAGGGAGGCCCGCCTCAACCGTTCGCGGAGAAACGGGCTGCGACGCCAGCGCTGAAACCTCGTCGGCGGACGGGAACTCGTAAAGGCTCACAGCGGCGCTTCCACCACCGCTACGACCGGCTTGACGCGCGCCACACGCGGCGATCAAAGCAAGAAAACAGACGCAATAGAATCGAATCACGGCCGGACCCTAGCAACCCGCCACGCGCTCGTCAGCCGAATTTCTAAAGCGATCGGAGGAGCGTTCTATCTGCGGCGACGCCGCATCGCCAGCGCAAGAAGCATCAGAACCGCGTAGCTTCCGCCCCCTGCTGCACGGCATCCTCCACCGCCACTTTCGCCCTCTCCGGCATCCACACGGGTCGACCCCGCATCTCGTCCGCCGGCGTCGGCGGCGGCGCCCGCGTCGCGTGCTGCACCGGCATCGAGGCCCGGTCCGGCGTCGGTCCCCGCAGCGGCCATTCCCTTGAAGTCCATCGCCAGCGGCCAACCCGGATTTTCGTTGCCGAGGTGCTCGTACGCGCCGACGTCCGGCATCGCGTCGCGCGCGAGCTCGTTGAAGTCGAGCGTCACCCCGACGGATGAGTCGCCCGCATTGACGAGCGCCGAACCCACCGGTGGGTAGACGACGAGGGCAGCGGGATCGCCGAGATCCGCCGCGACGCTCGCCCCGTCGGTGAACCCTGTCGTCGCTCCCGTCGTCGACCCGAGCACGACGTTTCCCAAGAGCTGCGCAGAGCCCGTTCCAGCAGGAAAGCGCAGCGACTCGCCTCCTGGACAATAGAATGCGTTGTTCGCGACGACATTGCCGGACCCCGCATCCCATTCGTTTCCGCGAAAACACGCACCGTCCGCGTCGACGACGGTGTTGTGGACCACGATGGCTTCGAAGGGCGTTCCCAGCGGGTCCGGCTTGGACGAGATTCCGCTCGCACTGGCGCCGATGACGATGTTGTTGCGGACGGTCGCCTGCCCGACCATCTGAATACCGTTGTCCATGGCCATGACCACGAGGTTGCCCTCGACGAGGTTGGGCTCGCGACCTCCCCCCGCCGGAAAGCTGCTGATGAGAATCCCCGGCTGCCGGGTGTTGTAGAAGACGTTGTTGCGGATCACATTGCCGTAGGAGCCCGGCTTGAGATCGATGCCATCGCCTTGGCTGCCCTGGGTGGTGTCGTGAATGTAGTTATTCTCGATGGTCGAGTCGATGAACTGGCATCCGTCGCCGTTGCATCCGAGGTAGAGCCCTTCGCCCGGGCCACCTCCGCCTGCGCCGGTGTTCCAAAACTCGCAGCGTCGAATCGTGATGTTCTCGCATCGTGAACCCGGGCGATTGCAGGAGAGTGCAACGTCGGCGACGTCGTGAATCCGTAGGTCGTCGAAGACCGCGTTCTGCACGGACATCCCAAGGCGCAGGCCGTGGCTTCCGCCCCGAATCTCAAGACTTCGAAACTCAAAATTCGAGCCTTCCAGATTGATCACGTTCTGCGCAGGGGTGCCGGCGATAACCGCGCGCGCGCCATCCTCCGAGCGAACGAGGATCGGCTCCGCTTCCGTACCGCTCAGGGTGACTTCCCAGAACGCGCCGCCGGTGTCGTAGGTGCCGGCTGCGAGAATGAGTTCGTCGCCGGCCTCGAGCCCTCGAAGCGCGGCCAAAAGATCGTCGCCTGGAGAGACGTTGACGACCTCCGCGCTTGCGGTCGAAGAAGCGATTCCAACGCTGACCACGCAGGCCAGAAGATTAAGCGTACGCAAAAGAAACCCCCGTTCCCGGAGGAGTCTACCAGCCTAGGAACCCTCGCAGTGCTGGTCGACGGCATGACACTCGAGAAACGCGGTCGTAGGAATGCACTCGCCCCCACAGGGGGTGCCGTCAAAGAAGACCTCGCGGCAGCCGTCTCGATCCCCATCCTGCGCAGGCCGTCCTCGACCCGCGGCGTCGAAACACCAGCGCTGAACCGTCGCGTTGTCGAGGCGGCTGTCTTGAAAATCGTGCGAGACCTGCCATTGGCCATCGACCTCTCGCTCGCCTCGCGCGCACTGGTACGCGCATCCGCAACCTGACACGAGGGGAAGGCAGAGCGGCGCATCCGCACTTGGTGCGCCCTGCGGCACCTCGGCACGGTCGGATGACTCTGCGGTCTGCGACTCCGAACGCGGCGGTGCAGACGGGGCGCCGCAGCCGACCAGCACCAGCACAAAACTCGAAAGGATGCGCATCACGAGGGCCCAACACACCAAGCCCTCTTCGCGTTCCAGATTATTCAAAAGAAATCTGCACGAGGGCGCCGCCGCGCCGATCCAAAAACTCGCCAGCGGCACCGAAGAGCTCCCGTCCCTCGGGAAGCGTGAGCGACCCTCTCCACGACAGCCATGCATCCACTCCGCCCGCATGGGGCGCGAGCCCGCAAAACGAAAACGTGTCTGCGCAGCCGAGCTCGGGGCCAGGCCCCGCAAAGCGCGCGCGCTTGGTTCCGGAAGGGCCAGCGGTGATGACCGTCAGCGCGGACTGACCGCGAACTTCGCTGTAGCCAAACGCGAACACAGAGTCCTCGTAGGCGACCATCGGCGCGATGAGGTCCAGCGTGTCGTTCCCGATCTCGTCGAGGAACTCTACCCGCGCAACCTCGCCGCTCGCGTTGACAAACACGAATGCGAGCGCGCCGTCGGCCGTCTCTCGCCGCACGTCGCCGAGCTGGAACGGTGCGTCCGCGGGCCCAAACTCCTGAATCACCCAGACTCCGTTCCGCGTCGGAAGTGCACGAACGCCGGGTACTTCGCGAGACCATTGCAGCGTTCCGTTCCCGTCGACGCGCGCGACCGTGGTGACTCCGTCTTGCACCGCTGCGACATGCGCACCTCCAGGAGCACCCTCCGCGTGACAGATCCCGGGCAGCTCCTGCGTCCCCGACATGCGCCCATCGCGAAACCCCGTCACCACGCACGTTTCACCTTGCTGGAGTAGGAGGACTTCCCCCGCCGTCCGCACGGAACGACGACGCTCGAAGGGCTCGATCGGGCCAAACGTTCCGTCCGCCCCCACGCGCGAGAGCACCGCATCGACGCCGGTGAGTTCCTCTCCGAATACCTCGGCAGTCAACTCTTCGGAGAGACGGGACATCATCGCCGTCAGCGAGCCCGCGCCATCCATCGAGAGGAAGAGATCCAAATCCGGGTTGTTCGGACCCTCGTAGCAAAGCCGCGTCCATGGCTCCCCGTCCGTTCCAAGCCCCACCATCACGAGCGCCATCTCAGCGCGGGTGGTGACGAGGCGTTCGCCGATCCGAAGCGGGCGCTCCGGATCGATGGCGTACGCCGTGACCGTTCGGTTTGCGGAGGTCGCCCCCGCGATCGCCGGAGAGAGCTCGTCGGTGATCTGTTCGGCGCGACCACTTCGATCGAAGCGGCCGAGAAAACCCTCCCGAAGCGGCGCAAGATCAGGCACGAACGCTTGCTCGGGCGTGAAGCCGCGAAGTGTGAACGTTCCCTCGTCGCCGTAGATCAGATCCAAGCTCGCGATGAACTCGGGGTTCGCGAAAGGCCATTCCTCGTCACCGTCGTGCGACGTGCGAACCTGCCACCGAAGATCGCTCGAGAGGTCCACCGCGATGATCTCCAAATCGCGATCGGGGACCACCACGTCATCGCCGATCGTGAGCGGCCCGTCGAAGTAGCCCCAGAAGCGAACGTCCTCGTCGTATTGAAGTCGCAGGACGATCCCCTCCTCGGTATGTGCGCGCAGCCGAATCCGCGGGGTCGTTCGTGGAGTCGTCGCATCGACGGTGGCGTCACGAACACCAGCGTCACGACGTTCGCCTGCGCCAGATGAAAAGCACGCCGCAACCAAGACAAGCGCCACGAGACATCGCATGCGCAGCAACGCAGCAACGCGCATTCCACCAACGAGGACGAAAACTACGCAGCTTTTCGGTCACGCTCAGCAACGAGCGTTGCGTTCCTAACGCTAGAAAACGTTAGGGCTGGATCAAGCGACGTTCGCGACCGGATGATCCGTAGCGACGACCTTCACGCCAGTCCCGCGAACCATGGTGGCAACCGTAGTAGCCAGTGCTGTCATGCTGAAGCGATCGGAGCCTTGCCCATCGAGGAGAAGCGTGCCCTGACATTGCTTCACCATCGGCGCAACAATCGCTTTGATGGTCGAGTGCCGGGCGGCCAGCGTCGATGCTGCAGGTCCACCAGCGCCTGCGATCACAGCGCGAGCAACCTGATGGCCCGAAGATTCCAGCGCTTCCACGCGCTCACGGACGCGCTGCGAAAGCTGCCCGATGGTCTCGCCGGGGCGCTGCGCAATCACGACCACATCTGGCGTGCCCGTCTGGAATCGCTCCACCCACAAACCCCAGTCGACGCCGCGTTCCGCGACGACGAGGCTTACCGGGGTTTGGGGAAGGCGAAGATCCATGGCTCGATCCGATTCGACACCAGAGCCCTGCAACGGGCGTGCCATTGCGCGGACTCCTGATTTCTTTCGTGATCTCTTGGCCAAGGTGCGGCAGTTCGGTGCGAAGGGGTGGCAAGGTGGCGACTTTCCTATCCGGTGGTGTGTCAGAAAATCGTCGCCTTCCCTTACGTAGACGTCTGAGGTCGAAAAGTGTTTCGGACCATCTGAAATCAGATGCCAGATTTCCTTGACCGATCCCGGGCTCACGTTTAAGTAGTCGGTCGCCCGAGGCGGTTTCGATAGCGACCAGAAGGCGGAGGGCTGTTAGCTCAGTTGGTAGAGCAGCGGACTTTTAATCCGACGGTCGACGGTTCGAGCCCGTCACGGCCCACGAAAATACCTGTCCCCATCGTCTAGTGGCCCAGGACCCCGGCCTTTCACGCCGGTAACGCGGGTTCAAACCCCGCTGGGGACGCCAAGGAATCCGCCATCCTTACAAGGTTGGCGGATTTCTTTTTCCGTCGTGTCACTCACGCCGTCCAGTCCGGCCAGCATGCAGGAATCGCGGATTCAATCTTTGTGCACCATCTTGTTGTGAACGTAGGGTGACCACTAGTGTTCCCCCACGATGAGCCGATGTTTCAGGCCAGCCCCCTGGCGTGAGTGAACTCACCTGCGGATTCGGCGAAAGCCAAGCTCTTGGACAAGAGCACCATCCCGTAGACGATCGAGATGTCTCGAACCGAGTCGTGGGTGCCGCGCAAGATTCGCGCGGGCTAGCGATACTCTCTTTCCGCCGTCGACGCGCAACCTATAGACTTCCGCGTCATGTCGATCCGCGACCTTGGTGCTGCAGTCGTCGTCTTTCTTGTAGCGCTCCCACTTTGCCTTGGAGTGGCACTCGCGTCCCTCCCCGTGGATCCCACCACCGGAGAGGTGCCGGTGGGTCTCGGGATCATCAGCGGTGTGGTCGGCGGTATCGTCGTCGGCGCACTCGCAGGTTCACCGCTCCAGGTGAGCGGTCCCGCGGCTGGGTTGATCGCGTCAGTCCTAGTGATCGTCAACGGTTGGGGACTCGCTGCCCTCGGCTACGCAGTCATCATCTCGGGCGCACTGCAGCTCGCCGCCGCGATGTTCAAGCTGGGACCCTGGTTTCGAGCAGTCTCGCCTGCGCTCATCGGCGGGATGCTCGCGGGCATCGGCGTGATCATCGTCATGAAGATGCTCCACATGGTCGTTGGGGCGACGGCACCCATGGGCGGGTTGAATGCTGCCATTGCCATCCCCGCGGTGTGGACGGAGGCGCTCGCCAACGCGAGCGGCCAGTGGTCTGCCGGCATCGGGTTTCTGACCATCGCGCTCCTGATCGGATGGGCCCGACTCGCACCCAAAAAACTAAAGCGGATCCCCGGGCCCCTCGTCGCCGTTCTCTCGGTGACCCTGCTCGTCATGGCGTTCGACCTACCGGTCGCCACCGTCGATCTACCGGGCTCGCTCCTGGCGTCGCTGAACGTGCCGCGCGTCGACGACCTCTCGCTCCTCACCGACCTCGGGTTCATCGGCGCCGCGGTCGCCCTCGGAATGATCGCGGCGGCGGAAAGTCTCCTCTGTGCGAACGCGACAGACCTACTCCACAAGGGTCCGCGCACCGACTACAACCGCGAGCTCTTGGCGCTCGGCGTCGGTAACGTCGTCGCAGGCTTCCTCGGGGCGCTCCCCGTCACGGGCGTCATCGTACGAAGCTCCGCGAACATCGACGCGGGCGCGGAAACGCGCGCGGCGGCGATCATTCACGGCTTCATGCTGCTCATCCTCGTTGCCGCAGCGCCGTGGCTCCTCGAATACATCCCCGTCCCTGCCCTCGCGGGAACGCTCGTCTATGTCGGGGGCAAGCTCCTCGCGCCACAGAAGATCGTCGCGCTCCATCGAGAAGGTGGAACCGAGGTTTGGATCTTCGCGATCACCGTGGGGGCCATCTTCTTTGTGGGCCTTCTCTGGGGAATCCTGATCGGGCTCGGCGCAGCGCTGCTCAAGCTCCTCTACGCGTTCAGCCACGTCGACGTCGACGTTGTCGAGAGAGACGGCCGCTGGGATGTCGACATCCATGGGGCCGCGACCTTTGTTCAACTCCCGCGCCTCGCCGCTGCCCTCGAAAAGATTCCGGAGAGCGCCGAGGTGCACATCCACCTGGGCGGCCTCGCCTACGTCGACCACGCGTGCGCGGAGCTGCTGCGTCAGCACGAACGGCGACACGAGAAGGCAGGCGGCAAGCTCATCACCGAGTGGGACGAAGTCACGCGCCTGGGTGAGTCCCGACCGCTTGTGCGGCAGGAGGAGTAGCCGAAGTTGGGAGCCGGATGACCAGCCACGATCG